>NZ_LFCS01000006.1:0-444390 GCF_001887375.1 Aeromonas sp. SCS5
GGGGCGACCCGGATCACCTGCCAGGGGGCGAAGAAGCGCTCGTCACGCCACGGCCAGAGCCAGCCAACCCCCTTGCCGCCGGTGGTGAGGGAATCGAGCAGGCTGTGGGAGAGCAGAGAGACCAGCAGAAACGACCAGACGGTGGCAGCGCTGGCCCTAAACTGGCGGTGAAACAGCATGGCCAGTGTGGGTAGAGCAAAGGCACACAGCAATGAGTGGGTAAAGCCGCGGTGGCCAAAGACATGGCCGTAGGCGACCCCCAGTTTAAAGGCGAGCACGTCGGCATCGGGCAGCATGGCGATGGCGACCCCGGCCAGCAGCAGGCGCGGCGGAATCATCCGGCTGCCAAGCCCCAGTCCAAGACAGAGAGGGACAGCGGCGTGAGTGACTATAGTGGGCATAGGATAAAGCTCCAACTGAAAACATTATCCTACCCTACCCCCACTCGGTGAAGTGAAGGTGAAGTGCACCACCACATCGATAGCGCCCTCTTGTCGCCATCAACCAGCCATAAAAAGACCCCCTCTTGCCAAGCGGCAAGAGGGGGTCTTTTGTTTGAACCGCCGGCTAACCGGCTATTGCCTCACGCTATCAAGCCAGCGAGACAAAGATCCCGGCCAGGGTGGCGCTCATCAGGTTGGCCAGGGTCGCCGCCAACACTGCCTTGAAGCCCATATTGGCCACATCGTGACGGCGTTCCGGCGCCATGGTGCCGATGGAGCCGAGCTGCACCGCAATAGAGCCCAAATTGGCGAAACCGCAGAGCGCGAAGGTTATGATGATCTGGGTGTGGGCGCTCAGATCCGCCTTGATATTGGCAAAATCCAGATAGGCGACGAACTCGTTCATGATCACCTTCTGACCAATCAGGGATCCTGCCGCCATCATCTCGCTGGCGGGCACACCAATCAGCCAGGCCACCGGAGCGAAGAGATAACCCAGCAACTGCTGCAGGGAGAGATCGGCCCAGCCGAACCACTCGCCAACCGTGGTGAGACCGGCGTTGATCATGGTGATAACGCTGACAAAGGCCAGCAGGATAGTGCCGATGGCCACAGCGATCTTCATGCCGCCCATGGCACCGCCCGCCAGTGCGTCGATGGCGTTGCTGTAGTCGCTCTTGTCGAGGGTGATCTCGGTCTGATCGCTCACCTGCTGCTGCTCCGGCACCAGCAGTTTGGCCATCAGCAGGCCACCCGGCGCAGCCATAAAGGAGGCGGCGATGAGGTATTTCAGATCCACACCCAGACCGGCGTAACCGCCCAGTACCGAGCCCGCTACCGAGGCCATGCCGCAGGTCATCACCGCGAAGAGTTCGGAGCGAGTCATACCAGCGAGGAAGGGACGAATAAGCAGCGGCGACTCCCCTTGCGACAGGAAGATATTGCCGGTGGCCACCAGTGACTCGGCGCGGCTGGTGCCGAGCAGACGATGAATGGCGCCGCCCAGTACCCGGATCACCCACTGCATGATGCCGAAGTGGTAGAGCACGGCGATCAGCGCGCTGATAAAGATCACCAGCGGCAGCACCCGCACGGCGAAGATAAAGCCGTTGCTGGCCAGATCGCCAAACACAAAACGGATGCCGCTGTCGGCAAAGCCGAGCAGGGCGGAGACGCCATTGCTCATGGCACCGAGCATGATTTGTCCGGGGGGGAAATAGAGCACCAGAGCAGCAAAACCGGTTTGCAGGGCGAGCGCCCCCAGCACGGTTCGCCAGCGGATGGCTCGGCGGTTTTCACTGGCCAGCCAGGCGATAAACATCAGGGCCAGCATACCGACCAGACTCAATAACAGTGTCATCTTGCACCTATGAAGAGAGGAGTTTCATATGGCAAGTCTGCAGACAGGCGTCGCGGGCGATCCGGCGGGAGAGGTGCCGACCCACGCGACACGCAGACCACAAACCTACAGGTTAGTGGCGGGTCCCATCCTGGGGTCATTCACGTTCCGGGTGACAGCATGTATCGGGTGACGCCAGCGCCATCGCAGGGGGAGATGCGGCTGGGTGGCAGGTCGGGCGGCGATGGTACAGTGATCCTCGTCACAGAAAAAGCGGTAAAACGATTGGCCGCAATAACTTTTTCAACTTGTTCACACAACGAAACAGGGCCAGCGTGAAGCTGGCCCTGTTTCAATCCGTACTTGAGTACTCAGATGATTACTTGAGGCGCTTGCCGCTCGCATCCACCACCTGCTCGCCATCTTCCTTGGCGAAGGCCCCTTTTTGCTGATCGGGCAATATATCGAGCACCACCTCGGATGGGCGGCACAGTTTGGTGCCGAGGGGGGTAACCACGATGGGACGGTTGATGAGGATGGGGTGGGCTAGCATGGCATCGATCAGTTCATCATCGCTGAAACGATCTTCCGCCAGACCGAGCGCCTCGTAGGGTGGCACGTTCTTGCGCAGCAGATCCCGCACCGGCATACCCATGGCAGCGATCAGCACCACCAGCTGGTCGCGGGAGGGTGGCGTCTCCAGATAGTGGATGACAGTGGGTTCCACGCCGCTGTTGCGGATCAGCTCCAGGGTGTTGCGGGAGGTACCACATTCCGGGTTGTGATAGATGGTGATTGCACTCATTTGCGTGTCTCTCATGAATCAAGTGAATAGAAAATCGATAGCATCAGTTGGCGGCCATCAGTTAACGGCTCAGCCCCGCTTCGTACCAGGGTTTGCTGGCGTTGACGATGCGCACCACCAGCAGCATGACCGGCACCTCGATCAGCACCCCGACCACGGTGGCAAGCGCCGCGCCTGAGTGAAAGCCGAACAAGCTGATGGCGGCGGCCACCGCCAGCTCGAAGAAGTTGGAGGCGCCGATCAGGGCGGAAGGACAGGCGACCGAGTGCTTCTCCCCCACCTTGCGGTTGAGCCAGTAAGCCAATCCCGAGTTGAACAGCACCTGGATCAGGATCGGCACCGCCAACAGGGCGATGACCAGCGGCTGCTCGATGATGGCGTTGCCCTGAAAGGCAAACAGCAGCACCAGAGTGAGCAGCAGGGCTGCCACCGACCAGGGCTGGATGCGGGTCATGACGCCGTCAAAATGTGCCTCTCCCTTTTTCAGCAAGGCCTTGCGCAGCAGCTGGGCAATGATGACCGGGATGACGATATAGAGCACCACAGAAGTGAGCAGGGTATCCCACGGCACTATGATGCTGGAGACCCCGAGCAGCAGCGCCACCAGCGGCGCGAAGGCAAACACCATGATGAGGTCATTCACCGCCACCTGCGACAGGGTGAAGTAGGGATCGCCGTTGGTGAGGCGACTCCAGACAAACACCATGGCGGTGCAGGGAGCCGCCGCCAGCAGGATCAGGCCCGCCACATAGCTGTCGAGCTGATCCGCCGGCAGCCAGTCGGCAAACAGCACGCGAATAAAGAGCCAGCCGAGGAAGGCCATGGAGAAGGGCTTGACCAGCCAGTTGATAAAGAGGGTGACCCCAATGCCCTTCAAATGGCCCTTCACCTGATGCAGGGCACCAAAGTCGATCTTGAGCAGCATGGGGATGATCATCACCCAGATCAGCAGCCCCACCGGCAGGTTGACCTTGGCCACCTCCATGGCGCCGATCGCCTTGAAGAGATCCGGTAATCCCTGCCCGAGGCCAATTCCCACCAGAATGCAGAGGGCGACCCAGGCGGTCAGATAACGTTCAAAAAAGCCGATGGCAGGCACGGCCTTGGCATCACATGTTGCAGACATCACAGCTCCCGATACGGCGCAATCCCGCATCTTCTATTGGTTCAAAACAAAGGGTTATAACAATAACGGCATATTCAAACCGCCCCGGCAGCAGGCCGGGGCGGCGACTCAATGGTGCTGGCAGAGGCGGCGCAGGGCATCGGGCCCCACCGGCTCCTCGGCGAGCAGCGGCACCACGGCGTAGCGGCTGGCGTGTTGCTGCTCGACCGCCTCGATATGAGGCAACTGGCGCTCAGCCCGCAGTTGCAGCAGCGGCGAGCTGACCGCGGCTTGCTGCAAGCTGTGGTTGATGAGCCAGCCCCAGGGCTCGATGCCGGCTCGGCGCAGGTCGGCCTGCAGATTGGCAGCCTCCTGCACCGGCGTCGGCTCGGGCAGGGTCACAATCAACACCTTGGTCTGCTTGGGATCCTGCAACTGCATCATGGGGGTGGTGAAGTGCAGCCCCTTGTTTCCCATCTGACGAGCGATCTCCCTGTGGTAGGCGCCGGTGGCGTCGAGCAGCAGCAGGGTGTGGCCGGTGGGGGCAGTATCCATCACCACGAAACGCTTGCCCGCCTCGCGAATAATGCGCGAGAAGGCCTGAAAAACGGCGATCTCCTCGGTACAGGGGGAGCGCAAGTCCTCCTCCAGCAGCGCCCGCCCCTGCTCGTCCAGCGCAGCCCCCTTGGTGGCCAGCACCTGGGCACGGTAACGCTCGGTCTCGGCGTGGGGGTCGATGCGGCTCACCTCCAGATGGGGCAAGCTACCGGCCAGGGTCTCGCTCAGGTGTGCGGCAGGATCCGAGGTGGTGAGGTGCACCGGCAAGCCGCGGCTGGCCAGCTCCACCGCCACGGCGGCCGCCAACGTGGTTTTGCCCACCCCGCCCTTGCCCATCAGCATGATGAGGCCGTGACCGTCGGCGGCCAGCTCGTCCACCAGCGAACTCAACTCGGGCTGGGCAGGCAGATGGGATGACGTTGTCAGTGATACCTGCGCACCAGCATCCTGTGGTTGCAGCAGCTGGCGCAAACTGTCGAGCCCCACCAGATTGGTGGCCAGCAGCGGGATATGATCCTGCGCCAGCCCCTTTATCCCCTGCGGCATCTGGGCGAGAGCCTGTTGCTCGCGCTGCCAGAGCGCTATTGCCAGCGGATCTCCGGCAATGGCGCCTTCGGGGAAGAGGCCATTGATCACCAACTGCTGATTCAACAAGCCGATGGCGGCCAGCTCCTCGTGGGTGCGGGCCACTTCCCGCAGAGTGGAGTGCTGGGCGCGTGCCACCAGCACCAAGCGGGTGCGGGCGGCATCGGCCAAGGCGGCAACCGCCTCGGCATACTGGCTGCGCTGTTTCTCCAGCCCCGCCAGCGGGCCGAGGCAGGAGGCATCCCCCTTGCCTTGCTCCAGAAATTCGCTCCAGGCTCCCGGCAGTTGCAGCAGCCGGATGGTGTGGCCGGTAGGGGCCGTATCAAAGACGATGTGGTCATACTCGGCCAGCAGCGTTTGGTCGGTCAGCAGCGCGGTGAATTCGTCAAAGGCGGCGATCTCGGTGGTACAGGCGCCGGAGAGCTGCTCCTCGATGCTGCGCACCACGCTCTCGGGCAACTTGCCGCGCACCGGCCCGACGATCCGCTCCCGATAGGCTTTGGCCGCCGCGGGGGGATCTATCTCCAGCGCCGACAAACCGGGCACCGCGGCGATGGCGGTGACGCGATTGCCGATCTCGGTGGCAAACACCTGCCCCACGTTGGAGGCAGGATCTGTGCTCACCAGCAGCACCCGCTTGCCGGCGTCACAGAGAGCCATCGCACTGGCGCAGGCCAGCGAGGTCTTGCCCACCCCGCCTTTGCCGGTGAAGAAGAGAAACGGCGGTGGATTGGTCAGAAAGTGGTACATAGTCTCTCCCGAGTGGTACGTCGCGACTCAGCAGCAACCGCTGCCAGAGCAGCAGCCACCCTTGACGATCCCCTTGATGGCCGCTTGCGGCGCAGGCAGCCCGGCATAACGGGCCAGCTCGCTGCGACTCGGATAACGACCGGTCAACACCACCAGCCCTTCCACCAGCACCAGCGGCAACCCCTCCTCCCCGGCGTGGGTCAGAAAAGCGCTGACGGCAGGTGTCTCGGCAAACTGCATCGGCTGCTGTGCCAGATTGAAACGCTCGATGGCTACCCCCTGCGCCTTGGCCCAGGCAAGGTCGGCTGCGAAGGTGACCAGTGCCTGATCAACCTCGGTACCGCAGACACCGCTGGAGCAGCAGAGGGCGGGATCAAAAATCTGAATGGCAGACATGGCATTACTCCTTGGTGCAGCAGGGCTGCGCAGGCAGAACATGGGGGGAGCAGGCTGACTCGGCACGCATCACGCCGCACGCCTCGGGATGACCGGCGCAGCACTCCTCGGTGAGGTAGGCGATCACATCAAGCATCAGGGGAATATTGGCGCGGTAGCGCAGAAAGCGCCCCTCCTGCTCCACTGACAACAGACCGGCATTGAGCATCGCCTTCAGGTGAAACGAGAGGGTATTGGGGGCAATATCGAGCTCGCTGGCTAGTTCACCCGCGACCCGCCCCTCCAGTCCGGCCTTCACCAGCAGCCGCCACACATCGAGCCGGATACCGGATGCCAGCGATTCAAAGACCTTGGTGGCCGTCTCTTTGTTCATAGTTGCCTCTCGTTGGATGCTCTTTTATTTCAACTATACAAGAATTATTGAAATGATCAATTTGCAGACTCTCATTTCGCCATCATCAGAAGTAAGAGCAAAAGTATCGGAAGGAAAAGCAGGAAGGGGATTGCATCGGATGAAACAGAGACGCCCTCCGGCAGGGAGGGCGCCAGCCAAGGGTCTGCAACAGACTCTTACTTGGTCACGGGAATGGCGTTGAAGGTGAGCAGGGCCGCCTTGTTGGCATCGCTCAGGGTCAGCTGGTTGCCGTTGATGGTGTAGGTGGCCACCTTCTCCAGCTTTTGCAGGAACTCGGTCTCTTTGTTCATGGCATCGCCGATGCACATCATGCGAGTGGAGCCCATGGCTCCCAGCGTCAAGACACCGTCACCCTGCTTGGTGATACCGCCAAAATAGCGGTTGCAGCCGCCTTTGCCCGCCACCTTGCCGTCGACAACTTGCAGGGTAAAGGTATCGCCGGTGGCACCTTGCAGTTGCCAGCCGGATGCCTGCAGTTGAGTCATGGTAGAACCGGTCGCCATGGCGCAGCCTCCCAGTGCCAGCGCGGCCAGCAGAGTCAGTTTCTTGTTCATGGATTCACCTCTTAATGATTGGACTCATCAATATGGCAGCCTGTTTAACATGCTCAGCGCCTCAGCCAAAGCGATTTATTGTGATCAGAGTTCACTTAACTCCGCTCTGGCATGTGCCATGCTTGTGCCATGCTTAAGCTCAGTTCCGGACCCAGGGAGGGGAAAAGAATGACCAAGGCGCTTCTCATCACACTGCTCGCATCCTGCACCAGCGTGGCCGCTCAGGCTGCCGACTGGGATCTCTTCAAGCAGCCAGCCGATCCCTCACTCTATGTCAAAAGTTACTCCGGGGTACTGCTCAACAGTCAGAGCCATCACAGCGACAGTTTTGATCTCTGGCTGGTCAACAGCGGCTATCAATATCCGGTGATGGATGATGTCAGCCTCTTTATGGAAGCGGGGCCGGCTGTTGCGGATCAGAACCGCCAATCAGGTTTCAATATGAGCTCGGGGGTACGCTATCAGCTCTCCCCCGCCTTCAATGTCGGCAGCCAGATCCGCCATCTGGAGCTCAATCAGGGCCGCACCCTGCTGGAGCTCAACTCTAGCCTGCTGCTGACGCCCAGACTCTCCCTTACTGCCAATTACGGCGTCAGCACCTTTAAAGCCGATCAGGCGCTGAGCCTGGGTGTTGGTTTCAACTTCTGAATCAGATCAGCGGCGTGGCACTCACCACCACGCCGTTGCGATCCGCGTAGATGTAATCCCCTTCATGAATGGTCACGCCGGCAAAGTTCACTACAGCGCCAAGCTCGCCCTGCCCCCGCTTCTCCGTCTTGACCGGGCAGGCCGCCAGCGCCTTGACCCCGAGCGCCAGCGTGGCCAAAGTGCCCACATCCCGCGCCGCGCCGTGGATCAGGATCCCCTCCCACCCCTGCTCCACCGCCTTGATGGCCAGTTGATCACCAAGCAGTGCCCGGCGCAGTGAACCACCACCGTCGATCACCATCACCTTGCCCTGGCCGGGTCGAGTGACCAGCTCCCGCACCAGACTGTTGTCCTCGTAGCAGGAGAGGGTCACGGCGCGACCGTAGAAGATGGCCTTGCCACCGAAATCGTGAAAACAGGGTTCAGCCACTTGCAGCATATCGCCGTGCTGATCGCAGAGGTCAGGCAGAAGATCCAGCATGATTTGATTCCTTTCAGATGCATGAAGATGTTCATTCTTTCATCAACAATTGGCTCTGACAATCCAGAAAGCAGCGATATCTCCCAGACAAACTGCTGATTTATCGCTTAATACCGGCACCAGCCAGAGTTGTCCCTTTTCGATCCAGTAGATGGCGTTCTGGCCAAAGCGGGCAGCCAGTGCGCAAGCCTCTGGCAGGGGCAGCGCCACAGCGAGCGAGGACTCGCGCCAGCTTTCGTCCGGTGCGGCTCCCCATACAGGGCCAGCCATATTGACGCCCGGCATGGACTCCAGATGACGCCAAAGTGCCAGCTCGCGACGCCGGTTGCGACGATCTCCGACCCATTGGCTGGCAGGATTCCAGGCTGTAACGATGGCAAATTCAGGCCAGGAAGGCATTCCAAATGGCGCTAAAAAGCAAATTTTCTTGTAGTTTTCCCACAAAATCATGTCAATCACATGTTACATTCCATTACATTTTATAGGGGCGAAAACCCGGTTAAGGCCAAGTATGATGCTGTTGTGCCACGGTTTGACCTATATCAAAACAGAGTTAAAAAGTTGCTATCTGACGGCAAAGGGTGTTGTTATGCTCCTGTTAACTGATAAAATGCGGCAACTTCGTAATGGATGACCTTTCCAGGCTTTGCTCGAGTAGTCTTCTCGGGAACCTATAAGTGGCACAGGGATATTTGCCGATACTGATGCCAAATTCACACTATGCCGACCTGACCTTCATACCCAGGATGACGTAATTAATTTTCAGGATCAGTCAGGAAATCGGCTTGAAACGCCAAGAAGTGTTAAATTTAAGATAATTAACTGATAAGAATCTGGGAATACTCATGCAAACACCACACATTCTGATCGTCGAAGACGAACTGGTCACTCGTAATACCCTGAAAAGCATTTTCGAGGCAGAAGGCTACATCGTACTCGAGGCCAACAACGGCGACGAGATGCATCAGGCCCTCACCTCTCACACCATCAATCTGGTGATCATGGACATCAACCTGCCGGGTAAAAACGGCCTGTTGCTGGCCCGCGAGCTGCGCGAGAACGACAACATTGCCCTGATGTTCCTGACCGGTCGCGACAACGAAGTGGACAAGATCCTGGGTCTGGAGATCGGCGCCGATGATTACATCACCAAGCCGTTCAACCCCCGTGAACTGACCATCCGTGCCCGCAACCTGCTGAGCCGCACCATGAATGTGGCTGCCGGTGGCGAAGAGAAGAAGCTGGTCGAACGTTACCTGTTCAACGGCTGGGCGCTGGATATCAACAGCCGCGCACTGGTCAGCCCCACCGGCGACATGTTCAAGCTGCCGCGCTCCGAGTTCCGTGCCATGCTGCATTTCTGCGAAAACCCGGGCCAGATCCAGACCCGTGCCGAACTGCTGAAGAAGATGACCGGCCGCGAGCTCAAGCCCCACGACCGTACCGTCGATGTGACCATCCGTCGTATCCGCAAGCACTTCGAAAGCGTCAACGATACCCCGGAGATCATCGCCACCATCCACGGCGAAGGTTACCGTTTCTGCGGCGAGCTGGAGCAGGAGTAATTCCGCACCGCTTACCCATCCGAAGAGGCGCCTGTGGCGCCTTTTCTTTTTTCCGGATTCCGGTGCGCCATGAAGAGTGGCAAAGAGAAGCAAATTGCGGACAAACAAAAAGCCCACTCGCAGGAGTGGGCTTTTTGCTTTGAAGCTGGAGCGGGCAGCGGGAATCGAACCCGCATCATCAGCTTGGAAGGCTGAGGTAATAGCCATTATACGATGCCCGCCTGGCATCTAAAATTTGGAGCGGGTGATGGGAATCGAACCCACGTATGCAGCTTGGGAAGCTACCGTTCTACCATTGAACTACACCCGCGTCAGGGCTCCTACTATATGCATTTTGCCGGTGAGCGCAATGCCGTCCTTGCCACTTTTTTCAATAAATCAATCTGTTCGGACAAGGATTGAACAGTCGGTTGCTTTTTCAAGCAAACATTTTCAACACAGATAATTTACAAGGTTGCCAAGACCAAACGGCGAGGATAGTCTTGCGCCACTCGACGCGAGGATGGTGGTAATGGATAAAAAAACGCAAAAACGTCTCTATGGCTGGTTGCGCACGCAATCGAGTCACGGTCGCCGCTGGATCACGATTTCCATCGCCTTTGGCCTGGGTCAGGGCATTCTGATGGTAGCGCAAGCCTGGCTGCTGGCGACCCTGCTCCACGGCTTCATCATTGAGGGCAAACAGCCGGAACAATCCATCCCCCTCTTTATTACTCTGCTGCTGGTAACCCTCGGCAAGGCGGCACTCGCCTATGGCCGCGAAGTGGCCAGCTTCAAGGCCGGCAGCGCGGTGCGCCAGACCATCCGCCAGCTGGTACTCACTCGCTTAAGCCGTCTCGGCCCTGCCTATATCCAGCGTCGCCCGGCCGGCAGCTGGGCCAGCCTGCTGCTGGAACAGATTGAAAACATGCAGGATTTCTTCTCCCGCTATCTGCCGCAGATGGCCATCGCGGTCTTTATTCCGGTGGTCATTCTGGTGGCCGTATTCCCGGTCAACTGGGCGGCGGGCCTGATCCTGCTCGGCACAGCACCGCTTATCCCCATCTTCATGATCCTGGTCGGTGTCGGCGCCGCCGATGCCAACCGCCGCAACTTTCAGGCGCTGGCTCGTCTCTCCGGCCACTTCCTCGATCGCCTGAAGGGGCTGCGCACCCTGCAACTCTTTATGCGTACCCAGGCTGAAGGCGATGCCATTCGCGACGCCTCGGAAGATTTTCGCGAGCGCACCATGGAAGTGCTGCGCCTAGCGTTTTTAAGCACCGCCGTACTGGAGTTCTTCGCCGCCATCTCGGTCGCGCTGGTCGCCGTCTACTTCGGCTTCTCCTATATCGATCACCTCGATTTTGGCCACTATGGCAGCAAAGTTACTCTCTTTACCGGCCTGTTCGTGCTCTTCCTTGCCCCCGAGTTCTACGCGCCTCTACGCGAACTGGGCGCCCACTACCATGCCAAGGCACAGGCCATCGGCGCGGCCGAACAGCTGCTCGAATTCCTCGAAGCCGAGGTGAGCGAGCCAGCCGCAGGCAACACCCCTTTCCACGCCGACAGCCCCATCAAGGTTGAAGCCAAAGGTCTGGAAGTGCTGAGCGCCGAGGGCAAGGTGCTGGTCGGCCCCATCGACTTCACTCTTGAAGCAGGCTCACGCACCGCCCTGGTCGGCATCAGTGGCGCAGGCAAAAGCTCGCTGGTCAACGCCCTGCTCGGCTTTGCCCCCTATCGCGGCGAGCTCAAGGTAAATGGTCAGGAGCTGGCCACCCTCGATATGAGTCAGTGGCGCCTGCAACTGGGCTGGCTCTCGCAAAACCCGCAACTGTTCCACGCCTCGCTGCGCGACAACCTGCTGCTGGCCAAGCCAACAGCCAGCGATGCCGAGCTGGAGGAGGCCCTGAAACGGGCGCAGGCATGGGAGTTTGCCATGGAGAAGGGGTTTGACTATCCGGTTGGCGATCAGGCAGGCGGCCTCTCGGTCGGTCAGGCCCAGCGCCTCGCACTGGCACGTACTCTGCTCAAGTCAACCCAGCTGATGGTGCTGGACGAGCCGACGGCCAGTCTGGATCGCCACTCGGAGCGGGCCATCATGGCCACCCTTGAAGAGGCGATGGCCAACCAGACCCTGCTGATGATCACCCACCGCCTCGACCAGCTCGGCCAGATGGATCAGATCCTGGTGCTGGAGCGCGGTCAGCTGGTGGAACAGGGCAACTTCCAGCAACTTTGTCAGGCAGAGGGGCCATTCGCCCGGCTGCTCTCCCAACGTTCCGAGGGCTCTCTCGATGACTGATCTCTTGCCGTTTCTGCGCCTCTACCGTCAGCACTGGCTCAGCCTCTCCCTCGGCCTGCTGCTGGCACTGGTCACCCTGATTGCAGGGATGGGGCTGCTGTCCCTCTCCGGCTGGTTCCTCTCTGCCGCCGCCGTTGCCGGGATGGCAGTCGCCAGTCGCGACAGCTTCAACTACATGACGCCGGCTGGCGGGGTGCGCTTCTTCTCCATCATCCGCACCGCAGGTCGCTGGGGTGAGCGAGTAGTGAGCCACGATGCCACCTTCCGGGTACTGACCCGGCTGCGGGTCTGGTTCTGGCAAAAGCTCTCGCCACTCTCCACCGGTACGCTGGCAGGCTTTCGCCAGGCGGATCTGCTCAACCGGCTGGTGGCAGATATTGACGCCATGGACCACGTCTACCTGCGCCTGCTCACCCCCATTGGTGCCGCGCTGCTGGGCACTGGCGCCATGGTGCTGTTCCTCTCCCTGTTCGACAGCCGTCTCGCCCTGACCCTTGGCGCCATTCTGCTGTTTGGCATGATCGCCCTGCCGCTGGTGTTCTACTTCCTCGGCCGTCGCCCCGGTCAGGCACTGATCGCCGAAAAGGCCAGCCTGCGCACCCGCATGGTGGACTATCTGGATGGTCAGGCCGAGTTGCAGATGTTTGCCGCCGCCCCCAAGGCGCTGGATGAACTACAGCAGGCCGAGCAGGCGCTGCTCACTGCCCAAGCCCGCATGGCCAAAGTGAGCGGGCTGGCCAACTTCTCGGTGCAACTGCTGAGCGGCTGGACCCTGACCCTGATGCTCTGGATGGCAGGCCACGGGGTTGCAGGGGCTGCGCCCGATCCCGTCACCGCCCTGATGGTATTTGCCACGCTGGCGAGCTTCGAAGCGCTGATGCCGCTGGCTGGCTCCTTCCAGCACCTCTCCACCAGCCTCACCTCGGCACGCCGCCTGAACGAGATCCTGCAAGAGGCCAAGGCGCCCGAGTGGGGCAGCGAGCAGGCTCACGCCAGCCAGGGTACCCTGCAGATCAATGACCTCTACTTCGGTTATCCCGGCAATCCGCAGCCGGTGCTGCGCGGCTGCACCCTGCAACTGCACGCTGGCGAGAAGCTGGCACTGCTGGGCCAGACCGGCTGCGGCAAATCGACCCTGATGGGGTTGCTGACCCGCGAGTGGAGCCCGCAAGCGGGCAAGCTCCTGCTGGGTGGCAAGCCGCTGACCGACTACAGCGAAGGGGCACTGCGCGCCTCCATTTCGGTGGTGAGCCAACGGGTACACCTCTTTGCCGATACCCTGCGCGGCAACCTCAAGCTGGCGGCCCCGACCGCCACTGACGAGCAGCTGGTCGAGGTGCTGACCCGGGTTGGCCTTGCCACCCTGCTGGAAGATGAAGCGGGTCTGGATGCCTGGCTCGGCGACGGTGGCCGCCCGCTCTCCGGTGGCGAACGCCGTCGTATCGGCATTGCCCGCGCCCTGCTGCACGATGCGCCGCTCTGGCTGCTCGATGAACCTACCGAGGGGCTCGACAGCCAGACCGAGCGGGAGATCATGGCGCTGCTGTTCACCCTGGGGGCCGACCGCTCCATGCTGCTCATCTCCCACCGTCTGCTGGGACTGGAGCAGATGGATCGCATCGCCCTGATGGAAGAGGGGCAGATCCGCCTCTGCGCCCCTCACGATGAGCTGCTGGCGGATGAGTACTATCGCAGCCTGCATCAGCGGCTGGCGCCGGTCTGATATCCGCCTGATGGCGGTCACACCCTGACATTCGAGGTCAAAACGGGGCTGGCCGCCACAGGCGACTGGCCCCTATAATGGCCCCTCATTATTCAACAAGATGCCGACATGGAGCGCCTGCGCCTTTCTACTGTCCTCATCACCGACACAAGATACGAGATGATGAAACGCCTGATCCTGATGATGCCCCTGATTGCCTCCGGCTGTGCCAACTACGCCTTCAACAGCAATCTGGATAAAGAGAACTTCGACGACTACTTCAAACCGGGTAGCGTGCGGATTTACGAGCAAGCTCAGCTGGCCGATCTCAACTACCTCTACCTCGGCACCGTCGAGGGGGAATCGTGCCAGGCCGATGCCAAGCAACCGGTGCCCAACGCCGGTGAGGCCCGCACCCTGGCTCGCCGCCGCGCTGCCGACATGGGCGGCAACGGCGTCACCTTCGACAAGTGCAGCGAATTCAGCGATACCCCCGGCTGCCTGAAGCAGGTGATCTGCTACGGTCAGGCGCTGAAAGTGGCTGAAGAGAAGTAACGAACCATGGCGCTCGCCATCGTCCGTCTCGGCTCACCCCGCCTCCCCGACGAAGGACTTCGGATCGGCACGGTACGTCGCCCGCCCCGCGGCGTGCCAAAAACCGAGTTTGCCAGCCAGAACTGGTATGACGTCTGGTTCCCCAACCTGGCCCCCAGCAGCGAAACCATGAAGCTGGGGCAGGCCGCGGAGACCCCGGCCCAGTGGGCTGCCTTTGGCAAGGCGTACAAGGCGGAGCTGGCGACCCCGGCAGCCAAACACGATCTGGCACTGCTGGCCGCCCTCTCCCACACCACCAACCTGTCGGTGGGTTGCTACTGCGAGCAGGAGTCCCGCTGCCACCGTGCCATTTTGCGGGAGTTGCTGGCGGCTGCAGGTGCGGACATCCGCTAACACTCACGTGCTATGTCAGTAAAAACAGGAGGGCATCATTACGATGCCCTCCTGTTTTCAGGTATTGCATGGCGCGCCAGTTCGTTATGCGCTATCGCACCTGCTGGCGCAGCAGCATCTCTTGCTCAACGGTCATCCCTTCGGCCACCGCCGCATCCGGCGTCCGTGCCAGCCACTCGGCCAGATCGGCGGCCGTCTCCTCTAGCGGCCGGAAGTTGAGACCATGCACAATGGCCGCCTCGGCGCTGATCCGGCCATAACCGGCATACTCCGGCAACATATTGGGCAGCAGGGTCGGATAGCTCAGCCAAGGCTCGACACCGGCCGCAAGCAGTGCCTGCCAAGGCGCCCAATCAGCCTCTATGGGGGTGGCAACTCCCACTCTCGCCGCCAACCGTTCGACCCAATCTGCCAGCGCAATGCCCGGCTTGACCAGATTGAAAACTCCCGTCAACTGCTGCTCGGCGGCCCGCAGCACAAACTCGGCGCAGTCGCGCACATCCAGATACTGCAGTCGATCCTGCCCCTCCCCCGGCAGCAGCCAGCGCCCGCCCTGCTGCACCCGCTTCACCCACCAGGTCATACGGCCGGTGTGATCATGGGGGCCGCACAATACGCCCGGGCGCAGGATGCAGAGCCGCTCGCCCCAGCGGGCGCGATACACCTCTTCGCACAACACCTTGAGCGGGCCATACTCCTCGGGCTGCTCGCCCGCACCGATGACATGCAGTGGCGCCGATTCATCCATTCCGGGTTGGGCAAAGTCGCGATAGACGCTGATGGTGGAGATAAAGATGAGCCGCTCGCAGCGCCCGAGCAGGGCCGCCGACAGGCTCGCCGCCTGCTCTGGCCGATAGCAGCAGGTATCGATGACCAGATCCCACTGCAGCCCCTCTCCCTGCAGCGCACCCAGATCGCCATTGCGATCGCCGATGAGCAGTACCAGCTCCCGCCAGTCGGGATGCTGGTGATGGCCGCGATTGAACAGGGTCACCTCATGGCCCCAGTCAAGCGCCAGCGCAGTCAGGTGGCGCCCCAAAAATCCGGTGCCACCGATAATCAGCAGTTTCATCCCTCTCCCTCCCCATCCGGCTTACTGTTGCGGTCTTCGCACCGTGGCGAGCCAGCACCGCTCCTCCTGTTTGTCCCACCCTACGCAACTTGGCGCCAAGGCACAGCCCTCGGTATACAGGGATGGGACGGGGATCACGGCAGCCGACGGCGAGGGCGCCGCACGGGGAAGCCTGCGTTTTGGGGCCGCATGTGCTAAATTGCCAGGGTTTTCAGCCAGGATCCGCCATGAAGTTCGAAATCGACACCCTCGGAATTATCCGCTCTCCCTACAAGGAGAAGTTCGCCATTCCGCGCCAGCCCGGCCTGGTCAAATCGGCCCGTGCCCGCCTCGAGCTGCGCCCTCCCTACGATCAGCCGGACGTGCTGCGCGGCATCGAGCAGTTCTCCCATCTGTGGCTCAGCTTCGTCTTTCACCAGACCATGGAGCAGGGGTGGAATCCGACGGTGCGCCCGCCGCGCCTGGGCGGCAACGAGCGGGTCGGGGTCTTTGCTACCCGCTCCACCTTTCGCCCCAATCCGCTCGGCCTCTCGGTGGTCGAGTTGCACGGGGTGGGTCGCGAGCGCGGCAAACTCTGGCTGGAGCTGGGGGCCGTCGACCTGCTCGATGGCACTCCCATCGTCGATATCAAACCCTATATTCCCTATGCCGACAGCCTGCCGGAGGCCCGTGGCGGCTTTGCCCCCGATGCCCCGACCCCGCCGCTGGCGGTGAGCTTCAGCCCGGACGCCGAGTTGCAGCTGCAAACGTGGAGCCAGCGCTACCCCGAGCTGCGCCAGCTGGTGAGCGAAGTGCTGGCACAGGATCCACGCCCTGCCTACAAGAAGGGCAAGCCGGACGAGAAGGAGTACGGCGTGCGGCTGTTCAACTGCAATGTGCGTTTCCGGATCAGCGAGCCCGCCTGTCTGGTCATTGCCATCGAACCGGCCTGACCATCAGGGTCAGGCCAATCTTTTCACGGGCGCTTCACACTGCTCACGGTTTAATTAACCTGTAAATTGTGTGGTATTGATCAGCTCCTCAACGAGCCGGCAGTGATACCATCTCCATGGCAGTATCATGCGGAAAATACAGACGATTTTCCTCTAACGGGCGCTCCGGCCTGCACCAGTGTGTATCCGGCAGGCGTCGCCAATGGAACTGGCCTCCTCCGATCGTTTCGCTCATCGGGAGATGCCACACGGATGTGACTCTTTGACTGAAGGAAACCAACCATGCTGATGAACAGTGAACAACGCTACGGCCCCCTGAGTCTCGGGCTGCACTGGCTGACCCTGTGGGCCATGATCGCCGTCTATGCCCTGATCGAATTTCGCGACATTTTTCCCAAAGGAGACCCGGGCCGGGATCTGATGAAGGAGTGGCACTTCATGCTGGGGCTGCTGATCTTTGCACTGGTCTTTGTCAGACTGGCCCTGCGCTGGATGAGCCCGACGCCGCGTATCGTGCCCGAGCTCTCCCCCCTGATGCACAAGCTGGCCAAGCTGGCCCATATCGCCCTCTACGGCTTCCTCATTCTGACCCCGCTGTGTGGCTGGCTGCTGCTGAGCGCCGCCGGCAAGCCCATCCCCTTCTTCGGGTTTGAGTTGCCTGCGCTGATAGCGCCGAGCCCTGACGCCAAAGGGTTTATCAAGGAGGTGCACGAAACCCTGGGCAACCTGGGTTACGCCCTGATCGCCCTGCACACTGTGGCCGCCCTCTTCCACCACCATGTGCTCAAGGACAACACCCTGACCAATATGCTGCCGCCGCGCCGCAGCTAAGACGTTGCAAACAGACAAAAGAGGGGGCCATCATGGCCCCCTCTTGCTATCCGGCATCCATCACGCCTGCTTGGCCAACGGCTCGCTGCCTTTGCCACGACCCTCTTTGGCCAGCGCCTTCACATTTCCTTTCCCCTCGACGGGCACGCTCTCCAGCTCCTGATTGGCTGGTACCGGTGCGGGAGAGCTGGCAGAACTCTCATCCGGACGAGAGTGACCGATAAAGTTGCCTCCCTTGCTGATGGAGAGGCTGCCGCCCTTGAACGTCCCCTGCATGCGGCCACTCTCGAGTATTTCGACTTCGGCGGCAGAGCAGGTACCATCCAGCAAGCCATTGATGATGACGCGGGGAGCCTTCACCTCTCCCTCGACACGGCCACCCGCCATGATGCGCAGGATCCCGTCACTCAGCACTATGGTGCCGACCAGCACTCCACGCACCTCCAGATCCCCCTCAAGCTGCAACTCCCCCTTGAAGCGGGCACCTGCGGCGATAACCGTTGCCTTTCCCGGCACAGAGCCCTCGCCCTTGGCTTTTCGTCCAAACATTCCGAATCTCTCCCCAAACCAGACAAGCAGAACCAGCGGCATGGGCGCCACTGGCCATAAATAGGCATCCGACCCCAGAACATAGAGCAGCAGTGCCGCTCCCCAGCAGAGCCAGACCAGATAGAGAAGGTCGCTACGCTCCCGCTCCTGCAGGTGGCATCGCCACCTGATGGCCATCTCTCTCATCACCACACCCTTTGCAGCATGGCCAGTCAGCAAACGCCGATGCGATGGCCATCGATAACAACATGCTCGGGATAGACGACCAATTGGAGGAAACTCTGAAGCCCGGGTGATTCAGTCCCGATACAGGCGGGAGGCATTAGGATACGGATTGACTCCGCATAGCGAACATCTTCTAATTGACTGCTTGGATCCCTATGACCGCCGCACACACCATGAAAATTCTCCTGGTCGAAGACGACAAGCTGCTCAATCACCACCTCTCCTCTCTGCTGACCGAAGCAGACAATCAGGTCTACAGCACCGATCAGGCAGGGATTGCGCAGCACTATGCAACGGATTACCCCATCGACGTGGCCATCATCGATCTCGGTCTGCCCGATATGGATGGCCTGCAACTGATCCGCGAACTGCGCGAGAAGCAGATCCCCTTCCCCATCATCGTCCTCACCGCCCGTGGCAACTGGCAGGACAAGGTGGAAGGGCTGGAAGCGGGTGCCGATGACTATCTGGTCAAACCGTTTCAGAAGGATGAGCTGCTGGCTCGCCTCAACGCGCTGGTGCGCCGCAGTGCCGGCTTTATCTCGCCGCGAGTAAAAGCGGGCGACTATGAGCTCGATCTCTCCCGCAAGGAGCTGACCATCGCCGGTGAAGTGGCCGTGCTGACCAGCTTCGAATACCTCATTCTGGAGTACCTGATGCGCAACGCCCGTCAGGTGGTCTCCAAGCAGCAGCTGCTCGACCAGCTCTACGGCGATGGGGAAGGGGATCCTAACACCATCGAGGTTATGGTCAGCCGCCTGCGCAAGAAACTGGATCCGGAGGGGACAATTCAACCCATCTCCACCATCCGCCGTCAGGGTTACATCTTCAACCTGTCGTGCAACTGATGCGATTCTGCCCGCTACTGCGGATGGTGCGGGTGCTGCGCCGCTCGCTGCACATCAAGCTGCTGCTCAGCTCTCTGCTGGTGATCGCCCTCAGCATGGGCTTTGCCGTTTATGCCCTCTACCTCGGCCATGTCGAGGAGCAGACCCAGAAGGCGAGCGCCCGGATGCAGGAGAACCTGGCCAAGCTCTTCTCATCGACCGAGCCGAGCAATGGCGGCCCGACCGATCTCAGCCACATCTCCCGCAATGCCGGGGATGCCGACCTCGATACCCTGATTTGCCGCGCCGATGGTGAACGGATCTGGTCGAGCCTGCACATGCCGGAGGTGATCAAGGCCAAAGAGAGTATCTGTGGCGACCTGATGCAGTATCTGGGGGGGATGGATCTCGACTACTTCTTCAAGAAGCACACCATCAAGAACGGCGAAAGCTACTTCGTCTACAGCCTGCGTTTTATCCGCAACCCCGGCACTGGCACCACCGCCTACTACGTGGTGATGATCGATTCGGCCAAGCGCTATCACGCCGAATCCCTCGCCTATCTCGGCCATATCGCCCGGCAGGCGGTGCTCGCCTACATGCTGCTGGCCAGCCTGCTGCTGCTCACCACCTACTGGAGCCTCGGCTCCCTGCGCACCATAGCCCGCCAGATCGATGACATTCGCTCCGGCAAGCTCGACTCTCTCTCCAGCGATTTTGAACAGGAGCTCACCCCGCTCACCGAGTCGGTCAACCAGCTGCTGGAGAACGAACGGCAGCAAACCCAGCGCTACCAGCACGCATTGAACGATCTCGCCCACAGCCTGAAAACCCGGCTGGCGCTGATCCAGATGACCACCCGCGAGCTGGAGCTGGGCCGGGAGATCCACGACAACATCAACGAGCAGATCCTCACCATGGATCAGATGATCCAGTACCAGCTCAGACGCGCCGTCACCGGCCGCCAGCGCCTTGCCAGCAAGGGCACCGAGCCGGTACCGCTTATCGAGAAGCTGCTCGCCAGCCTGACCAAGGTCTACCGTCACAAGAAGCTGCAAACCCAGTTTCACTTTGACGACGACGCCCTGTTCCACGGCGAGCAGGGGGACTTGATGGAATTGATGGGCAACCTGCTCGACAACGCCTGCAAGTTTGCCATCAGCGAGGTGCGGGTGACCCTGCGTCGCCATCTCGAGCGCCTGCGCATCGAGGTGGAAGATGATGGCCCCGGCATCGACGAGGCCAAATCCGAACAGATCTTCCAGCGCGGTGTGCGCGCCGACAGCTCCCCTGGCCAAGGCATCGGTCTGGCGGTAGTGACCGAAATCGTCCACAGCTACGGCGGCCAGATCCGGGTGGATGAATCTCCTCTTGGCGGTGCCCGTTTTACCCTGGATCTCCCCTGACAGCACGCCTGTCTCCCCCCTTGAAATTTCTCCGTTGCGGGCCCTTTAGCGGCCCGCAGCCCTTTGCTCATCAGACCACATATTGGTCGCATTCATGTCCCTCGATGTTACAATCCCGTCACAAAAATCGGGAAAGGTAATGAAAACATGAAGATCCGAATGCTATTGCTGGCCGCCCTGCTCTGCCACGGCGCCGTACAGGCGCAAGAGAAGGCCCCCGATGGCTGGCAAGATGGCCCCATAACCCGCCTCAAGGCACAGGCCCTGCTGCAAACCCTCAACGCCACCTTGCTGAGCAACCCGAGTGCTACCGTCACCCTGCAAAACTGGTGCGCCGACCACAAGATGGCGGGCGAACCGCGCATTCGCGCCCTGCGTGACCAGACAACACGCAAACCAGGCGATGCCGCCACCCGTGAGCTGTTCAAGATCGGCGCCGATGAGCCGGTGGGCTATCGCCGGGTGCAGCTAACTTGCGGCGATCATATCTTCTCGGAAGCGGACAACTGGTATGTCAAAAGCCGCCTCACTCCGGAGATGAACCAGCTGCTCGACAGCAGCGACACCCCGTTCGGGCTCGCGGTCAAGGCGCTCAACTTCAGCCGCAAGACCCTCTCCTCCACCTTGCTCTGGTCGCCCCTGCCGGCTGGCTGGGAGATGAAGATGCCCGTCATTGCCACCAGCACGGCGCCGCTGACCATCCCCGAGCAGGTATTGCAGCACCGCGCCCTGCTTTCACGGGAGGATGGCACGCCGTTCAGTCTGGTGGTCGAGACCTACCGCCGGGATCTGTTCGCCTTCCCGCTGGATGCGGGCAACGGTCAATGATCCAGCGCTGTTAAGGGGCCAATAAAAGAGGCCGGACTATCTCATTTCGTCCGGCCTGCTTGCTACACGGGAGAGCTTTCTGTCGGTGTTTATTCAGATAAAGGGGACGGCACCATAGCGATTTGAATAGGGATTGCCGCGCTTTGCCTTGAAAAAAAGCACCAGCAGCGGGCCGATAATCGGGATTAATCCCAGCAGCAAAAACCAGCCATTGCGACCAATGTCGTGCAGACGGCGCACGCTCAATGCCCAGCAGGGCACAATAATAAAGAGACCATATACGCCCATCAGTTTGTAGCCATAATCCAGCTGTTTGGTCAGCAGCGATAGGATGACACAAATAACGGTATTGATAAGAACGAACATCCAATATTCTTTGCGCGAGGCCCGTCCTTTGAAATCAGCAAATTTCTGAAATGCACGAAAATACCAGTTCATAAAAACTCCAGCTTCTGCGTCTATGTTGTTTTTGCACGAATGAGACAGAAATAAGCGATAGCAAAACCATCGGTATTGGTGTTGGTCGCTTGTCATAACCTGCTGCAGCCAGACAAAGATAATTGGACACTGTGATATTCAGCAAGGCAATTTGAATTATAAAATATAAAAGAGAATGCCCCGTTAATCGCCAATATGGCCAATGAGTGCCGCCAGCGGTGCCAGCTCTGGCTTTGCGCAGTGTGACAGGCCGCGGATTTTAAAGATTTTTGATATTTTTTGATAACTTTTCATCGTGCAAACGCGCACAATAAGGGCTTTGCAGCAGAACCATAGCCGGTGTTTCCGGCCAATGCTGACCCCTAAAGCCGCAAAGGGAGTTACGGGTAACGAGTGGCAGCGGAAGAATGGAAGCTGGATAACGGTAGCCAACAGTGCGGTAACTGGATAAACGCTACGTTGGCAAGCCAGGCTCAATAACAGCGCATGGATATCAGGGATGACCAGATGAACAAGACAGCGGCTATATTCTCCATTCTCTTCAGCATGAACCTCCATGCAGGCCAGACCATTAACAGCGATGCCCATCCGGTTATCGGGGTATGGCGCCTCAATTTTGCCGATACCAGCTGTTATGAAGAGTACGACTTCAGGGCGGATGGTCGTCTCTATACCTCGTCAAATCAACAACAGATCGAATCATCCTATATTATTGAGCGCGAGCCGTCCGCTTCCGGATTTTACAAGCTGGAAGAACATATTCTCAAAGAAAATGGTGGCAAAGACTGCCTGGATATGTCCCAGAATGAGGATACTGACTACGTCTACTATCTGAAATTTTCACCGTCGGAAGATCAGTTTTTAATCTGTCTTGATGAGAGCGATGAAGAGTGCATTGGTTATTTTATTCGCCAGTCCAGTCCGCGCCAACAAAAACTCCAGCAGATATCGGCAACCACCATGTAGCCCTTTCTTTATGGATTCCATTTTATTTTTTTGCTGGCCAGATATTTACAATATAAAGAGAGCCTGGATGATTTCATAATAAATAAAAAATCCGACCTTGATTCGATAATAAATCTAACAATGTTGCCCACCAAAGAGATAAATATGGTTATGCTAACCGGTTATATCATTGTGCCTGCCTCCGATTTACCAGCCGTCATGGGGGAGCTTGATAACCATATCCAGCTGACCCGACAGGAACATGGCTGCCTGCAGTTCGAGGTGACGCAAAGCAGACTCAACCCCTGCCGCTTCGAGGTCTGCGAGACCTTTCGCGATCCCGCCGCCTTTGCCGCCCATCAGGCCCGGGTCAAAGCCTCCCGCTGGGGGGAGATCACGGTCAATGTCGAGAGACACTATACCGTGACGGGACTTGGCGAATAGCCGTGGCACCTCGCCTATTTTCCACCTTCAACGATTGAGAGACTTATGATCCGCCCATTATCCAAATCCGATCTCGATGCCGCAGTCGAGCTCTGGTATCAGGCCTCGGTCAAGGCACACGGCTTTATTCCCGCCGACTTCTGGCATGCGCAGCGTGCAGCGATGCGGGATATCTATCTGCCCGCCAGCGAGAGCTGGGTTTATGAGGAGCAGGGGCAGCTGGCAGGATTTATCTCCTGGCATCAGGGCTCTGTTGCCGCCCTCTTTATCGCCCC
Organism: Aeromonas sp. SCS5; assembly: GCF_001887375.1. Classification (NCBI taxonomy): domain Bacteria; kingdom Pseudomonadati; phylum Pseudomonadota; class Gammaproteobacteria; order Aeromonadales; family Aeromonadaceae; genus Aeromonas; species Aeromonas sp. SCS5. The sequence goes on from NZ_LFCS01000006.1 coordinate 23,348, forward strand.
GCGCTTGCAATCACAGGGGCTGGGTCGACAGCTGCTAGACCACCTCAAGTCACGGCATGAGCAACTTGAGCTCACCGTCTACGCCGAGAATGAGCCGGCGCGGCGCTTTTACACCCGCAACGGCTTTCACGAGGGGGAGCAGAGAATATGCGAGCATAGCGGCCACGCCGAGATCATCATGCAGTGGCAGCGGGGCATCTGAAGTCAAGAACACTCGCAGATTGCTGACATGCTGCGGCAGGGCGGGCAGGCGTTGCCTTGAATGCCATGACGCCATTCTCTACAATGCCCCACTTTATATCCATTTCGGGTCATAGCCATGAGCGATACCAGCACCAAGCCGGCACTGCCGGATCACCTCTCCTGCAATCCCCGCAGCCCCCACTATGTGGCGGCCTGCTTCGAGCATCCGATCGGTATTCGCCTGAACGGCAAAGAGCGCACCGACGTCGAAGAGTACTGCATCAGCGAAGGCTGGGTGAAGATCCCCTCCCCCAAGGCGCTGGATCGCCGCGGCCAGCCCATCCTGATCAAGCTCAAGGGCACCGTCGAAGCCTATTACAGCTAATTGCAGCTACCCGCTTCGGTTAAAAACAAGGCCACCCTCGCGGTGGCCTTGTGGTTTGCGTCGTTCAGCCCTGACAACGGGCTGAACCGGTTTTTTATACCCCCAGCCGATCGCGCAGGGTGTACCAGGCGGCGCCGGCGGCGGTGAAGGGGATGCGGAACAACCGGCCACCAGGGAAGGGGTAGTGGGGCAGTTTGGCAAAGGCATCGAAGCGCTCCGCCTGACCGCTCAGCACCTCGGAGAGCAGCTTGCCCGCCAGATGGGTGCAGGTGACACCATGGCCGCTGTAACCCTGCATGTAGTAGATGTTGGGGCCGATGCGGCCAAACTGCGGCAAGCGCGACAGGGTGAGCAGGAAGTTGCCGGTCCAGGTGTACTCCACCTTGACGTCAGCCAACTGCGGGAAGGTCTTGAGCATCTTGGGGATGATCAGCCTCTCGATATCCGCCGGATCCCGCGCGCCATAGACCACGCCGCCGCCATAGATCAACCGGTGATCGCCGGAGGTGCGGTAGTAGTCGAGCAGGTAGTTGCAATCCTCCAGACAGTAGTTCTGCGGCAAGAGTGAACGGGCCCGCTCCTCTCCCAGCACTTCGGTGGCGATCACCTGGGTGCCGCAAGGCATGCTCTTGCTGGCCAGTTCCGGCACCAGATTGCCGAGGTAAGCGTTGCCAGCCACCACGATAAAGCGCGCCTTTACCGCTCCTTTGGCAGTCTTGACCAGCGCCGGCTGACCCGGAGTAATACTGGTGACGGCGGACTGCTCGAAAATCTGCCCCCCCTGGATGCGGATCGCTTCCGCCTCCCCCAGCGCCAGATTGAGAGGGTGAATATGGCCACCGCTCTTGTCGAGCAGGGCGCCGACGTAGCGATCGCTCGCCACCACCTCGCGCACCCCCTTGGCATCGAGCAGCTCCAGCTGCTCATTGCCCCACTTCTCCCAGCGCGCCTTCTGCGCCTTGAGCTCGTGGAACTGCTTCTCGGTCTCGGCGGCAAAGACGCCCCCCTCCTGCAGATCGCACTGGATGTTGTAGCGCTTGATCCGCTCGCGGATGATCTGGCCCCCCTCAAACAGCATGGAACCGAGCAGCCTGGCCTGATCCGGCGGGCAGTTCGCTTCTATGGTGTCAATGTCGCGGCTGTAGGAGTTGACGATCTGGCCACCGTTACGGCCGCTGGCGCCAAAGCCGACTCGCGCGGCCTCCAGCACCACCACCTTATAGCCCTTCTCTACCAGATGCAGGGCGCTGGAGAGGCCGGTATAACCCGCCCCGATGACGCAGACATCACACTCCAGCTGTTCGGTCAATGTCGGGTAGGGCGCGTGTTTATTGGCGCTGGCTGCGTAGTAACTGTTTACATGTTCGGTCATGATCCCTGTTTCCTTACCGGTTCTGTTGCCAAACTACTGTCAGGATTAAAAGCTCGCCGGGGTGTGGGCACTGACGATGCGGCAGGTCTGCCCCGACGGATTGCTGAAACTGTGGGGCTCGCCGGTGTCGATCACATAGCTGTCGCCCGCTTCGAGTTGATAGCTCTGGCCTGCCACCGTCAGGGTCACCGACCCCTCCAGCACAGTGCCGACCTCCTCCCCCTGATGCTTGACCTGCCCGCCGGTGTCGGTGCCGGGGGGATAGGTCTCCAGCATAAAGCCGAGCTGGCGGCGGTTGTTGCCGTTGTGCACCAACTTCATCGAGACCCCCTGACTGCCCAGCTCGATAAGCTGTTCAGCCTTGATCACCACGCTGCAGGGGCGGCTCTCCTCCTCGGCGAAAAAGCGCGACAGCGGCAGGCCATAGACGGTGAGCAGCTTTTGCAACGACGCCACCGAGGGGCTCACCTTGTCCTGCTCTATCATGCAGATGGCGCCGTGGGTCAGGCCGCTCAGCTCCGCAGCCCGCCGCTGGGAGAGCCCCAGCTGGTGGCGCACTGCCGCCAACCGCTCGCCCATGGTACGGGCACCACTCTGCGGCACCAGCTGCAGACGAGCCTCGCTCTCACTGCTCTGTGGCCCACTCATGGCAGGCCCCCTCTCATCTTCTGCCTGCACTCCCGCAACATGGGTCATCTCCCTCTTCCCTCTGGTTAAAATAGCGGACCAGCACCATCCCTGGCTGTTTGCAATGCTACACACACATCGTTAATTATTTTGCACACCCCAACCATCACACCAAGCCACCGGATCGGGGTAAACTGCGCTACACAGCCCATTTTCTAGCACGCAGCACACCAACAATTCAAATATATTTAACACTTGAAAAACATTTCAGCTCAATTTATGGTCTCCATGTGCTTATTATTTTATACGGCAGCACCACAGGATGAGCCGCATCATCGCCACCTTGCTGCCAGGTTTCACCATTGAGGCTTGCCATGTCCGCTACCAGCTCCAATCAAAACTTGATCAAATCCCGCGCCTATATAGATGGTCAGTGGTGCGAGGCCGCCAGCGGCCGCACCTTCGAGGTCACCAATCCGGCTACCGGTGCCGTGATCACTCAGGTGCCCGACATGAATGAAGAGGATACCCGCCGCGCCATCGCGGCCGCCCACGCGGCGCAACCCGCCTGGGCAGCCCTCACCGCCAAGGAGCGCAGCAACAAGCTCTACGCCTGGTTTGCCGCCATCACCGCCCACAGCGACGAGCTGGCCCGCATCATGACCTGCGAGCAGGGCAAGCCGCTGGCGGAAGCCAAGGGGGAAGTGACCTACGGCGCCAGTTTTATCCAGTGGTTCGCCGAAGAGGGCAAGCGCGCCTATGGCCGCACCATCCCGGGCTTTAGCGGCGATCGCCGGCTGGCCACCATCAAGCAGCCGGTCGGGGTCGTCGCCGCCATCACCCCGTGGAACTTCCCGATTGCCATGATCACCCGCAAGGCCGGCCCGGCGCTGGCCGCCGGTTGCACCATCGTCATCAAACCGGCCGCCGAAACACCGCTCTGCGCACTGGCGCTGGTGGTACTGGCCGAGCAGGCGGGGATCCCCGCCGGGGTCATCAATATCGTCACCAGCCACCAGCCGAGCGCGGTGGGCAACGAGCTGTGCAACAACCCGACTGTGCGCAAGCTCTCCTTCACCGGCTCGACCCGCATCGGCAAGCTGCTGATGCGCCAGTGCGCCGACACCATGAAGCGCCTCTCGCTGGAGCTGGGCGGCAACGCCCCCTTTATCGTCTTTGACGATGCCGATCTCGACGCCGCCGTGGTCGGGGCGCTCGCCTCCAAATACCGCAACGCCGGGCAGACCTGCGTCTGCGCCAACCGCATTCTGGTGCAGGCCAGCATCTATGACGCCTTCGCCGAGAAGCTGACTGCCGCCGTTGCCGCCTTCAAGGTGGGGGATGGCATGAGTGAAGGCACCCAGATCGGCCCGCTCATCAATCCGGCCGCCGCCAGCAAGGTTGCCGAACTGGTGCAACAATCTGTTGCCGCCGGTGCCGAAGTGCTGCTGGGTGGCGAGCCCCACCCCGCCGGCCCCCTCTTCTACCGCCCCACCATTCTCGGCAAGGTCGCCAGGGACAACCCCATCCTGCAGGAGGAGATCTTCGGCCCGGTCGCGCCGCTGGTGCGTTTCGAGAGCGAAGCCGAGGCCATCGCGCTGGCCAACGATACCCCCTATGGTCTGGCCGCCTACTTCTATGGCCGCGACATCGCCCGGGTATGGCGCGTCGCCGAGCAGCTCGAATACGGGATGGTCGGCATCAACGAGGGGATCATCTCGACCGAATTGGCCCCCTTTGGCGGCATCAAGGAGTCGGGTCTGGGTCGGGAGGGGGCAGCCGAGGGGCTGGAGGAGTATCTGGAGACCAAATACCTCTGCTTTGGCGCCATTCGCTAGGGCAGCAGAGGGCTAAAGCATCGCATTCATCGATGCTTTAGCCGCAAGATTCATCGCTTTTACAGATAGATGCAGACGTTTACCCGAGGCGGCAAGGGGCATAATTTGGCCTGCGCTGCCTCGCAAGAGGGCTTCTGCAACACACACCACACGCCGCCGATCTGACCCGATGGGCTAATTGGCTGTGATGGGCGCCAAAACGCCCGCCACATTTTCAGGGAATATCCGGGGCTGCGGCCCCTCAGGGAGGAAAGATGAGTCAGTCAGAATCAAACAAGGCGTGGCAAGCGCGCCGCGAAGCGGCCGTGGTCAACGGCGTTGGCACCCTGCTGCCGGTCTTTATCGACCGGGCGCAAAACGCCGAGCTGTGGGATGTGGAGGGCAACCGCTACATCGACTTTGCCTCCGGCATCGCCGTGCTCAACACCGGCCACAACCATCCGAAAGTGGTGGCGGCGGTGCGCGAGCAGCTGGAAAAGTTCAGCCACACCTGTTTTCAGGTCACCCCCTACCCGGGCTATATCGAGCTTGCCGAAAAGCTCAACGCCCTGGTGCCCGGCCCGACCCCGAAACGCACCCTGTTTCTCTCCACCGGCGCCGAGGCGGTCGAGAACGCCATCAAGATTGCCCGCGCCCACACCGGTCGCAGCGGCACCATCGCCTTCAAGGGGGGCTTTCACGGCCGCACCATGATGGGGATGGCGCTCACCGGCAAGGTGGTTCCCTACAAGACCGGCTTTGGCCCCTTCCCGGGCGAGGTCTACCACATCCCCTTCCCCGCCGACTATCTGGGGGTGAGTGAAGAGGATGCCCTGCACGCCCTCGACCTCTGCTTCAGCGCCGACATCGAGCCGAGCCGGGTGGCCGCCATCATTATCGAGCCGGTACAGGGCGAAGGTGGCTTCTATCCCGCCTCCCCGAGCTTTATGCAGAAGCTGCGCAGCATCTGCGATCAGCACGGCATTCTGCTCATCTGCGACGAGATCCAGAGCGGCTTCTGTCGCACCGGCAAGACCTTCGCCACCGAATATGCCGGCATCGAGCCGGACATCATGACGTTGGCCAAGAGTCTGGCTGGCGGCTTCCCCCTCTCCGCCGTGGTGGGCAAGGCAGAGATCATGAACGCGGCCAAGCCGGGTGGCCTTGGCGGCACCTATGCCGGTTCCCCCATCGCCTGTGCCGCCGCGCTGGCGGTATTGCAGGTGATCGAAGAGGAAAAACTCAACCAGAAAGCGCTGGATCAGGGTGAGCAGATCAAGGCGGGGCTGCAACGCATAGCCGAGCGTTTTGACTGCATAGGTCAAATTCGCGGACCCGGTGCCATGGTGGCCATGGAGCTGGTGAAACAGCGCAATGCCGACCAGCCCGATCCCGACCTCACCAAACGTCTGGTAGCCGAGGCGGGCAAACGCGGTCTGGTCCTGCTCTCATGCGGGGTGCGCGCAAATGTCATCCGTTTTCTCGCCCCGCTGACCGCCCCGGCGGCAGTGATTGACGAAGGGATGCAAATCCTTGAAAAATCACTGGAGGCCGCGCTGGCCTGACCAGCAGGAAAGTAACCGCTAACCTGTGCAAAAAAATGCAGTTTTGCCCCCTTTTTTTCTTGTCAAGGGGGCCCTGCAAATGCACAATGCGCCGCCACTGCAAGGACCGGTATTACCACATCTAGCCGGTCCTTTTTTGTACAGTGAACAAACCCATAAACGAGGCCGGATCACCCCCGGAAAAGATAGCGAGATTGGCAGCAATCTCCCGACACCACAATCAGTGAGGAACAACATGGGGCATCTCAATGCTTTCCGACCGGCTCTGCCCGGTGCGCGCCACCCCGGCGCCCTTGATTCCCGGGCCTCTTTCCCGGTTTCGTTGATGGAGTGTGCCGCCCCGGCACCGCGTGAGGAACAGGCATGATGAACGCCCAACCGGTTGGTCTGAAAAAGACCCTGAAACTGTGGCAGGTCGTGGTCATGGGTCTTGCCTACCTCACCCCCATGGCTGTGTTCGACACCTTCGGCATCGTTACCGAGATCACCGAAGGCCATGTCCCTACCGCCTACCTCTTTGCCCTGATCGGCATGCTGTTCACCGCCCTGAGCTACGGCCATCTGGTGCGCAAGTTCCCGTCGGCAGGCTCCGCCTATACCTATGCCCAGAAGGTGTTCCACCCCTATGTCGGCTTTATGGTGGGTTGGACCTCCCTGCTCGACTATATGTTCATGCCGATGATCAACATGCTGCTGGCCAAGATCTATCTGCAGGCGCTCTTCCCCGAGGTGGAGCCCTGGACCTATATCTTCGGTCTGGCGGCGGTGATGACCGCCCTCAACCTGCGCGGCATCAAGCTGGTGGCCAACTTCAACAGCGTCATCGTCATCATGCAGTTCAGCATCATCGCCGTCTTTATCGGCCTGATCGCCTGGGGCGTGCACAATGGCGAGGGGCTGGGCACCGTGGCCAGCAGCCGGCCCTTCTTCTCCGAGCAGATCAACATCTCGCCGCTGCTGATGGGGGCCTCGATCCTCTGTCTGTCGTTCCTCGGCTTTGATGCCATCAGCACCCTGTCGGAAGAGACGCCGGATGCGGATCGGGTTATCCCCCGCGCCATCGTGCTGACGGCGCTGATCGGCGGTGTGCTGTTTGTCACCACCTCCTACTTCCTGCAGCTCTTCTTCCCGGACATCTCACGCTTCCAGCATCCGGATGCGGTGTTGCCGGAGATCGCCCTCTATGTGGGCGGCAAGCTGTTCCAGGCGGTAGTGCTGGTCTGCACCACAGTGGCGGTACTCGCCTCAGGGCTCGCCTCCCACGCCGGCGTATCGCGCCTGCTCTACGTGATGGGACGGGATCGCGCCCTGCCGAGCCGCTTCTTCTCCTACGTGCATCCGAAGTGGCAGACCCCGGCCTGCAATGTGCTGCTGGTCGGCCTGCTCGCCCTCTCCGCCGTTTCGTTCGATCTGGAGATGGCGCTGGCCCTGATCAACTTCGGCGCACTGGTGGCCTTCACCTTCGTCAATCTGGCGGTGATTGCCCACTTCTATGTGAAGCTCGGTCGCAACAAGAGTCTCAAGGATCATCTGATCTATCTGCTGCTGCCGCTCTGTGGCGCCGCCTGCATCGGGGTGCTGTGGCTCAACCTTGAGCCCTCCTCCTTCGAGCTGGGGCTGATCTGGGCTGCGCTCGGTGCCATCTACCTCTTCCTGCGCCTGACGGTGTTCCGCATTCCGCTGCGCACCAGCGAGGAGCTGGCGCAATAAGCCAGCCGCGCGGATAAAACGATAAAGGAGCCTGCGGGCTCCTTTGTTTTTACTCTGTCATGCTGATTGTTTAGCGCGTTGCTCTCCGTTTTAACGCTTTGCGCTTACTCTCCTTCACCGCGCTGGCGATCCCCTGATCTGCTGTATGTGATGCGGTTATGGCCGCCACCTTATTGGCCACCCCGCATGTTTTGCCATTGCGCTTTTTGCTGAAAATGTGACTGATTTCAAATCGGCACCCGCCACTATCGCCCTCCGTGACGTGGCACTGACCAGGAAAACCATTTAACTTAGTCATTTTTGTGACTAAACATGCAATCGCTATTTTCCCCCGCCAACCCCCTGATTCCCGCCAGCAACGCCTCCGGGAGGTTGAGCAACAGCCCGGGGGATGGCGGCAAATATGATCAGGATCAATCTTGAGGCGCAATGCGCCCTGCAGGGACAATCAGGACAAATTTCGCACAGCAGGAAAATAGTGCGTAGCCCCCCTCTATGCCCCCGTAAAGAGGGGGGCGGCACGGGGTCGGCCACAGGGGGCGAGTGACCACTTACCTTCGCTGCGCTTATGCAAAAAAATGCGATATTGAGCCGATTATTGCTTGTCAAGGGGGAATCCCGAATGCACAATATGCCGCCAATAAAGGACCGATGTTCACTGCGACATCGGTTTTTGTATTTTGAAGAGCAGTGCAAACCCACTACAAGAGGCCGGAAACGTTCCGGAAGTGATACCCGAGATTGCCAACAATCTCCCGACGTTAATGAGGAAAAACATGGGGCGTTTCAATGCTTTCCTGCCGGCTAATACCGGTTTGCGCCTCCCCGGCGCCTTTGATCTGCAGGCCTGCGAATCCACCGCAATCCTGTACTCGTTGCAAGCACGTGCTGCGGCACTGATTGAGGAGAAAGCGTAATGGCATCTCAAGGCGCCAAGCTGCTCAAAACCCTGACCCTGACCCAAGTGATCGTCATGGGTTTGGCCTACCTGACCCCCATGGCTGTATTCGATACCTTCGCCATCGTCGGTGACATCACCGAAGGCCGGGTCGCCACTGCCTATCTGCTGGCCCTCGGCGGCATCCTGCTGACTGCCTTCAGCTACGGCCATCTGGTGCGCAAGTTCCCCTCTGCGGGCTCTGCCTATACCTACGCCCAGAAAGTGTTCAACCCCTACATCGGTTTCATGGTCGGCTGGTCCTCCCTGCTCGACTACATGTTCATGCCGATGATCAACATCCTGCTGGCCAAGATCTACCTGACTGCCATGTTCCCGGGTGTCGAGCCCTGGGTCTTCATCTTCGGTCTGGTGACCGTGATGACCTTCCTCAACCTGCGCGGCATCAACCTGGTGGCCAACTTCAATGGCCTCATCGTGGTGATCCAGCTGGCCATCATCACCATCTTCATCGGTCTGATGGCATGGGGTATCTACCACGGTGAAGGCGCCGGCACCCTGATGAGCAGCCGTCCGTTCCACTTCGAGTCAGCACAGCTGGTACCGCTCTTCACCGGTGCAACCATCCTCTGCTTCTCGTTCCTGGGCTTTGACGGGCTGAGCTCTCTCTCCGAAGAGACCCCTAACGCCGGCAAGGTGATCCCCAAGGCGATCGTGCTGACAGCCCTTATCGGCGGCATCATCTTCGTGGTGGTCTCCTACTGCCTGCAGCTCTACTTCCCGAGCCTCTCCCGCTTCCAGCATCCGGATGCGGTACTGCCGGAGATCGCCCTCTACGTCGGCGGCACCTTCTTCCAGTCAGTGGTACTGGTCTGCACCACGGTCGCGGTACTGGCCTCCGGCATGGCGGCTCACGCCGGTGTGTCGCGCATCCTCTACGTGATGGGTCGTGACCACATGATCCCGGAGCGGGTATTTGGGTACATCCACCCGAAATACCGCACTCCGGCCATCAACGTGCTGATGGTCGGTGCGCTGGCTCTCTCCGCCGTGTCGTTTGATCTGGATACCGCGCTGGCGCTGGTCAACTTCGGTGCGCTGGTGGCATTCAGCTTCGTCAACCTGTCGGTGATCGGTCAGTTCTGGGTGCGCGAGAAGCGCAACAAGACCCTCAAGGACCACATCGTCTATCTGCTGATGCCGCTGCTCGGTGCCGCCACCATCGGCGCCCTCTGGATCAACCTGGAGCAGAGCTCCCTCGAGCTTGGCCTGATCTGGGCTGGCCTCGGCGTGACCTATCTGTTCTTGCGTCTGGCGGTGTTCCGTATCCCGTTCCGTCAGTACGAAGAGGCGGCCGACGCCTGATCGCCTGCGGATAGCGCATAACAAAAGGGGAGCCATGGCTCCCCTTTTTGCTGCCGGTCTGTTGCCGGTCACACGGGCTTGGGCCCGGTCTGCTTACTGCTTATCCAGCACGGCGGTCGCCGCAGCCTTGAGCGGATCGCGAGCGATGGTCTTGGCATCCTGTTCCGCCTTGTGCAGCTGCTGGTTTGCCTTGTCCATCTTCTGCTGCATACCGTTACCGCTCTCCTTGAGGTCGGCGCGCTTCTCGCCCAGCAGGTCGGTGCGGCCTTTTTGCACCTCGGCTTTCACCTTCTCTTTCTCCTGCTTCACCAGCTTGCTGGTATCACAGTTGCCCTTGACCCCCAGTGTGGCGTTCACCGCTTCGTTTTTGAGGGCCTTGTCGAGGTTGCAATCTGTTTTCAACAGGCTGGCCTGTGCCCCTGCCGAGAGCAGCCCCAGCGACAGAGAGAGGATCCATGCACGCATCATCTTGTTTACTCCTGCTTGCCAATAAAGGGGCGCAGTGTAGCGATCACCTCCCAGCTGGCAAGGCGGCAGTGCCTTCGTCCCCCCCTTTTGCCACCCCAGAGCCAACCGGCTCGGTCAGCGCTTGTCGCCGCAGCTTGTCGTCATAAAAACATCATCGAAATGTCACGTTGTCATATTTCTGTCATTAACCACTGATTAAATGCGCGGGTCATCAACAACCCAAGACGGCACGGCCGTCCCAAGAGGCTTTATGCAACAGAGTGACTCCCAACAGCAGCAGTCAGCGACCCGCGCCCTGTTCAACTGGATGAGTGTCATCGCCCTGGTTTACCTGATCCTGGTAGCCGTCGGCGCAGTCTCCCACGGTTTCAAAGGTTTCTCCGGCGGCGCCGAGGGCGCAGCCCAGATCTTCGCGTTTGCCAACAACCCCTTCGTCGCCCTGCTGCTCGGCATCCTGGCGACCGCGCTGGTACAATCCTCCAGCACTGTGACCTCGGTCATCGTCGGTCTGGTTGCCGGCGGCCTGCCCATCGGCATGGCCATCCCCATGGTCATGGGTGCCAACCTCGGCACTACCATCACCAACACCATCGTTTCGCTGGGCCATGTCCGCGACCGTACCGAATTCCGCCGCGCCTTCGCCGCCGCCACCGTACACGACTTCTTCAACCTGCTGGCCGTGGTCATCTTCCTGCCGCTGGAGCTGATGTTCGGTCTGCTGCAACATAGCGCCGAATGGCTGGCCAACATGCTGGTGGGCTCTGCCAACATGTCGATGAAGGGCATGGATTTCATGAAGCCGCTGACCGCACCGGCCCAGCAGCTGATCGACAGTGCCGTATCCTTCCTGCCGGGCAAGGGTGCCGCCATCGCCACCATCGTCATCGGTATCCTGCTGATCCTGGCCAGCGTCACTTATCTGGGCAAAGTGCTGCAGAAGGTGCTGGTTGGCCGCGCCAAAGAGGTACTGCACAAGGCATTGGGCCGTGGCCCGCTGAGCGGCATCACCTCCGGTGCGCTGGTGACCATCATGGTGCAGTCCTCTTCCACCACCACCAGCCTGATGATCCCGCTGGCCGGCGGCGGTGTGTTCAGCACTCGCCAGCTCTACCCCTTCACTCTGGGCGCCAATATCGGTACCACCATCACCGCCCTGCTGGCTGCCACCGCCATCAGCGGAGCCGGTGCCCAGCTGGCCCTGACCATTGCGCTGGTCCACGTGTTGTTCAACGTCTTCGCCGTGGTGTTCATCTATGGCCTGCCGTTCCTGCGTGACCTGCCGGTGCGCGCCGCCGAGGGCTTGGCCCGGGTAGGCAGCGAGAACAAGCTGCTGGCACTCGGTTATGTGGCGGGTCTCTTCTTCGCCCTGCCAGCTCTGATGATGGTGGCCGCCAAGTAAGCGCTGCCGCCATAAAAAGGGGCGAGTCACCGACTCGCCCCTTTTTACGTCTGCGCCACCCTGCTTTGCCTGCCCGCTCACATCCTCCCGCCCTGTGGCTCGCCATCAGGGGCGGTGCGCGATAAGATGGCCCCTCATTGCACTCTTTGTCTTTCTTGGAATAGGAAAACCGATGAAATTCATACTGATCGCGCTGCTGGTTGCCGGTGTCGCCTACTACTTCTACTCCAGCAGCAACAACAAGAAGCTGGCCGAAGATAATGTTCGCAAGGGGGCCGAGTTCCTCGCCAGCAACAAGGAGAAACCGCTGGTGACCACCACCGCCTCCGGCCTGCAGTACGAAGTGCTGACTCCGGGCACCGGCACCGTTCACCCGACTGCCACCAGCAAGGTGAAGGTGCACTACGAGGGCAAGCTGCTGGACGGCACCGTCTTTGACAGCTCGGTCGCCCGTGGCGAGCCCATCGAGTTTGGCCTCAATCAGGTGATCAAGGGGTGGACTGAAGGAGTTCAGCTGATGGTGGAAGGGGAGAAGACCCGCTTCTATATCCCGGCCAACCTCGCCTACGGTGACCGCGCCGCCGGCAAAATTCCGCCGGGATCCGTGCTGATCTTTGATGTGGAGCTGCTGGGTATCAAATAATCCCCTGTGGCGAACCCCCACGCCCGAGCTGAGCTTCGACGTCTAGGAGAGGGCCGACCACCAGTCGGCCCTCTCTGTTCGGGATTGCCTCCGGCCATCAGCGCCCATAAAAAAACCGCCCTCGGGCGGTTTTTTGCAATCAGGCTGAATCAGTTCAGATGGACTGCTCTTCGCCACCCAGGGCGGCAAACAGCGCCGGGATAAACTGGGAGAGCTCGGCGGTCACCAGCGCGAAGTCGGCATCCAGACGGGCGGCCGGATCTTCGCTGGTCACATCGTCGTTCTGCTCGCGCAGCTCTTCGCTGAACTTCAGGCGCTTGATGGAGAGATCATCCCCCAGCACGAAGCTGACGGTCTCGCCCCAGTTGAGAGCCAGCTTGGTCACCAGCTTGTCGTTGGCCAGGTGGTTTTTGATTTCATCCGTCATCAGATCCTGCTGCTTGCAGCGGATGATGCCACCATGCTCCATGGCACTGCGCAGCTCGGCTTCATCTTCAAGGGTGAAGGAGGCAGGCAGATTGCCCTCGTTCAGCCACTCGGTCATGGTGATTTCGGGCGGGTTCTTGAGGGCCACCGGCACTACCGGCAGGGAGCCGATGGATTTGCGCAACAGAGCCAGCAGGTCGTCCGCCTTCTTGGCAGAGCCCGCATCCACCACCATCAGGTTGTCGGCCGGATTGATCCAGGCGAAGGTCTGGCTGGTACGGCTGAAGGCACGCGGCAGCAGGGTGTGGAGGATCTCCTCTTTCAGCGCTTCCTTCTCTTTCTTCTTGAGGGCGCGGCCCTGCTCGAACTCGATCGCCTCTACTTTCTCCGCCAGCATCTCCTTGACCACGGTACCGGGCAGCATCTTCTCCTCCTTGCGGGCGCAGATGAGGATATGGCCGGAGGCGCTGTGGGTCAGGGTTGAGCCGAATTTGCCAAGGGGCTTGACCCACCCGAACCGGGAGATGTCCTGACTACCGCAAGGGGTGAAGGCACAGGCCTCCAGCTGGGTTTCCAGCTGCTCAACGGTCAGGTCGAAGGGGCGGGTAAAGCGATAAATCTGCAGGTTTTTAAACCACATGGCGTCCTCGGTCTCGATAGATTGTCCGGCGGGCATTGTACTAGAGCGGCGCTTTGTGATCAGCCAATCATTCTTGCTAAATAAAGGGCGATCGACTTCACAGGGTGCCATACCGGTTACCGGAACTGTCATCAAGTTCCCCTAGACTGCGAAGGTGAAGTTGTTAACAAGGATGAAGATATGTTGCGGCCCAGTCGCCCCGAAGACATGGACGAGATCGTCGAAATCTGGTTGCTGGCCTCCCTGCAGGCCCACGATTTCGTCGATGCCTCCTGCTGGTGGCAGGCTCAGGAGGATCTGCGCACCCGCTACCTCGATCACGCCTACATCTGGGTGTTCGAGGAGCGCGGCGACCTGCTCGGATTTATGGCGCTGGTAGACAACTACCTTGCCGCCCTCTTTGTGCGCCCCGACCGACAGGGACGCGGCGTCGGCCATGCCCTCTTGCAGGAGGCCAAGCGTCAGGGTGCGTCGCTCCACGCCAGAGTCTTCGTGGAAAACTCTCAGGCGGTGCGCTTCTACCGCCGCCACGGCTTTGTCATCGAGGCAGAGGAGTCCGATCCCCTTACCGGCCACCCCCAGTACAAGATGTGCTGCGAACCCGCATGAACTGACGGCAGCCCCTTGTTTTACTTGAAAAAAGCACGGGGCATCCTCATCTTGTCACCATCGGGTGCCACCGGCACCGTCCCAGGATCCGGGTTGCTTTCTCATGAAAATCCTCCATACCGCCGACTGGCATCTTGGCCATCAACTCCATGGTCACGACCGCCGTTTCGAACACGATGCCTTCCTCGACTGGCTGACCGACACCCTCAAGGCGCGCGAGATCGACGCCCTGCTGGTAGCGGGCGATCTGTTTGATACCGCCAATCCGCCCGCCAGCGCCTGGCAGCAGCTCTACCGCTTTCTGGCGCGGCTGCGCGCCGAGCTGCCTCACCTCAACATGGTGCTGATCGGCGGCAACCACGACTCCCCCTCCAAGCTGGATGCCCCCCACGAGCTGTTGCGGGCCTTTGATCTGCATCTGGTAGGCAGCATCAGCCGCGACAGTGAGGGCAAACTCGACACCGACCGTCTGCTGGTACCGCTGCAAGACCGGGAGGGCAAGATTGCCGCCTGGTGCGCCGCCGTGCCGTTCCTGCGCAGCAGCGACTTGCGGGTGGAGCAGTTGGCAGAGGGGCAGGACAGGTTGATCGAAGGGGTACGCCAAATCTACGCCGAGGTGCTGGCCGAAGGGCGCTCCCGCTGCGGCGAGGATCTGCCGCTCATCGCCATGGGCCACGCCTATCTGGCGGCGGGCCAGCTCTCCGAGCTTTCAGAGCGGCGGGTGCTCGGCGGCAACCAGCACGCCCTGCCTGCCGAACTCTTTGCCGGTGCCGACTACACGGCACTCGGTCACCTCCATCTGGCCCAGAGCCCGGCCGAGGGGGTGCACTACAGCGGCTCGCCGCTGCCGCTTTCGCTCGCCGAAGCCAACTACAACCATCAGGTGCTGGAAGTGACCTTTGCAGAGGGCAAACTGGCCGGGCTGGAGCGAATCCCGGTGCCCCGCGCAGTGGAGATGATCCGCCTGCCCCAGAGCCCTCTCGACGAGGCACTCGAAGCCATCGAGGCACTGACGCTCCCCCCTTGTCCACAAGAGGCACAGCCCTTCCTCGAAGTGCGGCTGCTGCTGCCCAAGCCAGAAGCCCGCATTCGCGAGCGGATTCTCGCTACCATCGCCGACAAACCGGTGCGGCTGGCCCGTATCAGCACCCAATATCAGGGCTCTGGCGAAGGACTGGCCGATGGTCGCGAGCGGCGCAGGCTGGATGAGCTCTCCCCCACCGAGGTGTTTCGCCTCTGCTATCAGCGCCAGTTCGAGGGGGAACCCGAGGCACAGCTGGTCGCCTCGTTTGAAGAGATCCTGGAGCAGGTGAAGGAGTCAAACCAATGAAAATCTTGTCTCTGTCTGGTGAGAATCTGGCCAGTCTGACCGGCACCTTCACCATCGACTTTACCCGCGGGGCACTCGGTGCCGCAGGATTGTTTGCCATCACCGGCAATACCGGCGCCGGCAAGAGCACACTGCTCGACGCCATTTGTCTCGCCCTCTACGACGAGATGCCGCGCTTTATCGCCAATCGCAAGAACGTGGCCGAAGTGGGCCGCATGGATGACGAGGAGAAGCTCAAGGCCAACGACGTGCGCGGCATCCTCAGTCGCGGTCACGCCAGCGGCTTTGCCGAGGTGCAATTTCGTGGCTGCGATGGCCGCATCTGGCTGGCCCGCTGGGCGGTGCGCCGTGCCCGCAACCGCGCCGAGGGGCGCTTTCAGGCGCAGGAGCGCACCCTGACCGATGTCGAGTCGGGGCAAGTTTTCAGTGGCAGCAAGCGGGAGCTGCAGGATCGCATCGATGAACTGGTGGGGCTCTCCTGGGAGCAGTTCCGCCGTGCGGTGATCCTGCCGCAGGGGGAGTTTGCCGCCTTCCTCAAATCGGACGCCAACGAGCGCTCCGCCCTGCTCGAACGGATGACCGGCACCGAGCTCTACTCCGCCATCTCCATCCAGACCTATGAGCGGGCGCGGGAGGAGCAGCAGAAGATGGCCGCCATCACCCAGCGCCTCGGCGACGTGGCGCTGATGGACGAGGCGACCCGCGAGCAGTGGGTAAGCCGGCAGGTGAGCCTCGCCACCACCCTCAAGCATGAACAGCAACAGCAGCAGCTGATGCAGGATCTGCGTGACCTCAACGGTCGCATCGCCACCCAGCAGCAAGGTTGCAGCGAGGGTGAAGCCGCGCTGGAGGCCGCTCTGCAGGCCCACGGCGCCGCCGCTCCCGAGCGCGAGGAGTTCGCCCGCGCCGAGCAGGCACAGGTGGCCCGCGCCGATCACGACGAGCTGGCCCGCCTCACTCTTGAGGTGCAGCAGCAGGAGAAGGTGATCGCCGAGCTGGGGCCGGAGCTGGCCAAACTCGAGGAGCAGACCCAGCAGAGCGCCCTCACCGAACAGCAGCTGCTGGCAGAGAAGATCGCCGCCGAGCGCGAATGGGGCGCCCTGCAACCCGAACTCAAGCGGGCGCAGGAGCTGGACACCCGCATTCGGGAAAAGCAGCAGCAGTTACAGAAGATCCAGCAGGAGGGAACCCAGGAGCGGGAAGTGCAGCTCACCCTCGAGCAGGGGTGGCGCGAACAGAGTCAGCAGGTGGAACAGCTCAGGCGCCAGCACCAGCAGTGGAGCCTCTGGCTGGAAGAGAACAAGGAGCTGGCACCGGTCGCCCGCCAGTGGCAGCCCCTGCTCACCGCCATGCAGGATTGGGCCGGGGATGCCGACAAGCTGCAGCAACTGCTCACCCTGCGCGATCACAAGCTGCGCGCCCTGCAGCAGCTGCAACGCCAGCTGGAACAGGGCCAGCAGGAGCGCGACTACTGGCAACATGAACAGACGCGGCTACAACAGCAACAGAACGAGCTGCAGGAGCAGCAGTGGGAGAGCCGCCTCGCCAAAGCGCAGGAGCAGTGGCAGCAACAGACCGAACAGCTGGGCCAGCTGCGCCAGCTGCTGGAGCTGGCCGACTATGGCCGCAATCACGGCGAGCAACATACCCGCTTGCAACAGGAGATTGCCCAGCTGGAGCAGGCGCTCGGCAAACTCGCCACCCTTGGCGACGAGCTGGCGCCAGCCCGCGAGCGGCTCGCCCTGCAGCGGGACGAGGCGCGCCACGCGCTGGAGCAGTCCCGGGCAGTGGCCACGTTCGAGCAGTATCGCCATATCCTGAGCGATGGCACCCCATGCCCGCTCTGCGGCGCCGAGGAGCACCCCTACAGCCAGAGCCAGCCGCAGGTGGCGGGTATTCTCGGTCAACTGGCGGAGCGGGCCCGCAGCCTCGAACTGGAGTGGGAACGGCTCAACCACCAATACATTCAGTGCGAGAGCGAGCGTCAGGAGCTGGCTCGCCAGCTGGCAGTGCGCCAGCAGCACCTGCCGGAGCTGGAGGCGCGCGCCGAACAGCTGACCCAGCGCTGGCTGCAGCTGGGAGGCGATACCCTGCTGGGCCATCCGCTGCCGCTGCGCCAGAGCCCCATCGAGTGGAACGAACTGATGAGCACCCTGCTCGGCCACGGCCAGACGCTGGAGCAGGGACTGGCCCACAGCCAGCAGCTGCTGCGTCAGGCCCAGCTAGGCCAGCAGCAGTTGCAGGGGGTGCGTCAGCAGCTGAGCCAGCTGGGCGCCCAGCACCAGCAGTTCGAGCAGCAGTGGCAGGAGGCCGACCGTCATCGCATCGCGCTGGAAGGGGAAGTGAAGGCAATGGGCGAACAGGAAGCGACCCTGCGCCAGCGCCTCGAACAGGGGGGCAACCGTCTCGATGAACAGATGGCTGGCCAACCCTGGCGCCAGTGGCTCGGCAGCCAGCAGTGGCGCGAGTGGCAGCGGGCCTGCGAGGCCTGGCTGCATGGCCAGAGCGAGTGGGAGCGGCTGGCCAGCGAGATCGCCAGCCTCACCCCGGCCCTGAGTGCCCAGGAAACGCGCCTGCAGACCCAGCGCGAACTGTTGCACAAGCTGGAGCGGGACTACAAGGAGCACGAGCAGCAGCGGCAGGGACTGCTCACCAGCCGCGCCGCCTGTCTGGGTGGCGAGGAGATCGCACTGGTCGAGAATCGCTGGCAGCAACGACTGCAGCAGCTCGCCAGCGAACTGGAGGCGATGCAACAGAGTGCCCGCACCCTGCGCGAGCGGCAGACCGAGCTCAAGACCCGCCTCAGCCATGTGGAGCAGGAGAAGCAGGTGAGCAGCCGCCGCAAACGGGAGGTGCTGGGTCGCTGGGCTGCCCACGCCAGTACCCTCGGCATCGTCGAATATGACCTGCGCCGCCTGCTGGCCATCAGCCCCGATGAGCTCAAGGCGCGCCGCGCCGCCCTGCAAGGGCTGGAGGATGCGGTTGGCGAGGCGCGCACCCGCCTTGCCGAGCGGCAGCGGGCGCTGGCGCTGGAGGAGAGCAAGCGCGAACGCTATCGCGAGCATCACCCCGAGCTGGCTGCCCTGCCGCAGGAGGAGCTGCTGCTGCGGCTCACGGCGCTGGAAACCCACTGCCGCGAGCTAGACGAGCAACTGTTCGAGTGCAAGAGCACGCTGGCGCAAGCCGAAGCGGCCGCCCTCAAGGCGGGCAGCCTGCAGCAGGAGCTGGCCGCCCAGCAGGCGGTGGCCGACCACTGGCAGCAGCTGTGCGATCTGATCGGGCAGGCCAACGGCGCCAAGTTCCGCACCTTCGCCCAGAGCCTCACCCTCGAACGTCTGTTGCTGGAGGCCAACGCCCAGCTCGCCGAGCTCTCGCCGCGCTACCGGCTGGAGCGGGTGCCCGGCACCGATCTGGCGCTGCAGGTGGTGGATCTCGATATGGGGGACGAGGTGCGCTCGGTGGACTCCCTCTCCGGCGGCGAGAGTTTTCTGGTGTCGCTGGCACTGGCGCTGGCCCTCTCCAGCCTCTCGTCGCGGCAGACCCAGGTCGAATCGCTGTTTATCGACGAGGGGTTCGGCACGCTCGATCCGGACAGTCTGGATCTGGCGCTCGCCAGCCTCGACTCCCTGCAGGCCGCCGGCCGCCAGATCGGGGTCATCTCCCACGTCCAGACCCTGGTGGAGCGGATTGGCGTACAAGTCAGGGTGGAAGCCCTCGGTGGCGGCGAAAGCCGGGTTATCGTCCCCTGACCATAGCCAATCCCCAAAACGACAAGAGCCCGCCAATTGGCGGGCTCTTGTTTGCACGGCGCTCGTTAATCGAAGCGGTAGGCCCCCATGTAGAGGCTGCCGCCATCCCAGCTCTCGTGCAGCAGGGTCGGTGCCTTGCCCTGCGCGGCCCCCAGCGCCACAAAGAGCGGGCGCAGGTGATCGTCGTGGGGATGGGACTCCACCGCTCCGGGGGCCAGCCGACGGTAATCGAGCAATGCCTCTCGCTCCCCTGCCGCCATCGCCCCTTCCAGCCAGTCGACAAACTGGCTCGCCCAGCGCGGCACCGGCGACCCCTCGGGCCCCAAGGCCCGCAGGTTGTGGGTGATGGCGCCGGAGGCGAGGATACCAATCCCCTGACTGCGCAATTCGGCAAGTGCCTCCCCCAGCTGCCAGAGCTGGGTCGGGGTGAAGCTGGCAGGGATGGAGATCTGCACCAGCGGGATCTCGCTGTCCGGGTCGATCAGGGAGAGCGGTGACCAGACCCCGTGGTCCAGTTCGCGCCGCACCGGGGTAGTTGCCAGCCCCGCCAGCGTCAGCTGATCGCCCACCGCCTGCTGTAACCATTCAGGGCTGCTGGCTGGCCAGCGCATCCGGTAGAGCGGCTCGGGGAAACCATAGAAGTCGTACATCAGCGCCGGTTTGGGCTCGACGTTGATCTGCAGCTCGCGACTGAACCAGTGAGCGGAGATGACCACCAATCCCTTGAGCTCCCCCAGCCGCAGGGTGCTCAGAAATCGGGTGGCAGGTTGATCACGCAACACCAGATCCGGTGCGCCGTGGGAGATAAACCAGACGGGGGCGAGGGACATAACAGTGACTCCAGCAAGGGTTTGGATGGCGATTTTTGCCGCGAGGCAACGCCGCTGAATTCATTATCAGCCCGCCTCAACGGGTTAACAATCAGGCTGAATGGATAAGCACTATCAACCCATTATTGATAATCAGGCACCCAGCCCAACCATTGTCAAAAGAGATCAACCCGTCTGGTTAACCCGTTTTGCGGTTGCCCCCGCAACCTGATGACCGTTCAATGCCTCTCGCCGGAAAGGGCTACGCGGGTCGCCGCCCCCTGCGCCAGCCACTCCTGCAACAGCAATCGCTCTGCGGCCACCTCTGCCGAGACCGGTGCCGCTCCTTCGGCCAAGTGTTTGCCGGTAAAGGCTGAGCGCCAGTGGTGATTGCCCGGCCAGCTGGCGTCAGGCATGGCATGGGCCAGCAGCAGTGCCCCCGCCAGCAAAAGCAGAACCGGGCCACCCCATGGGCTGTTTTCCATCTGTTTCCCCTTCACAAGCGCGCCAATGGGCTAACATCTTTGCGCAAGCTGGTGACAAGACGGTGACAGTGAGCAGGTGGTCATTTTACAACATCTGAACCTTCTCTCCGCCAATAAGACACAGATGGCAACATTTGTCGTCAATCAGCTCAGACCAGTGGATGCATGCTCTAAAAAGTGACCAACAGGAAAACGTTATCCCTGAAAAGAAAACGTTATCTGGTCAAAACGTTGTTTCTGGATCATAAAAAGAATCCAAAAACTGGTGTATATTGCTCGGCGGAAACTCCTTAACCATGAAGACTGACATGAAAAAGACCAAAATCGTCTGCACCATCGGTCCCAAGACCGAATCCAAAGAAATGCTGGCAAAAATGCTGGACGCCGGCATGAACGTCATGCGCCTGAACTTCTCTCACGGTGATTACGAAGAGCACGGCACCCGTATCCGCAACCTGCGCGAAGTGATGGCCGAGACCGGCAAGCGCGCAGCTATCCTGCTGGATACCAAGGGTCCGGAAATCCGTACCATGAAGCTGGAAGGTGGCAATGACGTCGCACTGGTTGCTGGCCAGACCTTCACCTTCACCACCGACCAGACCGTGGTTGGCAACAAAGACAAAGTGGCCGTGACCTATGCAGGTTTCGCCAACGACCTGCGCGTCGGCAACCGCATCCTGGTTGACGACGGCCTGATCGGTCTGGACGTCATCGAAATCACCGAGCGCGAAGTTGTTTGTAAAGTACTGAACAACGGCGATCTGGGCGAGAACAAGGGCGTCAACCTGCCGGGCGTCTCCATCAAGCTGCCGGCCCTGGCCGAGAAAGACAAGCGCGACCTGATCTTCGGCTGCGAGCAGAGCGTTGATTTCGTTGCTGCTTCCTTCATCCGCAAGAAAGAAGACGTGCTGGAAATCCGTGAGCACCTGAAAGCCCACGGTGGCGAGAACATCCAGATCATCTCCAAGATCGAAAACCAGGAAGGTCTGGACAACTTCGACGAAATCCTGGCTGTGTCCGACGGCATCATGGTTGCTCGTGGCGACATGGGTGTCGAGATCCCGGTTGAAGAGGTTATCTTCGCCCAGAAGATGATCATCGCCAAGTGCAACAAGGCCCGCAAAGTGGTTATCACTGCCACCCAGATGCTGGACTCCATGATCAAGAACCCGCGTCCGACCCGCGCCGAAGCCGGCGACGTGGCCAACGCCATCCTGGACGGTACCGACGCAGTCATGCTGTCCGGTGAGTCCGCCAAGGGTAAGTACCCGCTGGAAGCCGTGACCATCATGGCCACCATCTGCGAGCGTACCGATGCCGTGATGCCGTCCAACCTGTCTGCTTCTAACGACAGCAACAAGCTGCGCATCACCGAAGCCGTATGTAAAGGCGCGGTCGAGACCTCCGAGAAGCTGGACGCCCCGCTGATCGTGGTTGCCACCGAAGGCGGCAAGTCTGCCAAGGCTATCCGCAAGTACTTCCCGAAAGCCTGGATCCTGGCGATCACCACCAACAAGAAGACCGCTGCCCAGCTGGTTCTGACCAAGGGTGTGGTTGCTCACGTGGTTGACAGCATCGCCTCTACCGACGATTTCTATCGCATCGGTAAAGAAGCCGCGCTGGAAATCGGCATGGGCCAGAAAGGTGACGTGGTTGTGATGGTCTCCGGTGCTCTGGTACCGAGCGGCACCACCAACACCGCTTCTGTTCACGTTCTTTAATCGGAACTGAACAAGCTGAAAACGGCGCCTGCGGGCGCCGTTTTTTTTATCCCTCCCCCCTGCTTACCAACGGATGCCGGTGTTAGAATCCCCGCGGATTTAATCCAGGTGGGAAATTTCCCAATTACCGCGCAATAACCCGGAAGTTATATGCAATCAACACCCTTCAAGAGAGCATCGGCCATCCTGTTGCCGCTGCTCTGCCTACTCGTCAGCCTCTGCGGTGCCCCGCAAGCCATGGCGCAGGATGTTCCATCCCGCGCTTCCGTCCAGCGGGCGCTGGACAATCTGGGCAAATCCGAGACCCTGACCGTCAGCCAGCAGGCCGACCAGAAGTTTCTGACTGAAACCCTCACCCTGCTCGACAGCATCGACAAGGAGGAGGCGAAAGCCAAGGCGCAGGCCCAGCGCATTCGCAATCTGCCGGGTGAGCTGCGCGACATCAGCGCCAAGCTCAACGACCTGACCCAGGGCAAGAGCCCGGAGCAGATCAAGAGCGAATACGCCAGCATGAGTCTGGCCGAGCTCGACAACCGCCAGCCCGATGTGCTGGCCAACATGCAGGCCGCCCAGGAGGCGCTCGGCGCCATCGGCAGCCAGCTCACCAACCTGCAGACCCTGCCGGAGCGCGCCCAGAGCAGCATGAGCCGCGCCTACCAGCGCAGTCAGGAGATCCGCAGCCGCCTTAATGCCGGCGAGAGCGTCAGCAGCGCCGAGAAGATGAAGCTCAATACCGAGCTGGCACTGCTCGACCTGCAACTTTCCCAGCTGCAAAAGGATCTGGACAACCGTACCAGCATGCAGGATCTGGCGGTCAAACAGCGCGACTACCAGAACGCCCGCCTCACCAGTGAAGAGCAGAAGCTGCAACTGCTGCAGGAGCAGAGCAGCGCCAAGCGCCTCGGCGACACCGAGAAAACCGCCGAGCAGACCGGCGAGCTGGTAGCGACCGAAGACAGCCCGCTGGTACAAAAAGAGCAGGTTCTCAACCACCAGCTCAGCCAGCAACTCATCAGCGCCACCACCAACCTCAACTCGCTGGTCCAGAAAAACCTGCAGGCCAAGAGCTGGCTGGAGCGCGGCACCCAGACCGAGCGCAACCTCAACGAACAGGTGCAGATGCTCAAGGGCAATCTGCTGCTGTCACGCATCCTCTATCAGCTCTATCAACAGCTGGAAGCGGCGCCCACCATCGCCGTGAAAAACCTGGAAGAGCAGATCGCCGATCTGCATCTGGCCCAGTTCGAGCTGAGTCAGCAGCGTGACCAGCTGTTCCAGAAGAACCTCTATCTGGATAACCTGATCGCGAGCAGCAAGGAGCCGGTCAGCGATGAAGACAAGGAGAGCCTGGCCAAACTCATCGATACCCGCATCAACCTGCTCGATCAGCTCAACCGCCAGCTCGACAGCCAGCTCACCAACGCCATCAGCCTGCAGCTGACCCAGCAGCAGCTGGCGCGGGTCTATGCCTCTATCGAATTTACCCTGCAACAGCACATCTTCTGGGTAAGCAGCAACAAACCGATCGACTTCAAGTGGTTTATCAGCTGGCCCGCCCAGGCCTACAAACAGGCCTCCGACTGGGTGCTAAAACCGGACTGGAGCCAGTGGCGCGAAGAGCTGCTGGGGATCTCCCTGCTCGCCTTCCCGCTGCTGCTGATCGGCGGCCTGCTGATGTGGAAGCGTCCGGCACTGGCCGAACGCCAGAAAAAGATTGCCAAGGATCTGGGCCGCTTCCGTCAGGACAGCCAGTGGCACACCCCGCGCGCACTCTTCTTTACCCTGTTGCAGCGCCTGCCGGGCAGCCTGTTCATTCTGGCGGGCGGCCTGCTGCTCACCTACTGTGGTCTGCTGAGCCCCAAGCTCATCTTCCAGATCACTCTGAACCTGGCCCTCAGCTATCTGGTCTTCAGCATCTACATGGCGGTGATGCGCCCGGGCGGACTCGGTGAATCCCACTTCCGCATCCCGCGCGCCGAGTTGCAGGCCAAGCGCAACAGCATGCGCTACCTCTGGTTGCCGCTGCTGCCCCTCATCATGCTGTCGACCAAGGCGGTGGTAGAACCCTCCTCTCTGGGCAACGACGTGATTGGTCAGGCTCTCACCCTGATCCTGCTGGCGCTGGCCGCCTATCTGGTGTTTCCCATCTCCCGCGCCCGCATCAAGGGCGAGGCGAGCATGGCCCAGACCATGACTGCCATTGCGCTGGCCCTGGCCCCGGTGGCGCTGATCGTGCTGGCGGTACTCGGCTACTACTACACCGCGCTCAAGCTCACCGGTCGCCTGATCGAATCCTTCTATCTGCTGATCATCTGGAGCCTGGTCTACCGCACCGCCCTGCGCGGGCTGGAGCTGGCGGCCCGTCGTCTGGCCTACCGCCGCGCGGTGGCCAAACGTGAGCACAAATCTTCGGAAGATGCGGAAGGTGGCGAGTCCATCGAAGAGCAGCCGATGGATCTGGAGGATGTCAGCCAGCAGTCCCTGCGTCTGACCCGTACCGTGCTGATGCTGATCTTCGGCGTCGCCTTCTACTGGCTCTGGTCCGATCTGGTCGCGGTATTCTCCTATCTCGACAGCATGGTGCTGTGGCACCGCACTGAAGGCACCGGTGCCAATGCCGTGCTCTTCCCCATCAGCCTGAGTGACGTGCTGATCGGCCTCCTGATGCTCGGTGGCGCCTGGTCGCTGGCACGCAACCTGCCGGGCTTGCTGGAGGTGCTGGTGCTCTCCAAGCTCAATCTGGCTCAGGGGACGGCCTACGCCATCACCACCATGCTCAACTACGTACTGATCGGCTTCGGCTCCCTCACCGCCCTCTCCATGATGGGCGTGCAGTGGGACAAGCTGCAGTGGGTAGCGGGTGGTCTGTCAGTCGGTATCGGTTTTGGCATGAAGGAGATCCTCTCCAACTTCGTCTCCGGCATCATCATCCTGTTCGAGCGTCCGGTGCGGATCGGTGACACCGTCACCATCGGCTCCTTCTCGGGTACCGTCTCGCGGATCCGCATTCGCGCCACCACCCTGACCGACTTCGACCGCAAAGAGGTGATCATCCCCAACCAGCAGCTGATGACCGAGCGGCTGATCAACTGGTCGCTGAGTGACACCGTGACCCGGGTCATCGTGCGGGTAGGCGTGGCATACGGTTCCGATCTGGAGCTGACCCGCACCCTGCTCAAACAGGCGGCGGACGAGAACAGCCGCGTGCTGAAAGACCCGGCGCCCATCGTCTACTTCCTCACCTTCGGTGCCAGCACCCTGGATCACGAGCTGCGCTTCTTCGTGAGCGAGCTGGGGGATCGCAACCCGGCGGTGGACGAGTTGAACCGCAAGATCGACCAGCTGTTCCGCGAGAACGGCATCGAGATCGCCTTCAACCAGATGGATGTCTACATCAAGAACATGCAGGGGGAGGAGCAGAAGGTCGAATCCAACTCCGGCGCCCTGCCGCCACCTCCCGCTGACGAGGGCAAACAGCCCGCTTAAGGGAAGAGAAACCAGCAAAGCCGCTCACCTGTGTGAGCGGCTTTTTTATTGCGTTCACATGATCGGTCAGCGGATCGGAGAAGGCTCGGCAAGCCCTGGGGAGGTGGCCACCCGGCAAGTGTTGCCCTCTGTGGCGCCAGAATACCGTTATTTTATAAACAAAATTGTTTATAAAATAAGCCGCTAAACGCGTTGAATCATTGCCGCAAGCCGCTCTGGTGACATCGGCAGACACCCAGCGACCCCCTCCGAACCGGTGCAACATGCTGCTCCAGCCCCCTTTTCCCCTGCTTTCAGATGAGACGATAGCTCTCCCCCGCCGCGCCCCAGAAATCCATTTACCACCTGCGCTGGCTAACCTATGTTAGAGAAAGTGACAAAAGGATCAGGGAGCACCACGTGACGATGGAAGAGAGAGAACTGCAGCAGATCCTGTTTCGTTCCTTTGACGTGATACCGCTCCCCATTCTGGTGTCAGAATCGGTGGCGCGCCGCGAGGGTCTGCCCGATACCGGTGACAGCATCCCTGTGCGTCGCCATCGCTTTCTCAACCGCGCCTTTCGCGAGCAGCTCGGGTATGACCTGGCCGATCTGCCCGATATGGCCAGCTGGTTCCGCCTCGCCTATCCGGATGCAACCTACCGCAGCGCGATCATTCAGGCCTGGCACACCGAGGTAGAGCGCTCTTTGCAAGAGGGGCGAGAAGTGGCGGAGATGCCCGCCCTGATCCGCTGCAAGAATGGCCAGCACCGCTGGTTCGTGGTAACGGCCCAGCTGGGGGCCGATGCCATCCCGAATGGCCATATCGTCACCTTCCGCGACATTCACGACCTGCAGTGCATGGTGGAAGAGGTGAGCCGCCTCTCCTGTACCGACCCCCTCACCGAGCTGTGCAACCGTCGTGGTGCCGAGCAGCAGCTGCAATCCCACCGGATGCAGGGCGATGCCTTTGCCCTGGTGCTGGGCGATATCGACCACTTCAAGCAGATCAACGACCGCTACGGTCACCCTGCGGGGGATGCGGCGCTCTGCGCCGTTGCCGAAACCATGACAGAACTGCTGCAACCGGGGGAGTGCCTGGCCCGCTGGGGCGGCGAGGAGTTTCTGCTGATCTTGCCGGATCACACGCTGGAGCAGGCCACCTGCCGGGCCGAACGGCTGCGCCAGCAGGTCAGCGAGCTGATCATGCCATGGCAGGGACAGAGTATCACTCTCACCATCAGCCTTGGCTGCGCCGCTACCCGGGGCGATCAGAGCATCGACTACCTGCTGATGATGGCGGATCGGGCACTTTACCTCGCCAAGGAGCAGGGGCGTAACCGGGTGGTGGTCGCGAAAGAGTAAGGGAGGAGAGGAAAGGGGTTCTGGACCGGATCGCAGCCATAAAAAAACCGAAGCACAAGGCTTCGGTTTTTTGTTGCAGTAACAGGCGCTTGGCCTGTCACGGCTTATTTCTTGATGCGGATCACCGGGGTCTCGCCCACAGTCACGGCACCAGTCATCTTCACCAGCTCTTTGATCTCGTCCATGTTGGAGATGACCACCGGAGTCAGGGTAGACTTGGCTTTCGCTTCCAGAACGGCCAAATCGAACTCGATGATGGTGTCGCCACGCTTGACCTGCTGGCCTTCCTGAGCGATACGCTTGAAGCCTTCGCCTTTCAGCTCAACGGTGTCGATACCGAAGTGAACGAACAGCTCGATGCCAGAGTCAGATTCCAGAGAGAACGCGTGGTTGGTCTCGAAAATCTTGCCGATGGTACCGTCGCACGGAGCAACCATCTTGTTGCCAGCCGGCTTGATGGCGATACCGTCACCAACGATTTTCTCGGCGAAGACGACATCAGGCACATCTTCGATCGGCACGATTTCGCCAGACAGCGGAGCAAAGATTTCGATGCCACCGGTGTCAGAGCTATCGTCGGAAACCAGTTTCTTCAGTTTGTCGAACAGACCCATATAAAGCTCCTAGAGATGATTTTTCGCTGTTTGCAGCCGATCTTAGCAGACTGCCTTCTGCTTAATAAAGTTATCTACGCATGCTTCGATTTCAGCAGCGGTGGCAAAGCTCAGTGCTTGATCAGCCATTGCCTTCACATCTTCGAAGTTGGTGTTGCGGATAAGCTTCTTGATACGCGGTACAGAGATGGCGCTCATGGAGAACTCATCCAGACCCATACCCAGCAGCAGCAGGGTGGCACGCTCGTCACCAGCCAGTTCACCACACATACCGGTCCACTTGCCTTCGGCATGGGATGCATCGATAACCATCTTGATCAGGGTCAGGACGGAGGGTGACAGCGGGTTGTACATCGCGGAGATCATCTCGTTACCACGGTCGACAGCCAGGGTGTACTGGGTCAGGTCGTTGGTACCGATACTGAAGAAATCCACTTCCTTGGCAAGATGATGAGCCATGACGGCAGCAGCCGGGGTCTCGATCATGATACCCACTTCGATGGATTCATCAAAGGCTTTGCCTTCGGCGCGCAGTTCAGCTTTCAGCGTCTCTACGGTAGCTTTCAGGCTACGGAACTCTTCGACAGAGATGATCATCGGGAACATGATGCGCAGTTTGCCAAAGGCAGACGCACGCAGAATGGCCCGCAGCTGAGCGTGCATGATGTCTTCGCGGTCGAAGAAAATACGCACTGCACGCCAGCCCAGGAAGGGGTTCATCTCTTTCGGGAAATTCATGTACGGCAGCTCTTTGTCGCCGCCAATGTCCATGGTACGCACGATGATCGGCTGATCCGGCATCGCTTCGGCCACTTCTTTGTAGGCTTTGAACTGCTCGTCTTCGGTAGGCAGCGCGTCACGGTCCATGAACAGGAACTCGGTACGGTACAGACCCACGCCTTCGGCGCCATTGCGGATGGCACCTTCGGTATCCTTGACGGTACCGATGTTGGCACACACTTCGACCTGATGACCATCCAGAGTGATGGCAGGCAGATCTTTCAGCTTGGCGAGCTCGTCTTTCTCAGCCTGATAACGGGCCTGAGTCTCTTTGAACTGGGTCAGCTCGGCTTCGCTCGGGTTGATCACAACTTTGTTGTTGATGGCGTCGAGCAGGATCATCTCACCGTTCTTGACGCGATCGGTGATGTCGTTGGTGCCCACGATGGCCGGCAGCTCCAGAGAGCGGGCCATGATGGAGGTGTGGGAGGTACGGCCACCGATGTCGGTAACGAAACCCAGCACATATTTCAGGTTGATCTGAGCAGTTTCGGACGGGGTCAGGTCTTTGGCGACCAGGATCACCTCTTCGTCGATGGTGCTCAGGTTGACAACGGCGATGCCCAGTACGTTCTTGACCAGACGGGTACCGATGTCACGGAAGTCGGTTGCGCGCTCGCGCAGATAGGGGTCGTCCAGCTCGGCCATCATCTTGGCGTACTGTTCGATCACCTCGTAGATGGCTTTGTCGGCGGATGCCTTGTTATCTTTGATGAAGGATTTGATATCCCCTTCCAGCTCTTCATCTTCGAGCAACATGATGTGGCCTTCGAAGATGGCCTCTTTTTCTTCGCCGAAGGTGCGACCGGCCATCTCTTTGATGGCTTCCAGCTGTGCAGCTGACTTGGTGCGGGCTTCGAGGAAGCGGTTGATCTCGGCATCAATCTGGTCAGCAGAGATCTTGCCCTGATTGATAACGATTTCATCTTCTTTCAGAAGAAGCGCCTTACCGAATGCGATACCGGGGGACGCAAGAATGCCAGATATCATAATCCTTCCTATTAAAACGACTGTGGGGGAGGAGTAAAGCTGGATTACTCCAGCTCGTCCATCAGGGCAACCAGCTTCTCAACGGCTTTCTGAGCGTCCGGGCCGTCGGCCTGGATGGTCACGTTGGTGCCTTTGGTCAGACCCAGAGTCTGCAGCTTGAACAGGCTCTTGGCGCTGGCGGATTTGCCACCGGAGACCACAGTGATCTCGCTTTGGAATTCTTTGGCTTCTTTCACGAACTGAGCTGCCGGACGGGTGTGCAGGCCGTTTTCAGCAGTAATAACAACAGACTTCTCGTACATGGTTTCACCCCATATTATTGATATTTTTTAGTGAGCTGGTCGCTTTTCAGACAACCTGACCCACCGTGTCAGTATGGATATGTTGTAAAGTAACGAAAGCAGACCCGCAATGGTTTAATCCAGGTCAATTTTCTGTGCAGTATTTCGGTGTCTTGGTCGGGATTTTTCCGTTATTGGGCTACAAGCCGCATCAGGACTGGCCTGAAATTATTTTATAACGAAAAATAACACTTTGTTACTTTGTGATACCTGACCATCAGACACCGCGTGACGCCGCACAGGATATGAGATTTATCACAGAATGTCTGCTTTTTTTCTCGCTCCGGAGCTTGTTATTTTACCCCAAAAAATAAGGGCCCGACTGGCGCTGGGCGATGCAGAGTCTAGCCCATAAAGAAACGGCGCTCCTGGGAGCGCCGTCTGGTCAGTGCAATCTTGTGGTTTACTGCTGCAGTTCTTGCTCGCTGAATACGCCAGCAAACAGGGCACTGGAGAGGTAGCGCTCCGCGGCGCTCGGCAGGATGACGACTATCGTTTTTCCTTCAAACTCCGGCAGCTCGGCCAGACGGCTGGCAGCCACCACAGCAGCACCGGAGCTGATACCTGCCAGGATCCCCTCCTCCTCCATCAGGCGGCGAGCCATCTCGATAGCTTCGTCACTGGTCACCTGCTCGACACGGTCAATCAGGGAGAGGTCGAGGTTGCCCGGAATAAAGCCGGCACCAATACCCTGGATCTTGTGGGGGCCCGGTTTGATCTCTTCACCGGCCAGCTTCTGGCTGATGACCGGCGACTCGGCAGGCTCAACGGCGACAGAGACCACCGCCTTGCCCTGAGTCTTTTTCAGGTAGCGGGAGACACCGGTAATGGTGCCACCGGTACCGACCCCGGCCACGAACACATCCACCTCACCGTCAGTGGCATCCCAAATCTCGGGGCCAGTGGTCTTTTCGTGGATCTCCGGGTTGGCCGGGTTTTCAAACTGTTGCAACAGCACATACTTGCCCGGCTCGGACTCGAGGATCTCGTTGGCCTTGGCAATGGCCCCTTTCATGCCGAGCGGCCCTTCGGTCAGCACCAGATTGGCCCCGAGCGCCTTGAGCAGCTTGCGGCGCTCCAGACTCATGGTGGCTGGCATGGTCAGGGTGATGGGATAGCCACGAGCAGCCGCGACGAAGGCCAGAGCAATACCCGTGTTGCCGCTGGTGGGCTCGATGATCTCCTTACCCTTGGTCAGGATGCCGCGCTTCTCGGCATCCCAAATCAGGTTGGCACCGATACGGCACTTGACGCTGAAGCTGGGGTTGCGGCTCTCGATCTTGGCCAGTACGCGGCCTTTGGTAACACGGTTGAGACGAACCAGCGGGGTGTGACCGATAGTCTGGCTATTGTCCTCAAAAATTTTGCTCATGGTGCTATCCCTGTGTTTGTTACGACGATGAAACAAGATTACCCTGTGGTTTCTGAATGAGAAGTGACTATTCGTTATAACCATATGGTATTACAACATATAGAGCTTATTCTCTCTGGCCCCTGACTCCGGGAGCCAATCGTCAAAGGAACCGACGTTATGGGATTTTCAGGAAGCAGCCAGTATCTCGCCTCCGATGCATTGAAGATGGCGGTCAATGCCGCCATCACCCTCGAAAAACCGCTGCTGATCAAAGGGGAGCCAGGCACCGGCAAGACGGTGCTGGCGGAAGCGGTCGCCGACCATCTCGGCACCGATCTCATTGCCTGGCATATCAAGTCCACCACCAAAGCCCAGCAGGGACTCTACGAATATGATGCGGTGGCCCGGCTGCGCGATTCCCAGCTCGGCGACCCCAGAGTGGCCGATATCAGCCACTACATTCGCCAGGGCAAGCTGTGGCAGGCTTTCAGCGCCGAGCAGCGACCGGTGCTGCTGATCGACGAGATCGACAAGGCCGACATCGAATTCCCCAACGATCTGCTGCTGGAGCTGGATCGGATGGAGTTCGACGTCTACGAGACCGGCGAGCGAGTCAAGGCACGCCAGCGGCCGGTGGTCATCATCACCTCCAACAATGAAAAAGAGCTGCCGGATGCCTTCCTGCGTCGCTGTTTCTTCCACTACATTCGCTTTCCTGACAAGGCCGAGATGCAGGCCATCGTCAAACTCCACTACCCCGACCTCAAGGAGAGCCTGCTTGGCGAGGCAATGGATCTCTTCTTCGAGCTGCGCGAGGTAGAGGAACTGCGCAAGAAGCCCTCCACCTCGGAGCTGCTAGACTGGATCCGCCTGCTCCTGGCCGACGATATCGCCCCCGAGGCGATGCGCGCCCGCGAGCCCGGCAAGCTGGTGCCCGCGCTATATGGCGCCCTGCTCAAGACCGAGCAGGATTTGCATCTCTTCGAGAAGCTCGCCTTTTTGGCCCGACGCGGCAGCTGACCCATGTTGATCGACTTTTTTACCCACCTGCGCCGCCACAAGCTCCCCTGCAGCCTGCGCGAACTGCTGGACTTGCACGCCGCGCTGGCGGCCCGGCTGGTCACCATCGATATGGACGAGTTCTACCAACTCTCCCGCTGCCTGCTGGTAAAAGACGAGGCTCACTACGATCGCTTCGATCGCGCCTTCGCCGAATACTACGAGGGACTGGAAGCCATCCCCCTGCTGCCGGAGAACCTGCCCGAGGAGTGGCTGCGCAAGGAGTTCGAACGGCTGTTGAGCCCAGAGGAGAAGGCGCTGCTCAAATCCCTCGGCGGACTCGACAAGCTGCTGGAGACCCTCAACCAGCGGTTAAGCGAACAGAAAGAGCGCCACGCCGGCGGCAACAAGTGGGTGGGGACCGGTGGCAGTAGCCCGTTTGGCCACGGTGGTTTTCACCCCGAGGGCGTCCGCATGGGTGGAGAGGGGCAGCACGGCAAGGCGACCAAGGTGTGGGAGGCCCGCCACTATCGCAACTTCAGCGACGACTCGCCGCTCGGCCAGCGCGCCATCCAGCTGGCACTGCGCAAGCTCAGACGCTGGGTGCGCAAAGGCAATCCCGACGAGCTGGATCTCGACGACACCATAAAAAGTTCTGCCCGCCAGGGCTGGCTCGATGTGAAGCTGCGGCCCGAGCGCCACAACGGGGTCAAGCTGTTGGTTTTCTTCGATGTCGGAGGCTCCATGGATGCCCACGTGGCCGAGGTGCAGCGCCTC
This sequence comes from Aeromonas sp. SCS5, assembly GCF_001887375.1. NCBI lineage: Bacteria > Pseudomonadati > Pseudomonadota > Gammaproteobacteria > Aeromonadales > Aeromonadaceae > Aeromonas > Aeromonas sp. SCS5. The sequence goes on from NZ_LFCS01000006.1 coordinate 56,234, forward strand.
TTCTCCGCCCTGCGCCACGAATTCAAGCATCTGGAGTACTTCTATTTTCACAACTGCCTCTACGACTTCGTCTGGAAGGATAACGCCCGCCGCTTTGAGGAGCGGTTCGATACCCTGCGCCTGCTGCGCACCTACGGCAGCGACTACCGGGTGATCCTGGTGGGGGATGCCACCATGGGCCCCTACGAGATCACCTGGCCGGGTGGCAGTGTCGAGCAGTGGAATGAAGAGTCGGGTCAGGTGTGGCTTACCCGCTTGCAGCAACACTTTCCCAAACTGGTGTGGATCAACCCCACACCGCGCCGGGAGTGGCTCTGGCACCCCTCGATAAAATTGATGAATGACGTGGTTGGCGGGCGGATGCATCCGCTGACCCTGGCGGGTCTCGCTGCGGCGATCGACCAGCTGTAACCCTCTCTACCCTATAAACCGACAAGCCGGGAACGCACCCGGCGAGGAGCAAAGATGACCTCTATCGTGATCAGTGGCTCAGGCCTCTATACACCCCCCTTTGCCGTCAGCAATGAAGAGCTGGTGGCCGCCTTCAACCAGTATGTGGATCTCTACAACGAGGAGAACGCCTCCGCCATCGACGCCGGCCAGCTCCCCGCCAAGCAGCACTCCAGCTGCGAGTTCATCGAGAAGGCCTCCGGCATCAAGAGCCGTTATCTGGTGAGCCGCGAGGGAGTGCTCAACCCCGACATCATGCAGCCGCTGCTGGCAGAGCGGCCCGATGAGATGCCCTCCATCATGGTGGAGATGGCGGTGGCCGCCGCCGAACAGGCGCTGATCACCGCCGGCCGCGAGCCGGGAGAGATCGATTTGGTGATAGTGGCGGCATCCAACATGCCACGCCCCTACCCGGCGCTGGCCATCGAGCTGCAGCACTATCTGGGAGCGAGCGGCATGGCCTTTGACATGAACGTGGCCTGCTCGTCTGCCACCTTCGGTATCAAAACAGCAGCCGACATGCTGGCGGCAGGCAGCGCCAAACTGGCGCTGGTGGTCAATCCGGAGATCTGTTCGGGGCACCTCAATTTTCGCGATCGGGATAGCCACTTTATCTTCGGCGATGCCTGCACCGCGGTGCTGCTGGAGCGGCAGGTCGATTGCAAGGTGGCCAATCCGTGGCAACTGGTAGCAAGCAAGCTGGTGACCCGGTACTCCAACAACATCCGCAACAACTTCGGCTTTTTGAACCGGCTAAGCCCGCGTACCCGCTACGGCGACGACAAGCTGTTTCGCCAGCAGGGTCGCAAGGTGTTCAAGGAGGTGTTGCCGCTGGTGTGCGACCAGATTGCCGGCCAGCTCGATGAACAGGGTTGGGCAGCAGACTCCCTGAGCCGGCTCTGGCTCCATCAGGCCAACCTCACCATGAACCAGTTCATCGGCCGCAAGCTGCTGGGCCACGATGCCAGCCAGCAGGAGGCGCCGGTCATTCTCGACAGCTATGGCAATACCAGCTCGGCGGGTTCCATCATCGCGTTTCATCTGTACAATCGCGACCTTCCTGCGGGGGCACGCGGCGTCCTATGCTCGTTTGGCGCCGGCTACTCTATCGGTAGCCTGCTGCTGCAACGGTGCTGAGGATGGTGCGCCTGTCGCGGCGGCCATAACAACAAAAACGCTGTTCAGGTGAAATCATGATGAGAATCTCGGGGCGCTGCGCCCTGCACTACGGGGTAACCCTGTCATTCTTTTGTCTCTATGGCTGGCAGGTCTGCCCGTTTCTCGAGAGCCTCACCCTACCCCAGCTGCTGGGGCCGACGCTGGTGACGTTCGCCATCATGTTCGCCGTGCGCAACCGCCTGCTCTCAAGGCGGCCCCTGCCGCGTAACGGGCTGGACGGGTTTGGACTGGAGGTAGGTTTCTACCTGCTGGGAGCACTGCTGCTCTCGGGCTACAACGCCCTGGCCCACGACTTTCCGCTGGAGAGTCACCTCAAGGTCTTGCTGGGGATGACCACCCTCGGCTTTCTGGTGGCGGCCGACCTGACTCTGGAGCGGGATTGGCATCGGGCCAGAGCACGGCAAGCCGAGCAGAGCCTGGCACTGAGCCATCCGCTGGCCATGCCGCTGCCACGCAAGTTCACCCTCTTTACCCTGGCAACCCTCACCTTATTGGGGTGCGTATTCTTCTTGCTGTTCAACAAAGATCTGGAGTGGCTGGTGACGGTGGAGCGCAGCCTGCCGAGAGTCGAGGCCCAGCACTACATCCTGTGGGAGATCGCCTTCGTGATGACGGTGACCTTCAGCTATCTCGCCCTCATCATTCACGGCTACGGCCGCAACCTTGGCCTCTCCCTGCGCCACCAGACCAGCACCATGGCCAGAGTGCAATGCGGTGACTTCGATGCCCGGGTGCCGGTCACCCGGGATGACGAGTTTGGCCTTATCGCCGCCAGCACCAATCAGATGATCGGCGAGCTGAAATCCCGCAGCGACGAACTCAATCTGACCCGGGATGTGGCCATTCTCGGCCTCGCCTCGCTGGCAGAGACCCGTGACAACGAGACCGGCGCCCATATCATCCGTACCCAACACTACGTCAAGGCGCTGGCGGAGCATCTGAGCTTCAGCAACTGGGATAGCTATCCACTGGATGATGCCACTATCGATCTTTTGTTCAAATCAGCCCCGCTGCACGATGTGGGCAAGGTGGGCATTCCCGACGCCATCCTGCTCAAGCCGGGCAAGCTGACCGATGAGGAGTTCGCCATCATGAAGCGCCACCCGCAGATCGGTGCTGATGCGCTGGCGAGCGCCGAGGCGCAGCTGGGCTCCAACTCCTTCCTGCGGCTGGCGCGGGAGATCTCCCTCACCCACCACGAAAAGTGGGATGGCAGCGGCTATCCGGCAGGGCTGGCGGGTGAGGCTATTCCTCTCTCAGGGCGGCTGATGGCGGTGGCGGATGTCTACGATGCCCTCATCTCGAAACGGGTCTACAAACCCGCCTTCAGCCATGAGGAAGCGAAGGAGATCATCGTGAAAGGAAGCGGCAGTCATTTCGACCCGAACATAGTCAAGGCGTTTCTCGCCTGCGAGGCGCAGTTCAAGGAGATAGCGGCCAAATTTCAGGATCATCGCTGAGTCGGCAAACCCGATAACGAACCGATAGGTGAAAACTTCGCCTCCCCAAGCTGTTGACAATAAACTTATTTTTGCAAATCACCGCTATTTTTTGACCATTTGAGCGGCACAATCCCGACTCTGGATCACAAGATGAAGGGAAAGTGCCGTCATTTGTCTCTTGTCCACTCGGATAGCTTCCAATGAGTGCGAGGTTTGCTATCATCCGGAGACATTTTTTACCTGTAACTGGTCACAAAAGAATCCCTCATGTACACACAGTTCTTTGGCCTCTCGGAACACCCGTTCTCCATCTCGCCCAATCCCAAATATCTCTACATGAGCGAGCGGCACGGGGAGGCTCTGGCCCATCTCAGCTACGGATTGCAGGATGGCGGCGGCTTTGTGCTACTGACCGGCGAAGTAGGCACCGGCAAGACCACCGTCTCCCGCTGCCTGCTGCAACAGCTGCCCGCCGAGACCGAGATCGCCTATATCCTCAACCCCTCGCTGACCGAGCGGGATCTGCTGGCGGCCATCTGTGACGAGTTTCAGCTTGCCTACCCGACCGAGGCGGGGATCAAGCTGTTGTTCGACCTTATTCGCGACCACCTGCTGGCCAATCTGGCGGCAGGCAAGCGCAGCGTGGTGCTGGTGGATGAGGCCCAGCATCTGCTGCCAGAGGTGCTGGAGCAGTTGCGCCTGCTGACCAACCTCGAAACCGACGAGAAGAAGCTGCTACAGGTGGTGCTGATCGGTCAGCCAGAGCTGCAGCAGATGTTGCGCCAGCCCCTGCTGCGCCAGCTGGCCCAGCGCATTACCGCTCGCTACCACCTGCTGCCCCTGGGTGCCGGCGATGTCGATGCCTATGTTCGCTTCCGGCTGCAGGTCGCCGGCTGCGTACAGCCCATTTTTACCCCCAGGGCAATCCAGACCCTCCACCGCCTAAGCGGTGGCATTCCCCGTCTTATCAACCTCATCTGCGACCGCGCCCTGATCGCCGCCTTTGCCCGTGGCAGCTACAAGATTGTCCATGGCGACATCAGTCAGGCCGCCTTTGAGGTGAGCGGGATCCGCGACGAGGGGAGCTGGCTCTCCGGCCTTGCGGTCGCTCTGGCTGGCTCCCTGCTGGTGGCGGCTGGCTGGTGGGGCTGGCAGTTCTTCGGCGTCTTCCCCACCCGCCCGGTGGTCAAGGTCGAGGTACCGGTTACCGTCGATGAGACCGCCGAGCAGCAGGAGCAGCTTACCGAGGCGATCAATCAGGCACTCGACCCCGAGGGCGCAATGCAGAATCTCTACCGGGTCTGGGGCTACGAGCCCGAGCTGGAGGATGCCACCTGCGACAACGCCCCCCGCGCCGGCCTGCGCTGTCAGGAGGGGGAAGCGAGCCTCGATGAGCTGCGCAATCTGCAATACCCCGCCATGGTCAGCCTTACCGACGAGACGGGCGGTATCTACTATGCCACCCTGGTCACTCTCGGCCCCAAGCAGGCGCGCCTGATGATCGGCAACCAGAGCTGGCAGGTTGAGAGGCAGTGGCTCAGCGACAACTGGGGCGGCAGCTACACCCTGCTCTGGCGCATGCCCAAGGGGGGCGCCAGCCTGATCGGCAACAATGCGGGGCAGGCCCAGATCCAGTGGCTCGACAATGCCCTGAGCCGTGCGCTGCAACAGCCCGAGCGCAAGGTGCGTCGCTTCGATGGCGAGCTCAAGAACAAACTGCAGCAGTTCCAGCGGGATCAGGGGCTCAACCCTGACGGCATCGCCGGCAGCAATACCCTGCTGCGCCTCAACGCCCTCTCCGGTGAACCCATGCCCAGACTGGAGGAGGCCTCCTGATGTCTACCCTGCTCAAGGCGCTGCACCGCGCACAGCAACCGCAGCCACAAACCTGTATCCCCGCCATGGGGCTTGCCATGCCCCGCGAAGAGGCGCGGACATCCCGCCGCCTGGTCTGGCTGCTTGCTCCGCTCGCCCTGCTGCTAGGTGCTGGCGCCAACTATGGCTGGCACCTGATCCACCTGCGCCCCATCGAGGAGAAAGTCGAGGTGAAAGAGGTGGTCACCCCGCCCTTCGTGCGAGTGGAGCCCAAGGCGATGGTAACGCGGCCGCTGCCACCTCCCCTGCCGGAGCCGGTGGTGCAGCAGCCCAGGGTTGCAGCCGCCACCAGTAACCCGGCCGCAAGTCGACCTACTCTGGCTGAACAGCTGATGCGCGCCCTCAACGAAACACCGCTGCAACAGGAGTCGGGTACAGTGCCCCAGAGCGTGCAGCCGGCCCAGCTGATGCCGCTGAATGCCGCGCCGCTTTCGATCCGCCAGCAGGTTCCCGCGTTCAGCTATGGTTCCCATGTGTTCTCATCCAACCCCGCCAAACGGGCTGTGGTGCTCAATGGCCGTGAATACCGGGAGGGGAGCGAGATTGCCCCCGGGGTGCGCCTGGCCTCCATCGCTCAGGAGTACATGGTGCTGGATGTGGGTGGCCAGAGTGTCACCCTCAAGGCGCTGCAGGATTGGCAGGGCTGAGATTCGCCACAACCAGGGTGCTGACTGGCACTTGGTTGCCTCTTTAATAAGCAATGGAACGCTCAAGGTGTGATGAAATATCAAGTTTTGCCGATTGCAACCGTTCGAACGTTGTGTCCAAACGGCTCGCCGTACACAATAGCCAGCTGCACCAAAGCCCGAAACAATGTTGACGAACATGACCCGACCATCCAGGGATGAGATCTTGATCAAGCTGCTGGCCCAGTGCCGGCGGCTTCCCATGGCCCGCATCACTAAGGCGGTCTTTCTGCTATTGCTGATCCTGCTGGCCCAGCAGTGTGCCAACCTCACCTGGCGTCTGCTCGCCCTGGCCACGCCCCAGAGCAGTCAGCCGTGGCAGCCCTCCGTCATTGCAACTGCGGGCCAAAGTGCTCCCCGTCTTGAACTCGGTGAAGTGAGCCGCCTCTCCCTGTTTGGCAAGGCTATCCCCAAGGCGCAACAGATCAAAGCGGTCGCCGCCAACGCACCGCGAACCCAGCTCAATGCCCAGCTCAACGGCGTGCTGGCCAGCTCCGATCCGGCCAAATCGATCGCCATCATCGCTATGTCGGGGATTCAGAACTCCTACAGCGTGGGGGATCTCATCGACGGTACCCAGGCACGGATCCGTCAGGTCTACCCCGACCGGGTCATCATAGAGCGCGATGGCCGCGACGAAACCCTGATGCTCGATGGCGAAGAGTACGGCAAGCCCCTGCCCCAACAAGGCGGTAACGCTCCGCTCTCCTCCGTGCGCAGCGAGCTGATGAGCGATCCCGGCAAGATCACCGATTACCTCAATATTTCACCGGTTCAGGTGGATGGCCGCCTGGCGGGCTATCGCCTCAATCCGGGCAACAATCCGGAACTCTTCAACCAGAGCGGGCTGCAGGCCAATGATCTGGCCATCAGCATCAACGGCCTGGATCTGCGTGACAACATGCAGGCCATGCAGGCGATGCAGCAGCTGGCTGGTGCTAACGAATTGACAGTGACCGTCGAGCGGCAGGGTGAACAGTTCGATGTCTATGTTCGCTTGTCAGAATAATGATTTTGGAGTCGTACCAAGAATGACCAATAAAGGGAAAGGCTGGCGTCTGGCCACCATAGCGGCGGCACTGATGATGGCAGGATCAGCCTGGGCCACCGAGTATTCGGCCAGCTTCAAGAACGCCGATATCGAAGAGTTCATCAACACGGTGGGCAAGAATCTCAACAAGACCATCATCATCGAGCCCTCGGTGCGCGGCAAGATCAACGTCCGCAGCTACGACCTGCTCAACGAGGAGCAGTACTACCAGTTCTTCCTGAGCGTGCTCGACGTCTACGGTTTTGCCGTGGTGCCGATGGATAACGGCGTGCTCAAGGTGTTGCGCTCGCGCGATGCCAAGACCTCCGCCATTCCGGTGGTGGATGGCAGCAATCCGGGCATGGGCGACGAGATGGTGACCCGGGTAGTACCGGTGCGCAACGTCTCGGTGCGCGAACTGGCCCCCCTGCTGCGCCAGCTCAACGATAACGCCGGTGGCGGCAACGTAGTGCACTACGAGCCCTCCAACGTGCTGCTCATCACCGGCCGTGCCGCCGTGGTAAACCGGCTGGTGGAGGTGGTCAACCGGGTCGACCGTGCTGGCGATCAGGATGTGGACATCATCAAGCTCAAGTTCGCCTCGGCTGGCGAAATCGTGCGGCTGGTGACCAATCTCAACAAGGATAACAACCCGCAAGGGGGCACCACCAGCCTGCTGCTGGCCCCCAAGGTGGTCGCCGACGAGCGCACCAACTCGGTGGTGGTGAGTGGCGAGCCAAAGGCACGCGCCCGCATCATCCAGATGGTACGCCAGCTCGACCGCGACCTGCAGAGCCAAGGCAACACCCGGGTCTTCTACCTCAAATATGGCAAGGCCAAGGATCTGGTGGATGTCCTCAAAGGGGTCAGCTCCAGCATCGAAGCGGACAAGAAGGGGGGCGGCAACGCGGCCTCCATGGGCGGTGGCGGCAGTATCGGCGGTGGCAAACTGGCCATCTCCGCCGACGAGACTACCAACGCGTTGGTCATCACCGCCCAGCCCGATGTGATGGCAGAACTGGAGCAGGTCATCGCCAAGCTCGATATTCGCCGCGCCCAGGTGCTGGTAGAGGCGATCATCGTCGAAATAGCCGATGGCGATGGCCTCAACCTCGGCGTCCAGTGGGGCAATGCCAATGGTGGTGGTACCCAGTTTACCAACACCGGCCTGCCGATCGGTGGCGCCATCGCGGCAGGCAAGGATTACCAGAACGGCAATACTGCCGCCGCCAGTAAACTTCTGGAAAACTTTAACGGTATGGCTGCCGGCTTCTATCACGGCGACTGGGCCATGCTGGCCACGGCGCTCGCCTCCAATACCAAGAACGATATTCTCTCCACGCCGAGCATTGTCACCATGGACAACAAGGAGGCATCGTTCAACGTAGGCCAGGAGGTGCCTGTCCAGACCGGTTCACAGAGCTCGACCTCTGGCGACAACATCTTCAACACCATCGAGCGCAAGACGGTCGGCACCAAGCTGGTGGTCACCCCCCAGATCAACGAAGGGGATTCGGTTCTACTCACAATAGAGCAGGAGGTATCCAGCGTGGCAACCAAGCCTGCAGAAGGCACCTCTACCCTTGGCCCCACCTTCGATACCCGCACCGTGAAAAACGCCGTGCTGGTCAAAAGTGGCGAGACAGTCGTTCTGGGTGGCCTGATGGATGAGAAGACCAGCGAGAACGTGTCAAAAGTGCCGCTGCTCGGTGATATTCCTGTGCTGGGTTACCTGTTCCGCTCCACCTCCAACAGCACCTCGAAACGCAACCTGATGGTCTTTATCCGGCCCACCATCTTGCGCGATGCCGACGTCTACTCCGGCATCTCCAGCAACAAGTACTCCCTGTTCCGTGCCGAACAGCTGGATGCGGCCGCCCAGGAGGGTTATCTCACCTCGCCCAAACGCCAGGTACTGCCGGCTTATGGTCAGGATGTAATGATGTCGCCCGAGCTGCAAAAGGAAGTACAAAAGCAGGTTGAACAGATGAAGGTTCGCCAGCAGAGCGCTGTAGAAAGCACCACCCCCTTTGTGCAGAGCCGCCCCTGATGAGTGCCTATCATCTCGACGGGAGCAGCCTGCCTCCCCCGCTGCCCGAGCTCCCCTTTGCGTTTGCCCGCAACTTCGGGGTGATCCTCAGCGAGCGTGACGGCGCACCAGTGCTGCAGTGCCGTACCGGCGTGACGCCGCAGACCCTGCTGGAAGTTCGCCGGGTGGCAGGCTGTGCCTTTGCGGTGGAGCAACTTGACAACGACGCCTTTGAAGAGCTGCTGATGGCCCACTATCAGCGCGACTCCTCCGAGGCGCGCCAGCTGATGGAAGATCTCGGCAACGAGATGGACTTCTTCGCCCTGGCCGAAGAGCTGCCCCAGAGCGAAGATCTGCTGGACGCCGATGACGATGCCCCCATCATTCGCCTCATCAACGCCATGTTGAGCGAAGCGATCAAGGAGGAGGCCTCCGATATCCATATCGAGACTTTCGAGCGGGCGCTGGTGATCCGGTTTCGCATCGATGGGGTGCTGCGGGAGATCCTGCGCCCCCATCGCAAGCTGGCCTCACTCCTGGTCTCGCGGATCAAGGTCATGTCGCGGATGGACATCGCCGAGAAGCGGGTACCGCAGGATGGCCGCATCTCGTTGCGCATCGGCGGCCGCGCCGTCGATGTGCGGGTCTCCACCATGCCGTCCAGCTACGGCGAGCGGGTGGTACTGCGTCTGCTCGACAAGAACACCATTCGCCTCGAGCTCAAGCAGCTCGGCATGACGGCGCGCAACCGCAGCATCATCAGCGAGCTTATCCGCAAGCCCCACGGCATCATTCTGGTCACCGGCCCGACCGGTTCCGGTAAATCCACCACCCTCTATGCGGCGCTCTCCGAGATCAACTCGCGGGATCGCAACATTTTGACGGTGGAAGATCCCATCGAATATGACCTCGAAGGAGTGGGCCAGACCCAGGTAAACAGCAAGGTAGACATGACCTTCGCCCGCGGCCTGCGCGCCATTTTGCGTCAAGACCCGGATGTGGTGATGGTGGGGGAAATTCGAGATCTGGAGACCGCCCAGATCGCGGTGCAGGCATCGCTCACCGGTCATCTGGTGATGTCGACCCTGCACACCAACACCGCCATCGGCGCCATCACCCGGATGCGGGACATGGGGATCGAGCCCTTCCTGCTCTCCTCATCGCTCTTGGCGGTACTGGCCCAGCGGCTGGTGCGCACCCTCTGCCCCGATTGCCGCACATCGCGTCCGGCCACCGAGCAGGAGCGCCTCTCCATGGGGATCAAACTGGAGCCGGATCAGCATATCTGGCATGCGGTGGGCTGCGAGCAGTGCAACCACACCGGTTATCGCGGTCGAACCGGTATCCACGAACTGGTGGTGGTCGATGAGGCGGTGCGCGAGGCGATCCACGGCGCCAGCGGCGAGATGGCCATCGAGCGGCTGATCCGCGGCCACACCCCCAGTATTCGCCGCGACGGCATCGACAAGGTACTCAAGGGGCAAACCAGCCTCGAAGAGGTGCTACGCGTGACCCGGGAAGATTGAGATGGCGGCATTCGAATACAAGGCCCTCGACGGCAAGGGTCGCAGCAAGAGTGGTGTGATGGAGGGGGATTCCGCCCGTCAGGTACGCCAGCTGCTGCGCGAGCAGGGGCTCACCCCGCTCGAGGTAAACGAGACCACCGAGAAGGCGAAACGGGAGGCGACCCGCTTCGCCCTGTTTCGTCGTGGCGCCTCCACTGCCGAGCTGGCCCTGATCACCCGCCAGCTGGCGACTCTGGTGGGGGCCGGTCTCACCATTGAAGAGGCGCTCAAGGCGGTGGCCGAGCAGTGCGAAAAGGCGCACTTGCGCTCTCTGGTGGCGACCGTGCGCAGCAAGGTGGTGGAAGGGTATTCGCTGGCAGACTCGCTGGGGGCTTTTCCCCACGTGTTCGATCAGCTGTTTCGCTCCATGGTGGCGGCCGGTGAAAAATCGGGCCATCTGGAGAAGGTGCTCAACCGCCTCGCCGACTACACCGAGCAGCGCCAGCATATGCGGACCAAGCTGCTGCAGGCGATGATCTACCCCATCGTGCTTACCTGCGTCGCCATCGGGGTTATCTCGATCCTGCTTACCGCGGTGGTGCCCAAGGTGGTGGCCCAGTTTGAACACATGGGCCAGCAGCTGCCGGGCACCACCCGTTTTCTCATCGGTACCAGCGAGCTGATGCAAGCCTACGGCCTCTGGTTCCTGCTGCTGCTCTTTATCGCCAGCTTTGTCTGGCGCTGGTGGCTCACCGACGAGAAGCGCCGCCGGCGCTGGCATCAGGTGCTGCTCGGCCTGCCGGTGATTGGCCGGGTCAGCCGGGGTCTCAACACCGCCCGCTTCGCCCGCACCTTGAGCATCCTCAACGCCAGCGCGGTGCCGCTGCTGGAAGGGATGAAGATCGCCGGTGAAGTACTCTCCAACGACTTTGCCAGAATGCGCATTCTCGAGGCCGCCGAACGGGTGCGCGAGGGGACCAGTCTGCGCAAGTCGCTGACCGAGACCAAGATTTTCCCGCCCATGATGCTGCACATGATCGCCTCTGGCGAACAGAGCGGCGAGCTCGACAGCATGCTGGAGCGGGCGGCAGACAACCAGGATCGGGAGTTTGAATCCCAGGTCAATATCGCCCTCGGGGTGTTCGAACCCATGCTGGTGGTCTCCATGGCCGGGGTGGTGCTGTTTATTGTGATGTCGATCCTGCAGCCGATCCTCGAGCTCAACAACATGGTGAATATGTAAGTTTCCGGCGTTCGGCGACCCGTTGGCGGCCCGTCGAACCCACCCAGTAATCACTCTCTGATGGGCTATCCCATCTCATTCGTTACGGAGCAACTCATGAACAAACGTCGTCAATCCGGTTTTACCCTGCTGGAAGTTATGGTGGTCATCGTGATCTTGGGCATTCTGGCCAGTCTGGTGGTGCCCAACCTGATGGGCAACAAGGAGAAAGCCGACCAGCAGAAAGCGGTCTCCGATATCGTGGCGCTGGAAAATGCCCTCGACATGTACAAGCTGGACAACAACCGCTACCCGACCACCGAGCAGGGTCTGGAAGCACTGGTGACCAAACCCTCCATCGACCCGGCGCCGCGCAGCTACCGCGATGGCGGCTACATCAAGCGCCTGCCGCAAGATCCCTGGGGCAACCAGTATCAGCTGCTGAGCCCGGGCCAGTACGGCAAGATCGACATCTTCTCCATGGGTCAGGATGGCGAAGCCGGTACCGATGACGACATCGGCAACTGGAACCTGAAGGATTTCCAATAAGTGATGCTTCCTCACCGCACTCATTGTGAGCTGACTGCATGAAGTCCGCTTTCTCCTCTCACCGCCAATCCGGCTTTACCCTGCTGGAAGTGTTGTTGCGTGGTGCCGCCATGCTGATGGCGTTGCACGATGTCGCAGAAGCTCCCTCAAGGGCTGAGCAATGAAACATACTCGCCAAGCTGGCTTTACCCTGCTGGAAGTGTTGCTGGTCGCCATGCTGATGGGGCTGGTGGCTACCGCCGTCACCCTCAGCATGGGTGGCGCAAAAGGTGACAGGGAGATCGACAAGCAGGCGCGCCGCCTGATGGCAACCCTGCAGCTGGCGCAGGAGTACGCGGTGATGGATGGCCGGCTGGTGGGCATTCGCGTCGAGGAGAATGGCTGGCAGTTTATGCAGCGTCAGGCCAAGGATCGCAAGTGGCTAGCCCTGACCGGTGACAAGCAGCTGGGTCAGGTGCAACTACCGGAGAACATGGTGCTGACCCTTGAGCTGGAGGGATTTGGCTGGCAGCCCGATCCCGATGAAGAGCGCGAGAAGAAGCGGGATGACAAGGAGCGCACCCCGCAGCTCCTTATCTTCCCCGGTGGCGAGCTGACTCCCTTTACCCTCACCTTTAGCCAGCAGGATGACGAGGTGCGCTACACCCGCATCGTCAAGGGGGATGAGTTCGGCCGCCTCACCCTGCTCACCGGCGATGAGGATGAAGAGGTGACAGAGTGAACGCCCGCGGTATGACACTACTCGAAGTCATGGTCGCACTGGCCGTCTTTGCCATCGCGGGTCTCGCGGTGATGAAGACCGCCAGCGAGCACCTCTCGGCCCTCAACTATCTGGAAGAGAAGACCCTCGCCACCTGGGTGGTGGAGAACCAGCTGGTGCAGCAGAAGCTCGAGAACAAGTGGCCCGGCGACAGCTGGATGGAAGGGGATGAGCAGATGGCCGGGCAGACCTGGTACTGGCGCTATCGCGGGGTCGCGACCAGCGACAGCAACTTCAAGGCGCTCGATATGGAAGTACGCACCGAGGCCAAGGCCGAAAACCCGATCGCCATGATGCGGACCTATATCAACCGATGATCCCGAGCAACACCCACCCTTCCCGTCACCGTGGTTTTACCCTGCTGGAGATGCTGGTGGCCATCGCCATCTTCGCCACCCTCAGCATGGGCGCCTATCAGGTGCTGCAGGGGGTGCTCACCAGCGACGAGGTAGCCAAGCGCAAGGAGGCCCGCCTCTCCGAGTTGCAGCTCGCCTTCACCCTGCTGGAGCGGGATGTCACCCAGATGGTGCCGCGCAGCGGCCGCATCGAGGGAGAGAACAACAAGGTGCTGCTGGCCGCCTCCCGTTTTGGCCAGCAGAGCGATGACTGGGGCATGGCCTTTATGCGCAGCGGCTGGCTCAACCCGGACGGCATGCTGCCCCGCTCCCATCTGCAGCGGGTCGGCTGGCGGCTCAAGGATCAGAAGCTGGAACGCCTCAGCTACCTCTATCCGGATCCGGTGATCGGCACCGAGCCGCGCACCCAGCCGCTTCTGACCGGCGTCACCGCCTTTCGCCTCTACTTCTACGACAAGGGAAGCTGGAAGGAGGAGTGGACCCAGCGCAGCGTGCTCCCCTACGGGCTCGCGGTCGAGCTGGATCTGGAGGATTACGGCACCATTCGCCGGCAATTTCTGATTGGCGCCGGCGGCCAGCGCGCCGAAGAGAACAGCCAGAGCAATAACCCCGATTCGGGCAGCGGCAGCAATAACGGTAACAACAGCAATAACAGCGGTGGCAACAGTAATGGCGGCAACCAGAACGGGGGGGGCACCAATGCGAACTAACCCTGTACGCCCCGGCCGCCAGAGCGGTATGGCCCTGCTGGTGGTGCTGCTGATCCTCTCGGTGATGGTGATCATCGCCAGCAACATGAGCGGCCGTCTGCAGCTGGAGCTGCGCCGCACCAGCAATGTCACCGCCGGCAAGCAAGCCTGGTGGTATGCCCTCTCGGCGGAGGCGCTGGTAAGCAAGGTGCTGGCGCAGGATTTCAAGGATGATCCCGAGGTGGTGAGCCTCGGCCAGAACTGGGCCCGCAAGAACACGGTGTTTCCGGTCGATGATGGCCAGCTCAAGGGCGAGGTGACCGACCTGCAATCCTGCTTCAACCTCAACAGCCTGAGCGTACCCAATCAGGCGGGCAACAACGGGGAAGAACTGGAGCAGCAACCTTATCCGGTGCAGGTGTTTCGCGCCCTGCTCAAGGAGCTGGCGATGGATGATTACGAGGCGGCCCAGCTCACCGATGCCATTCGCGACTGGACAGACAAGGATACGGTGCTGGTCTCCAGTCTCGGCGCCGAGGATGCCTACTACGAGGGACTCAAGCCTCCCTACCTCACCGCCAACCAGTGGATGCTGGGCAAGGATGAATTGCGGGCGGTGCGCGGCGTAACGACCAGGGTCTATGCCAAACTGGCCCCCTATGTCTGCGCGCTGCCCAATGACAAACTGAAGATCAATATCAACACCCTGCTGCCGGAACGCCCCGAGCTGCTGGCAGCCCTCTATCTGGGCAAGATTGGCAGCGATGACGCCAAGCGGGTACTGACCGAACGGCCAAAGAAGGGGTGGAAAGATAGCAAGCAGATGACGGATCAGCTGCCCGCGCCTCTTGAGAGCGTCAAGGGGCTTAAAGAGGCGCTGGTGGTCAAGAGCGACTTTTTCGAGGCCCGCGTGGTTGCCGAGGTCGGCGACAACCGCGCCTGGCTGGAGAGCATCTTCCAGCGGGGCAAGGATAACAAGCTGGTCATGCTGCGCCGCCTCAATAGTGGCGCCGAATAAACAAGTGCTGACGGGAGCGACTCCCGACAGGGCAAACATTGGATGCAGCCTGCGGGCTGCGCACCGGTTGCGTTGGCGTGGCCCGCGCGAACCGGTATCGCAGGAGAGAGATGCGTGAGCGAGAGTCTGGTCATCCGTCTGGGGACCACCAAACAACAACCGGTCGCCTGGCTGGTCTGGTCGAGTCAGGAGCAGGAGATCATCGCCTCCGGCGAGCTCCCCTCAGCTGACGCGCTGGGCGAGCTGCAGGAGCGCGCTGGCGGCCGCCCCGTGGTCACCCTGGTGCCGGGCAGCGATCTGATCTTCCGCCGCGTCACCCTGCCGGGGCGCTACAACCGCCAGTCGGCGGCGGCCCTACCCTATCTGCTTGAAGAACAGATCGCCTCCGACGTGGATGAGCTGCATCTGGTGGTGCTGGCCCACGACGGCCCGCAGGTCGATCTGATGGCGGTGGATCGCCAGAAGATGGCCGAGTGGCTCGGCTGGCTCGAGGCTGCCGGCCTTAGAAGTCAGCAACTGCTGCCCGATGTGCTGGCACTGCCGCAGGCGGCTGATGGCTGGTCTGCCCTGCAGCTCGGCGCCGAGTGGCTGATCCGCCAGAACGCCTGTCAGGGGATCGTGTCCGACGAGTCGCTGCTGGCCATCTTGCTGGCCGCCGAAGCCGACCCCGTTACCATTCACAGCCATACCCCGGCGCCCGCCATTGCCGCCGCCAACTGGCTGCCGGCCGAGCCCGAGCTCCCCATGCTGCTGCTGGCCAAGGGGGCCCTCACCTGCCGCGCCAACCTGCTTACCGGCCCCTATCGGCCACAGACCGAATATGCCCGCTACTGGTTGCAGTGGCGCAAGGTGGCCATTACCGCCGCGCTCTTGCTGCTGGTGGCACTCGTCCAGCGCGGTGTCCAGCTGCATCAGCTGGCGGAGCAGGACAAGGCGCTCAAGGCGGAGATCCGTCAGGTCTACAGCCGCATCTTCCCTAACGAAAGCCGCATCGTGAACGTGCGCAGCCAGATGACCCAGCACCTGCGGCTGATGGGTCAGGCGCCGCAGAACGGCATGCTGCTGATGCTCACCGAACTGGCCCCCACCTTTGCCGAAGTACCCGGTCTCAAGCCGCAGGTAATGCGCTTTGATGCCAGCCGCCGCGAGCTGCGGCTGCAGGTGACCGCCCCCGGCTTTGCCGAGATAGAGCGGTTCCGCGAGCTGGCGGGCAAGCGCTTCGAGGTGCAGCAGGGCGAGGTGCGCAGCACCGAGGGCAAGGTTGAAGGGGCACTGGTGCTCAAGGGTAAATCATCATGATGGAAAAATTGCAGAGCTGGTGGCAAGGCATCACTGCACGGGAACAACGACTGGTGGTGGCAGGCAGCATCCTGCTGCTGGTCGGCCTCTTCTACTGGAGCGTCTGGCATCCTCTCGACAACCGCATCGCCGAGCGCGAACGTCAGGTGCAAAACCAGCAACAGACCCTCGCCTGGCTCAAGGAGAAGGGGGAAGAGGTGCTGGCCATGCAGGGCGGTCAGGGTCGCCAGATAGACACCAGCGGCACCCTTGAGGGGGTCGTCAACCGTACTGCCTTTAACCACAAGATCAAGATTGCCCGCCTGCAACCACAGGGGCAGGAGCTGCAAGTGTGGATCGATACGGTTCCATTCGATGATCTGCTGCTCTGGCTCGCCACTCTGGTGGAGCAGCACGGCATTCAGGTTCAAATCATCGAGCTGGCCCGCGAGGAGCTGGCGCCGGGTCTGGTCAAGGTCAGACGTTTGCAGTTGAGTCGTCCCCAATGAAAAAACGCATCCTGATTGCCAGCCTGTTTCTGGCAGCCTACTTCGTCTTCCTGTTGGCGACCCTGCCTGCGGCGCTGGTGGTGCGCTATCTGCCGCTGCCCGCCAACGTTGCCAGCCTGCTGAAGATGGAAGGAGTGAGCGGCACCCTGTGGAGCGGCCAGATC
The DNA here is from genome assembly GCF_001887375.1 of Aeromonas sp. SCS5. Classification (NCBI taxonomy): domain Bacteria; kingdom Pseudomonadati; phylum Pseudomonadota; class Gammaproteobacteria; order Aeromonadales; family Aeromonadaceae; genus Aeromonas; species Aeromonas sp. SCS5. The sequence goes on from NZ_LFCS01000006.1 coordinate 72,975, forward strand.
GCCCGGCTGCAATATGCCAGCGAATCCATCAGCCAGCTGCGCTGGGATCTCAATGGCTGGTCACTGCTACGCTTCGCCCCCGAAGTGGCCATTCGCTTTGGCGAGCGCAACGGCCTCAACGGTCAGGGCGTTGTCGGCTGGAATGGTGCCGCCTTCGGCCGCGACCTGACCCTCAATGCCCCGGCCCCCTGGGTAATGGCGCGCATCCCGCTGCCACTCCCCTTCCCGGTCACCCTCACCGGTCAGCTGCAACTCAAGGTGGATCAGTTTGCCCAGGGCAATCCCTGGTGTGACAACCTCTACGGCAACCTCGACTGGTACAACGCCAGCGCCGATACCCCGGCGGGCAAGCTGGATCTGGCTGATCCCGAGGTGAAACTCACCTGCCTCGACTCCAGACTGGTTGCCGAGCTCAAGCAGGGCTCCGATGCGGTACAGACCAGCGGTCGCCTCGAGCTGCAACCCAATGGCCAATACCTGTTTCAGGGCAGCCTGAAACCGGGCCCGGCCCTGCCAGAGCAGATGCAGCAGGGGCTCCCCTTCCTCGGCCAGCCCGACAGTCAGGGCCGCTTCCCCCTGCGCTATCAGGGGCGGATCTAACCCCTTCAACAACAAGGCCCCGGGGTATTTCCGGGGCCTTTATTCGCTAATAACCTGCTCCTGTTACCAATATTTGTTTATCTCGCGGCGTAACGCTTCGGCGGTTGCCTGACCGCTTTCCGATGCCAATGCCCGCCCAGCGATAAAGGTCTTGGCCCGGATCCCTTCAAACAGATGGATATCTTCCGGTACGATACCGCCGGTGATCGACAGCTCCAGCCCCAGCTCGGAGAGCGCGCGCATCTTGCTCAAATCGGCCTGGGTCCAGCTGACCCCGGCCAGCTCGGCATCCCGCGAGCGGTGATAGATAGCCTGGGTGATCCCCATATCGGCCCACTGTTTGGCATCATCCAGCGTCCAGTTGCCATAGATCTCGATCTGGATCTCCCCACCAAACTCGTCCGCGACTTTCTTGCAGGCAGCAATGGTTGCAACGTGTGCGGCAGCCGATACCGTGATCCAGTCAGCTCCGGCCGAGAAGGCCATGCGAGCCAAAATGGCACCACCGTCTGTGGTCTTCATATCACACACGATAATGTGATCAGGATGACGCTCGCGCATGGTGCGTACCGCAGACATCCCTTCTGCAAAAGCGAGAATAGTGCCGACCTCGATCACCTCGACATAACTGGCGACGCGATCGGCAATATCCACGGCGGTAGCAAGATCGGTAGAATCCAGAGCAATCTGTAACATGGGTTTGGTCATACTATATTTCCTCAATTTAAAACCTTGGCAGAATGGATTGGCCCATTGATTTAAGGTCGATAAAGGGCCGTAACCTGACGTCACTAACATAAATAGATGGGCAATTTAAATAACGGGTCAACTAATTAGCGCTGGCCGTAATAGGCATTCTCACCATGTTTTCTGAAATAGTGTTTGTCAGACAACTCCTGCGCAATATGGATGGCCGGATTCAATGCTCTGGTTGCCAGCGCCATGGTGGCAACCTCTTCCAGCACCAGCGCATTGTGCACCGCATCCACCGCACTCTTGCCCCAGCAAAACGGGGCATGACCGGTAATGACCACGCCTGGCAAGGCCTGCGGATCCAGCGCCCGTCGCTGAAATTCTTCGACAATGACCTTGCCGGTATTTTTTTCATAGTCAACGCGAATTTCATCTTCGGTCAGCGGACGGGTGCAGGGAATATCGCCATAGAAATAATCGGCATGGGTGGTACCCAAGGCGGGAATATCCATTCCCGCTTGCGCCCAAATAGTGCCATGACGGGAGTGGGTGTGCACAATACCGGAAATACCTTTAAACGCTTTATATAAAACCAGATGGGTTGCGGTATCACTGGACGGGGATAAATGCCCATCGACGATCTGGCCAGCCAAATCAACCACCACGATATCGTCAACGGTCATATTGTCGTAAGAAACCCCCGACGGCTTGATGGCCACCACGCCCAAGCTGCGATCTATCTGGGATACGTTGCCCCATGTCAGGGTAACCAGACCGTATCGGGGCAACAGCAGGTTGGCCTCCAGTACCGCCTCTTTCAATGAGTTGTACATTTCGTTCTCCTGGGCCCCTTGCGGGGCCGCGTTGGGTGCCTCAGACCACTTGCGCCAGCGCCTGATCAATGACGTTGAATACATCTGCCGTGCTCTGGCACGCTCGCAGCTTGTCGAGGTTGATCCCGCTCTCGCTGTTTTCATCCTCCAGCACCTGAGTCACCTCCATCAGCCCCTCCATGTGTTCATCCGAGGTGCTGCCCGCCAGCGTCACCAACACGTCCACCGGCTCCTCTTCCCCCTCAAACTTCACCGGCGTGGTCAGGGTGACCAGTGCAAACGCCGTGCGATTGACTCCATCCTCCGGCCTCGCATGGGGCATCGCGAATTGGGGGGCAATCACGATATAGGGCCCCATCTTTTCAATGCTGCCGATGATTGCGTCATGGTAACGCGGCTCCACGGCACCGGAGCGGATCAGCATGTCGGTGCCCAGCTTGATGGCGCTGCGCCAGTCGCTGGCGGCCGCATTGAGCAATACAGAGTTGTTTTCCATCAGAGATTGTTTGAATTTCATCTTGTTCTCCTTGCCCGCGGCCACATGCCGCGAGGCTCATCGGCTTAATTTGCAAAGTTGTTCTTGATGATGCCCAGCAGTTCATCACCAAACGAATTGGGGTTGAGCATGTTCTGCACGCCCAGCACGAATTTGCCCTCACCGGGGCTCATCTCGCCGGCCAGATGCTTGGAAGAGACGATGATGTCGGTGGTCTGCAGCTTGGTTTTGTAATCGGCCACGGCGCAGGAGTCCATGATATGGGGCACGCCACGCTGTTCGAGAAACTTGCCGATCTTCATCTTCATCATCATGGATGAGCCCTGACCATTGCCGCATACCGCCAGGATCCGCACTGCATGTCCCCCTTTGGCACTCTCGACTGGCGAGGCTGGCTGATCGGCCGCTTCTTCTGCCACGGCGGCACTCGGGACAGCCATATCCTCTTCCATCCGCAGGGTGCGGGAAGCGAAGTACATATAGAGCCCGGCGCCAGCCAGTAACACCACGAAGAACAGGGAAGATAACGAGAGGCCCTGCATGATCACCGGGAATACCAGCGCCCAGTCAGCCATCCCCATCCAGCCGTTGAAGCTGGTGCCATTGACCGCGAACAGGTGGATAGCCCAGGCAGAGCCAAGCACCTCGATGATCCCCATGACGAAGCAGATCTTCATCACTGCGCGCCAGCCGCCAAAGTGGTTGGCGAACACCCCTATGGTGGCGTTGGAGAAGAACATGGGAATGAAGCCCGGGATAATCATGATGGGCGCCTGGAATGCAAGCAGGGCAAGCACAGCAAGAAACTGACCGATAGCCCCCCACATGAAGCCAAAGACCATGGCATTCGGCGAGTAGGCGTAGATGGCGGCACAATCGATTGCCAGGACGGCGTTGGGAATGACCCGTTCGGAGATCCCCTTGAAGGCCTCGGAGAGTTCGGCAACGAACATCCGCACTCCCACCACGATGACCTGAATGGCGACCGCAAACTTGAGACCAGTTTCGAGAATGTAGATGGACCAGTGAGTCTGACCCGCCATCTGTTGCAGATTATCGAGGCCAAACGAGAGCAGGATGATACCGAAGAAGATGGTCATCACGATGGCGGTCGCCGTGATGCTGTCGTGGAAAATGTGCAGCCACTTTGGCAGCTTCAGGTGATCGACGCTCTCTTCCTTGTTGCCCAGTTTCGGCGCCACCTTGGTGGCAATCCAGGAGGCGACCTGTTGCTGGTGACCGATGGAGAACCCCGCTCCGCCGGTTACTTCCTGAGTCGGCTTGAACATGATGTTGGAGGAGATCCCCCAATAGAGCGCCATGATAACGGCGGAATAGAGGATGGTTTCCCACATCGAGGCCCCCATCACCATATAGAAGACCGCGATCAGACCCACCTGCTGAAACATGATGTGGCCGGTCAGCATGATGGTGCGGATCCCGGTATAGCGCCGCAGCAACACCAGCAGAATATTGAGGGCAAGGGCCAGCAATACCGCATAGCCGACCCAGGAGTAGTTCTCTCCCATGGTTTCCATGGTCGCCATCATGGTGGTGTAGGGATCAATCACTGAACCGGTGAGGTGATGATATTCCGCAATTTTGTCCACCACCGGCTTGAAGCCTGCCACCAGCGTACTGGCGCCCACCTGCACCAGCATGAAACCAACGATGGTCTTCACGGTGCCCTTGACGACCGTCGTGCCATCCTGCTTGAGCAACAGGTAGCCAATACAGGTCACCAGCCCCAACAGCAGGGGTGCCTTGGTCATCACCTGACTGTAAAAGATGTAAAAAGCGTTGTAGAGGGTTTCCATATTTATGCTCCGTCCAGATGAGGACAACTCATGGCTATTGGATTGGTGCGGACATCTCACCATTCATATGGGCATTGCTTTACCTGACGCCCCGCGAGCAGATTCAACTGCCACCACTCACTATCAAACCCAAAATAATCATACATAATCACATTGTGATTTATTGTGATGAAGATCGAGGTCGGGAGAATCTCTTTTTTCCACCATCTGGATGTGAAATTTCGGTTAAAAGGGTACTCAAAGCTGCATGAAAGGATTCAAAGAATCCCTGAAAATAGGCAACAAATAAGTAAACCCAATAAATACAACCACTTAAAAACATGCTCACCTCTTGATTGTGATATGCCGCAATTAATCTCACAAAACAATCACCACAATCATTGATAATCACAAAAGTGAATAATATAGTCACAACCAATCAAAGCAAATCACTGGCTCGCAACCATGCAAGTCATGTCATCACCCGATGAATCACCACTGTGTGAACCATCCAAATCAGAAAGGTATGTGAGATGAGCAAGATTGAAGAAATCACCCGTGAATCGTGGATCCTCAGCACCTTCCCCGAGTGGGGCACCTGGCTGAATGAAGAGATTGAGCAGGAAGAGGTCAAACCGAATACCTTCGCCATGTGGTGGCTGGGTTGCACCGGTATCTGGCTGAAGTCTGCCGGCAATACCAACATCTCCATCGACTTCTGGTGCGGCACGGGCAAGCGAACCCATGGCAATCCCTACATGAACAAGCAGCACCAGATGATGCGGATGGGGGGCGTGCGCAAGCTGCAACCCAACCTGAGAACCTCACCTTTCGTGCTCGATCCTTTCGGGATTAAAGATATCGATGCAGTGCTCGCTACCCACGATCATGCCGACCATATCGACGTCAATGTGGCGGCTGCCGTGCTGCAAAACTGTGGGGAGCATGTGAAGTTCATCGGCCCGAAAGCCTGTGTCGACCTCTGGTTGCGCTGGGGGGTGCCTGCCGAGCGTTGCGTGGTAGCCCGCGTAGGTGACGAGATCCCGGTGGGCGATATCGTGATCCAGGTACTCGATGCCTTTGACCGTACCGCGCTGGTCACCCTGCCGGCGGGGGTCTCCTCCACCGACAAGAGCATTCTGGATGGCATGGATGATCGGGCAGTGAACTATCTGGTCAAGACATCCGGGGGCAACCTCTACCACTCGGGTGATTCTCACTACTCCAACTACTACGCCAAGCATGGCAATGACTACCAGATCGATGTGGCGCTGCTCTCTTATGGCGAGAACCCCCGCGGCGTGACCGACAAGATGACCTCATCAGACATCTTGCGGGCCGGGGAGTCCCTCAACACCAAGGTGGTGATCCCGTTCCACCACGATATCTGGGCCAACTTCCAAAGCGATCCCCGCGAGATCGAAGTGCTCTGGAACATGAAAAAGGATCGCCTCGGCTATCGCTTCAGCCCCTTCTTCTGGCAAGTCGGTGGCAAATACACCTTCCCGACCGACCAGAGCAAGCTGCACTACCAGCACCCGCGCGGGTTCGATGACATCTTCATCGACGAGCCGGAGCTGCCTTACAAATCTTTCCTGTAAGCACGCCCTGTCAGACGTCGGGTAATACGAGGGAGGGTGATGGAGATGGGCCAGCAAGGCGTCATCTCAATCCCCCCCTCTATTACCCCTACCTCACCGGATAACAAGAAGATCAGACGATGCGCTATCACGCCCTGGCCCTCGATCTCGATGGCACCACCCTGACCAGTGCTCACACCATCATGCCGGCCGTCAAAGAGGCCATCATGAGGATCAAGGAGCAGGCCACCGTCATGCTGGTCACCGGCAGACACCACACGGCAGCCCACCCCTATCACCACGAACTGGGGCTGACCACTCCCATCATCTGCTGCAACGGCACCTACGTTTACGACTACGACCGGCGCGCCGTGCTGGCAGAGAACGCCATTCCCCATGCGCTGGCACAGCGCTTTATCGCGCTGGCAAGGGAGCACCGGCTCAACCTCGTCATGTATGTCACTGACCGCATGGTCTACTCCGCTCATCAGCCGGTGCGCTACGTGGCGGCCCTGCAGCAGTGGGCCAGCGGCTTTGCGCCGCCGATCCAGCCGCAGGTAGCCAGCGTTGACTCGTTTGAAGAGGTGCTGGCCAACAGCAGCCATGTCTGGAAATTCGTGGCCGAGGGAGAGATCGCCGCCATTCAGGCCTTCTCACATCACCCCTGGGTACGCGAACACTTCAGTGGCGAGCAGTCATGGACCAATCGGGTCGATTTTGCCCGCCGCGGCAACAGCAAGGGAGCGCGACTGCAGGATTATCTGGACCAGCAAGGGATCAGCCCGGCGCGACTGGTCGCCATCGGCGACAACCACAACGACACCTCCATGCTCTGCCTCGCAGGGATGGGCATCGCCATGGCCAATGCCGAGCAGGAGGTCAAACAGATGGCCAACCGGGTCACCTGCGAGAGCAACGACGAGGGCGGGATCCTCGAGGTATTGAACCGCTATTTCCCTATCTGAATGCAGGAGCTTGTATGCACCACTTTGACCATGCCTTACGCCTCGGCCTTTATGAAAAAGCGATGCCCTCTGCACTGGAGTGGCAAGAGAAAATTCTGTCGACCAAGGAGCTTGGCTTTGATTTCATCGAGATATCCATTGATGAATCAGATGAAAAACTGCAACGGCTCGACTGGTCAGATAGCGAAATCTATCGGCTCAGACGCCTGTGCGAGCAGCACAGCTTGCCGTTGCACTCCATGTGCCTGAGCGCCCATCGCCGCTTTCCGTTTGGTTCGCAGGATCCGACCATCCGCGCGCAGGCGGCCATCATCATGGAAAAAGCGATCAATCTGGCATACAAGCTCGGCATTCGCTGCATCCAGCTGGCGGGCTACGACGTCTATTACGAACCGCAAAGCGACGAGACCCACCGCCACTTCATCGACGGGATGAAGGCGGCAGCCAAAATGGCGGAACGGGCAGGCATCATGCTGGGTGTGGAGATCATGGATACCCCCTATCTCAACTCCCTCAGCAAATTCGAGGTGCTGAAAAAGCAGATCCCCTCCCCCTACTTCATGGCCTATCCGGATGTCGGCAATATCACCGGCTGGAACTATGACACCTGCACCGAGCTGCAATTGAGTGCAGACCATATCGTGCAGATCCACCTCAAAGACACCCGCAAGGTAACGGCCAGTTGCAGCGGGCAGTTCCGTGATCTGGTCATTGGCGAAGGAGAGGTCGACTTTGCCGCCATTTTCCATACTCTGGCAAAAATCGGTTACAACGGCCCCCTGGTGTTGGAGATGTGGGCCAAAGATGAAGCGTGGGCCAGCAACCTGAAAACGGCCAAGGGGCGACTGGTCGAACACGCTCGGCAAGCCGGTCTGGCGATCGCATGAACGCCCATTATCAGAAGAGTAAACAAGGTTGCTGTCATCGACACCCATGCGCGATATAATCACCACCCAATCAGATTCAATCATCATCAGGCATGATATGACAGAAGCACATCGCCATAACGCCATTTTGGAACTGCTCAATCAGAAACGTCATCTGTCGGTCAACAGCATAATGCAAGCCTTTGATATTTCTCCGGCCACTGCGCGCCGCGATATCAACAAGCTCAATGACTCCGGCAAGCTGCGCAAGGTGCGCAACGGGGCCGAAGCCCTGATGCAGGCCAGAAAGGCCCACTGGTCTCCTCTCGACAGCAATGAAAGCCTCAATCACAGCGAAAAGGTGCGCATCGCCCAGGCGGCAGCTGCGCTGATCAAACCGGGGGAAAGCGCGGTCATCAACTGTGGCTCCACCGCCTTCGTGCTGGGTCAGGAGATCTGCGGGCAGGATGTTCAGGTCATCACCAACTACTTCCCGCTCGCCAACTACCTGATCGAGAATGACCATGACGGCGTCGTGATCATCGGCGGTCAATACAACAAGTCACAATCCATCACCCTGGCACCGCAGGACGAGATCTCCTCCCTCTATGCCGGGCACTGGATGTTTACCAGCGGCAAAGGTGTCACCGCAGATGGTCTCTACAAGATGGATATGCTGACCGCGATGGCGGAGCAGAAGATGCTCAACCACGTCGGCCGACTGGTGGTACTGGCCGACAGCAGCAAGGTGGGACAACGGGCAGGCATGCTGTTTTGCGCCGCCAGCAAGATCGACATTCTGATCACCGGCAAGGATGCGGATAAAGAGGTTATCGAGCAGATCAAAGCCAAAAATGTGCAGGTCATTCTGGTGTGACCGGATGAGGAGCGGGAGAGGCATGATGCACCACCCTCTCCCGTCAAAAACCAGATACAAAAAAGCCCAAGCGGGTGACCGCTTGGGCTTTCTCTTTGAATATGGCGGAGGAGGTGGGATTTGAACCCACGGATGGTCGCCCATCGCCGGTTTTCAAGACCGGTGCATTCAGCCGCTCTGCCACCCCTCCGAACGGCGAGCATACTACGTCAAGCGCTTGTTCATATGCAATACATATTTCCTGTGGGATAGTGTGCGGGAGCAAAATGGCAGGTGGCTTGAAATTGTTCCTCGTCATCCCTATTTGTTCTTCATAGAATGCTTAGGCTTTAAGTGATGACGAGACGGCCGCTCGCCGCCTCAACAGGACACCAAGAGGACACCCAAGATGGATACCCGTTCTATCTACACCGGCACCCAGAGTGCCGCACGCGATACCAACAAGGTGCTGCGTAACACCTATATGCTGCTCTCCCTCACCCTCGGCTTCTCTGCCGTGGTGGCGGGCATCGCGACCGTGATGAACATGCCGCCGCTGCACTGGGCCATCTTCCTCATCGGCGTATACGGTCTGATGTTCCTGACCGAGAAGAACCGCAACAACAGCATGGGCCTGGTATTCACCTTCGCCCTGACCGGTCTGCTGGGCTATAGCCTGGGCCCCATCATCAACATGTACATGAACAATGGTGGTGGCGAGATCGTGATGACCGCCCTTGGCGGCACCGCGCTCACCTTCTTCGGTCTGTCGGCCTACGCCCTGACTACCAAGCGTGACCTCTCTTTCATCGGCGGTATGCTGTTCGTCGGTTTCTGGGTACTGCTGGTGGCCATGATTGCCAACATCTTCCTGCAGATGAGCGCCCTGAGCCTGGCGCTGTCCGCCATGTTCATGCTCTTCTCCTCCGGGGCAATCCTGCTGACTACCCAGCAGATCGTGCGCGGCGGCGAGACCAACTACATCTCCGCCACCGTCACCCTGTATGTCTCCATCTACAACATTTTCCTGAGCCTGCTGAGCCTGCTTGGCGGCAACCGCAACTAATCAAAAACCCCGCTTCGGCGGGGTTTTTATTGGCTCCTGTTTCTGTCAGGATAAGTTGCAAATCAAGGATATGATGCGAAGCGGCCCTGATCCAAATCAGGGCCGCTTCTCGCTTGGCGGGGTAACATCCTGCCCTCGTTTCGTTCAAGGGTTGTTCCTGTTTCATGCCGATGGATCTCTCTGGCCTGCTGCGCCGACTGCTGACCGATAGTCACATCTACTTCGCACTCAAGGTGCTGCTGGCCATTCTCGGTCTGCTTGCCTTCACCCTGGCCACAGGCAATATCCAGCTCACCGTGCTGCTCTCCCTCGGGGTAGTGGCGGGCGCCATCGCCGAAACCGACGACAGCCTGTGGGGACGGCTCAAAAACCTCGCCATGACGCTCATCTGCTTCATATTCGCGTCCCTGTGCGTGCAGTATCTCTACCCCACCCCCTGGCTGTTTGCCATCGGGCTGGCCAGCTCCACCTTTATCTTCGTGATGGTGGGGGCGCTCGGCGCCCGCTACGCCACCATCAGCTTCGGCTCGCTGCTCATCGCCATCTACACCATGCTGGGGGCCGCCAAGGCGCCGGATCTCTTCTACCAGCCGCTGGCCCTAGGCGCCGGCGCCCTCTGGTACGGGCTGGTCTCGTTTATCTGGCTCTGGCTGCTGCCCTACAAAACCCTGCACGAGCAGCTGGCCCAGAGCTACTTCGCCCTTGGCCGCTACCTGCTGGAAAAATCCCGCTTCTTCCCGGCAGACGAGCACGGCGCTCAGGCCATTCGCCACAATCTGGCCCAGCTCAACATCAATCTGGTGAGCGCGCTGACCCTCACCAAATCGGCCCTCAACGCCCGCCTGAGCCGCCGCCATCCGGCCAGCCCCGAGCTTGCCAGCCTGCTGCGTCTCTACCTGCTGGCGCTGGAAATTCACGAACGTGCCACCTCCAGCCACTACCCCTACAGCCGGCTGGAAGCAGAGCTCAAGCAGGGCATCGTACTGGAAGGATTTCAGGAGGTGTTCCTGCAGCTCTCCGAAGCGTGCCAGCGGCTCGGTTACGCCATTCTGGTCCACAAGCCCTACGCCCATAACAAGCGCATTCACTGGACACTGGAGGCCCTCGGCGATCAGCTGGAGTTCACCAATCTCAAGCAGCACTACCCGAAAACCCTGCTGACGCCGATGAAGTTCCTGCGCCGCAATCTGGCCAGCATCAACCAGCTGCTCGGCAGCGCCGAAGTGCTGCAAAACCCCGAGCAGCCGGAGCAGGAGCTGCCCGCGCTGGCGCGCCCGCCACGCCTGCCACTGCTGACCCAGCTCAAGCAGCACCTCACCTTGCACTCCATGGTGTTTCGCCATGCGCTGCGCCTCTCCTTGGGGCTGGTGATCGGCTACGGCATACTGCAAGCCTTTGATCTGGAAAAGGGCTACTGGATTTTGCTGACCGTGCTGTTTGTCTGCCAGCCCAGCTACAGCGCCACCCGCCGCCGACTGGTGCAGCGGATGCTCGGCACCTTCGCCGGCATTCTGGTGGGCATTCCGGTGCTCTGGCTCTTCCCCGAGCTGCACGTTCAGCTGGTGGTGATGGGGCTGGCCGCCTTCCTGTTTTTCACCCAGGTGCGCAACAACTACAGCGCCGCGGTCTGCTTTATCACCCTCTACGTGCTGATGGCGTTCAACCTGCTCGATGGCATCGGCTTTGCGATCCTCGGGCCGCGGCTGCTCGATACCCTGCTCGGCTGCCTGATCTCTTACGGACTGGTGGCCTGGCTCTGGCCGGACTGGCAGTACAAGCGGCTGCCGACCCTGATCGCCAACTCGCTCTCGGCCAATGCCTGCTACCTCTCGGCGGTGCTGGCGAGCCTCAAGCAGCAGCGGGACGAGTCCATCGACTATCGGGTGGCGCGCAAGAGCGCCCATCTGGCGGACAGCGAGCTGGCCACCGCCTGGCAGAGCATGCTGGTGGAGCCGCAAAAGCGCCGCCGCTTCCTCGATCTCTGCTTTACCCTCACCTGGCGCAACCACGCCCTGCTCTCCTACATCTCGGCGCTGGGGGCCCATCGCGACAAACTGGAGGCCATCAGCGGGCTGGATGAGGTGCGCCACCACATCTGCCACACCCTGGAGCAGGCCGCCGGTCATCTGGCGGGCAACCCCTCCAGCTCCATCGGAGGTCAGTGCCCCATCATTAGCGCAGACAGCAGCGAGGAGCAGCTGATGCTGACCCAGCAGCTCAACCTGATCAGCGAGCTGGCGGATCAGCTGCTGCATCTGGCCAACGAGAGCCGGTTGCTCACCGGGGATCAAGGCGCTACCATGCCCGCCCAATCCTGATAGCCCCATTAGCGAGGAGCCCTCATGTCTGCGTCCGAAAAACATCAGCTGGAATTCAACGGCCAACTCATCGAGACCGATGCCAAGGGCTACCTGCTCAACAGCAGCGACTGGAGCGAGGAGCTGGCGCTGGTGCTGGCCGCGCAGGAGGGGATCGAGCTGGAGGAGCCGCACTGGGAAGTGGTGCGCTTTGTGCGCGCCTTCTATCTGGAGTTCAACACCTCCCCCGCCATCCGCGCGCTGGTCAAGGCGATGGAGAAGCAGTACGGCCCCGAGAAGGGCAACAGCCGCTACCTCTACAAGCTGTTCCCGGAAGGACCCGCCAAGCAGGCGACCAAGATTGGTGGCCTGCCCAAACCGGTGAAGTGCATCTGATCCCATGCATCTCATCCCATAACAACGGGGGGCCGCAACTGCGGCCCCCCGTTGTGTTTGGTGCGCTACCTTCGCGCACCTCGTATTCACATCCCTCAGGCTTCCAGCCAGCCTTATCCCCGCTTGTCAGCCAGCACCACCAACTGCTCTGCCAGCCGGTGACCGTGCAGGTAGGTGGCGATCAGCTCGCTATCCGCCTTGCCCGATTCAATCTGCTGATACCAGTGCTCCAGCATGGCGGCAAAGCCGCGCTGGGCCAGCACCGGCTGCCAGTCGTTGGGGCCAAGCATCTGTGCCTGCTTGTCGCGGGCGATGCTGCCGCGGGTACAGTTCTCAAGGTGCAGGGAGAGGTTGTCGCCATAGGCATCGATACGCTCCTCGGTGATCCCGGCGCTGCGGTTCATACTGCCGCTGATGGCGCGATCGCCGCTCTGCCAGCTGACGCTTACCCCGGCCAACAGGCTGTTGTCCTTCGCACAGGGGCGCAATACCGCATGAAAGTCGCCGCCCGGCACGCCGCCATAGAAACAGAGGCTGTCGAGCACATGGATAAAGTCGTCGAACATAAAATCCCGCGCCTTGCCCGGCAGGGCGAAGCGGTGTTTCTGCCAGTTCAGCTCGGTGAGCGGCCGGGCGCGGGCCTCGGCCATGGCGGGCAGATAGCGGCGGTTAAAGCCGGTAAAGAGGGCGCAATCTTGCGCGATGGCGAGGTTGGCCAGCGCCTCGGCCTCGGCCAGATTGTCGCACAGGGGCTTGTCGACAAAGGTGGGGATCCCTGCGCGCAGGCACTGCTCGGCCAGCTCGCGGTGCACGGCGGTGGCGGCGTGGATCATCACGGCATCGGGGCGGCTGGCCAGCAGGGCCGCCACATCGGTAAAGCACTCGGCGACCCGATACTGGCGGGCCAGCTTTTCCAGCACCGCTGGATTGCGGGTGCAGAGCAGCGGGGTGACCCGCTCATCGCTGGCAAGCAGCGGCAGATAGGCTTTTTGGGCGATATCCCCCAGACCAATCATGGCAATGCGCATGACAACTCCTTGTTTTATCTGGCAAGCGTGTGAAGGGTTGCGGCAACGACTCTTGCGGCAACCCGGCAATGCAAACTGGCGGACAGGGTAACACTCCCCTCTCGCCGCCTCCATTAGCGGTACCAAAAACAGCAGGGGCGACCCGCTGGTCGCCCCTGTCGATTCATCCCTTGCCTCTCCGGCCAGCCAATGGCGGCCTGCGGGCATCAGCCCCGTGACAGCCCCTTGAGGGACTGGCAGTCGTAGTAGGTGATGCGCGGCTTGTCGTTGTAGTTAAGATCGATCACCCCGAACAGCATCTTCTGCGCCGGCAGATAGATGTGAACGTAGTTGGCCTGCTTGGCGTCGGCGACCTTGAGACTCTCCTGACTGTTGTTCATGTAGGAGTTGAGCATGCCGGCGGTGCTGTAGCGCTCCAGCAGGTTCATTGGCATCTCTTCGTTGTGCTTGAGGGTGCAGTTGTTCTCCGGCTTGGGCGGGAACTGACCAATAACCACTTTGCGCCCTTCCGGGCTGGTCTTGTCAACAGAGGTCATGCTGCCGGCACAGGCCGTCAGCAGCAGAGCGGGCAATAACAGAAACAGTTTTTTCATGGAACCTGAACTCACAAAATGAGGCCATCCCGGCCCGGGTTTTCGCCGCAGTGGTGGCCGGAGCGTCTGCCGCCAGCCTCACCGCCGTCGCTTGTTATATAGGTCTCGCCGAGGCGAGTGGCGCGCATCTTCACACCCCGCCCGTCGATATTCAATCACTATTCAATCAATAGGACGGGAAGAGTGTAACCAGATATTTCATGGGGTTATCCAGCCTGCGCCGGACGCGCTTTGCCGCCCTTTTCAGCCAACCAGCCGATCGGCGCAAGCCCCCATCCTTGCTGGCCTTGGGCCGACGCCCCTTGCCTCTTTTGTCCGCTGTTATCCGGTGATCGGGGGGATGGTTTGCTGCGCCCCTCCCCCTTGGGTTTACCCATGCCAAGAACCAATCGTTTCACCTATGTAACGCTTTAATGGATTTATGTTTCACCTGCGCAAAAATCAGGGTTGGGCTACCAGCAGGGGTCAAAAGGTCGGAGTGGGCAGCACTCGCCCGATCCACTCGCAAGTAATGGGTAGAAACAAGAAAGGTTGCGAGGTGATGCCCGGCTTCCAGCCAATAGTCGGCAAACCTTTGAGCATTCCGTCGATGTTTTTCCTCTTCCCCGAAAGCGCCAGCCCTCGGGGCTTTTTGTATGGCGGGGCAAACCCGCACAGAAGATAGAAAAAAGGAAGGAAGTCGAGACTTCCCTCCTTTTGGCTTGCGCTGCGGCCTGTGACTCAGTTGATCTTGCCCATTTCAACGGCAAAGCTGGTCGCCAGCTGGGCAAACTTGAGAGCGTGGCCAGCAGAGGGATCCGAGTTTTGCAATGTATCCTGCGCCGTGTGGATCCTGGGGTTGTATTCGCTAAAGCGTGACTCGAACGGCATGGCGGCGGGGTAGCCCTGATTGTGCCAGGAGGCGTGATCCGAGCAACCATAGCCACAGCTGTCATAGCCATAGCTGACTTGCGGCAGGTAGGCATCGATCAGCTGGGTGAGGTAGCCGGTCAGCCCCTTGTCGGTGTAGTCGGTCATAAAGACGATGTCGTTCGCCGAGCCCTTGTAGTTGGTCATGTCCAGCTGGAGCGCGGCCAATACCCTGGTGTTGGCCGCCTTGTAGCGGCTGGCGATATCCTTGGAGCCCCGCAAGCCCACCTCCTCTGCCGCATAGCCGATAAATTGCAGGGTGCGTTCCGGCTGGCTGCCCTGTTCGGCGATGACCCGCAGCACCTCGGTCAGGGTAGAGATGCCGGAAGCGTCATCATCGGCGCCGGGGGCCAGCGTCTTGCTGTTGGGGGCCGAGCCAGCGGTGGAATCGAGATGGCCACCGAGTACCACCACCTCGTCCGGATAGCGGCTTCCCTTGAGGGTCAGCACCACCGATTGTTGCGGGTAGCCGCTATGTTTGACTCGGCTGACGCTGGCCCATGGCAGGGTGCTGCCGAGGCTCTGCCACTGGCTGGCCACCCAGTCGGCGGATTGCGTGCCGGTGGGGGTGGTGTAGTAGCGGTTGCGCCAACCGGACAGCTTGCTGATGGTGCTGGCGATATTGCCTTGATCCAGATGGGGCAGCAGCCGGTTGACACTGGCCCCCTGGGTCAACGGCGGTGCACTGAACAGGTTTTGGCTGAGGGGCTGGGCCATGCTCTGCAGCGCATCGGCCAGAGTCGTGTGCACCACATAGCCACCGCAGCGCTGGTGCCCTTCGTGCATCAGGTGCGAGAGGGAGCCAAGCTCGCTTGCCTCAATCTGGGCCAGCTGGACGGGCGCCCCGCTGGCACTGAACAGGGGAGAGAGCTTGGCATTGACCTGCTTGAGTTCAACCCCGCTATCGGCCCCAATGGTGATCCACACGGGCGCCCCCGCCTGAACGGCAAGGGGAAACAGTGGGAGCAAAAGGGCTGCAGTCATCGCTTTCATGTCGGATCCTTCCGGTTATGGTTAACAGTAAACAGGCTTAATGGGTCTCATAAGAAGACCAACCTAGTCTAGTCACCCATTGCCGTTAAATCGACCACTCCCTGCACCAAATGGCACCACATGATGTAAAGCGCGCCAGCCGGGGGTTTTAACTCTACCGGGCCTCCTGCTTTTCTCTCCCCCCTCCTGTTGCCCTGCCCGCACCGCCCCTTGATTGTTCCACCCGCGCAACAGCTAATCGGTTATACGTTGCACCAGTAAAACAATTTGAGGGGTTCCTGTGCCCGGCCATAGCAGCAGGATGGCCAGCAGCCAGCGCCCGATCACTGTCCGGTTGGCAGCAAGGTCGCAGAGCAAGAAGAGTTTGATAGAGGTCAAAAAATGAGACGTTTCTGATAGTTACATCACTTTAAGGCTCGCCTAAGCAGTTTCGTTTGGCTTACCATGGCCATTCAGAACCTGTTGAACGCGATGGGTTGCTGCCAGCGCGGGTCAAGAGAGCATATTGGAAGCTGTAATTCCTGAGCTGCTGCATATTTTCGCTATTGCAGTATTTCCTAAGCATGAAATTGGAAGCCTAGAAAACAAAGAAAAATAAATTTCGTGAGGAGAATAACGTATGGATACCGCTTTATGTACTCTGGATAACTCACATTGGAAAGCATCAGAATTCTTTGCACTAAGCGATGCCGAGCTACAAACACGCAGACGCAATCTTGTGTGTTCTACATGTGGTGGTGATGCTTGGTTTAGGAAATCCAGCTATGGGAATAAATCACCTCACTTTTGTGCCCACCATATTGACCAATGTATAGAGGCAACAAATTATGAAGTTGTAGGTGAGGGCGATGGCGGAGATGGGCAACCTGCGGCTGAACCAGATAGTGGAATTATTATCGACTTAGGTTTGGATAATAATTACTCAATAGATGTAAAACAAAAAGATGTTGACCTTCATATTGCCACAGGCCAGCAAAGAACCCCAATAAAAATCACAAATGCGGGGGGAATAGATTATCCAGCACATTTAACGTTAAAAAACATACTTTATAAATTAGTTCGTTCTGACAAGCTATATTTATCTGATACAAAGGTCGTTCTCCCTGATAATAGATTTCCCGGATTACCAGATAGAGCCAATAAACTATTTGTTAACTTTAAAGATGTAAGTGAAGCACTGGATCGCCAAAAACGCATCTACTGGGGGTTTATTAGTGATGCAGGATATACTCCTGATGGTAAATTATGGTTAAATGCAGGCCGGCGAACAGATGGACTCAGCGTTGCGATAAATCCCGACATCACTGAAACTTTTAGAGATTACTTTAAAGTTAAGGAATCATTAGATCAACTTGAAGGATGTCATGCATTAATAATTGGTGATTGTTATTATACCAGCACAGGAAAACCTGTAATCTGGTGTGCTAATTTAGATTTCATTGTGCTACGTCGATATAACTTTGACTCTGAAATATAAATAAAAATAGAGCCATCATCAAACATATTAAATGAGAAAAAAATGCCATATTCAGCAACAGTTTTTAATGTACTAATTGCATCACCATCTGATGTACCAAATGAACGTCAGGCGATCGCAGAAAGTTTACATGAATGGAATGCTCTTCATTCAGAAAGCACAGGAAAGGTACTCTTACCCGTAATGTGGGAGTCACATAGTGCCCCTAGTATGGGGGATCGCCCTCAAGGTATAATTAATGAGTTAGTGGTTAAATCCTGCGACATGTTAATTGGCGCATTTTGGACTCGCATAGGCTCACCAACTGGAATAGAAAACAGTGGAACTGTTGAAGAAATAAAATGGTTTCTGAAACAGAAAAAGCCTGTAATGCTTTACTACTCTGACGCCCCAGTTCAACCAAGTAAAATAGATAATTATCAACTCGAAAAACTTGAAGAGTTTAAAACGAGCATTCGTAATCAAGGTATTCAAGAAAGCTATTCAACCGTTGAAGAACTTAAAACAAAACTATCTCGTCACCTAACCATTGTAACACGAGGAATATCTGTTGGAACTGTGGTTACTGCATCAGTTGTTAAAGAGGCTAAAGAATCCACAAAATCTGTTTTGAAAGCCTCTCCACCATCTGTGACAAACACAACTAGCGTTCAAGATTCAATAATTTATCTTGAGGATTATACAGAAAAATCATTTGTAGTTCGTGGTGATACAAAGTCCAAAAAAGAAGAGTTAAAAGCTCTCGGTGGAAAATGGATAAACACCCGAGACGGAAGTTTTGCCTGGAATTTCTCAAAGAAAAAAATAGAAGACGTTGGTAGACTTCTCGGAATATCACCTACCTTAAAAGATATATAGCGCCAATATTTTTGGCACCTTAAGCATATCTCGATTAAGACCAAATGAAATATTTTGACAGTTTGAACTTACTCCATGGATATAGGAACTATTCAATATATATGAATAAAAAAGGCGACCATCTGGTCGCCTTTTTATTTCTATCGCTTTGCTAATCAGCAAATATCACCGAGCCGGTCGCTTGGCACCATTTCCTTTGGCCGCAGGCTTGCCGCCCTGAGTAGCGGGTTTGGCAGAACCGGCACGGGTCGGCGCCTTGCCCTTATGGGCGGGTTTGCCGGTCGGTTTGCTCTTGCCTGCACTCTTACCAGCACTATGGCCTGCGCCTTGTCCGGCGGGCTTGCCGTTCCCCAGCTTGAGCTCGGAGCCCAGCGGCTTGCCATTGCCCTTGCTGCTCTTGTTGGCGCTGCTGTTGGCGTGCTGGCCGTTGCTCTGGCCCGCAGCCTTGTTGCCTGCGCCGTTGCCGCGCTGATGTTCGCCTCTTTGTTGAGACATTGGACTGTGGCGAGTCAGGGCCGGTTTCATCCCCTTGCCGCTGGCGGCGCGTTCGTTGCGCCCTTCCGCAGGCACCAGACAGCCGGGGCCGTTGCCAATCAGGTGGCCCTTGCCCATGGCGAGCAGGGCTTCGCGGATCATCGGCCAGCCTGCGGGGTCGTGATAGCGCAGCAGCGCCTTGTGCAGGCGCCGACGGCGCTCGCCCTTGGCGACGAACACATCGCCCCCTTCGCGGCTCACCTTGTTTAACGGGTTTTTCTCCGTGTAATACATGGTGGTGGCGTTGGCGAGCGGCGACGGGTAGAAGTTCTGCACCTGATCGAGCTTGAAGCGGTTCTCTTTGACCCAGAGCGCCAGATTGACCATGTCTTCATCTGTGGTGCCCGGGTGGGCGGAGATGAAGTAGGGGATCAGGTACTGCTGCTTGCCCGCCTCTTTCGAATATTTGTCGAACAGCTCCTTGAACTGGTAGTAGCTGCCCATGCCCGGCTTCATCATCTTGGAGAGCGGCCCCTCCTCGGTGTGTTCCGGCGCGATCTTGAGGTAGCCGCCGACGTGGTACTTGGCCAGCTCCTTGATATAGCGGGGATCTTCCACCGCGATGTCGTAACGCACGCCGGAGGCGATCAGGATCTTCTTGATCCCCTTGAGGTCGCGCGCCTTGCGATAGAGGTTGATGGTCGGGCTGTGGTCGGTGTCCATGTGCGGGCAGATGGTGGGCCAGACACAGGAGGCGCGACGGCAGGTCTGCTCGGCTTTGGGGCTCTTGCAGCGCAGCTTGTACATGTTGGCGGTGGGGCCGCCGAGATCCGAGATGACGCCGGTAAAGCCCGGCACCTTGTCGCGGATATCTTCGATTTCTTTGAGGATCGACTCTTCCGAGCGGCTCTGGATGATGCGCCCTTCGTGCTCGGTGATGGAGCAGAAGGAGCAGCCGCCAAAACAGCCGCGCATGATGTTGACCGAGGTCTTGATCATGTCGAAGGCGGGGATCTTCTCCTTGCCATAGGCGGGATGCGGCACCCGCTGGTAGGGCAGGCCGAAGACGCCATCCATCTCCTCGGTTTCGAGCGGGAAGGCGGGCGGGTTGACCCAGACGATGCGATCGCCGTGGGCTTGCGCCAGCGCGCGGGCACAGCCGGGGTTGGTCTCGTGGTGCAGAATGCGCGAGGCGTGGGCGTAGAGCACCTTGTCCTCTTTGACCCGCTCATAGGCGGGCAGCTTCACGTAGGTCAGCTCCCACGGCTTGGGCTTGGCCGGCTGCACCAGCACGGGTTTGGCCTCCTGCGCGGCCGGTGCCGCTTCGCTGGCGTCATCCGCACAGGGCGCCCCTTCCATATAGGGGTTGGGGATGGGATCGATGCGGCCAATCTGGTCTAGCTTGCTCGAATCCACCCCTTTCCAGCCCGGCAGCGGCTCCTTGCGGATAACGGCGGTGCCGCGAATATCCTGCATGGTGTCGATGGTCTCCCCCGCCGCGATACGGTGAGCCACTTCCACCAGCGGCCGCTCGGCGTTGCCGTAGATGAGGATATCGGCCTTGGCATCGAGCAGGATGGAACGGCGGATGGTCTCGGACCAGTAGTCGTAGTGGGCGATGCGGCGTAAGGAAGCCTCGATGCCGCCGATAACGACGGGGACCTCCTTGAAGGCCTCCTTGCAGCGCTGGGTATAGACCAGAGTGGCGCGATCCGGCCGCTTGCCGCCCACATCTCCCGGAGTGTAGGCGTCATCGTGGCGCAACTTTTTGTCGGAGGTGTAGCGGTTGATCATGGAGTCCATGTTGCCCGCAGTCACCCCGAAGAAGAGGTTCGGTTTGCCCAGACGCATAAAGTCATCCTTCGATGACCAGTCCGGCTGGGCGATGATGCCGACCCGAAAGCCCTGCGCCTCCAGCATGCGGCCGATGACCGCCATGCCGAAGCTCGGGTGATCCACGTAGGCATCCCCCGTCACCAGAATGACGTCGCAGCTGTCCCAACCCAGCTTGTCCATCTCTTTGCGGGACATGGGCAGGAAGGGCGCCGTGCCGTAGCACTCGGCCCAATAGCGGGGATAGGAGAAAAGGTTGGTAACCGGCTGCATTTTAACCACCTGGAACAATTCGGGTCGCGCATTATACCGGTTGCGGTCAAGGGGGGCGATGGCTTTTTGCCCCCAGAGTTCGCACGGGATAAGGGCTGGCCATCTATTCCGGCAACCACTTGCCAGCAAACGGGCCAAAAGCAAGGGCGCCCGCAGGCGCCCTTGTTGGCAAAACTCACCCTGACGGCAGCCGTCAGTGGGCCGAGGTCTGTTCGTCCCCCTCCCCTTTGGCTGTCAATTTGGCGGCCAGCGCCTCGTCCACCAGCTGATCACGCTGCCCGGTCATACCGGCATGGCGGGCAATCAGGTGGTAGGTGGCGGGCACCACCAGCAGGGTAACCAGGGTCGCCAGCGACAGACCGAAGAAGACCACGGTACCCACCGCCATCCGGCTCTCGTAGCCCGCCCCCATGGAGAGCATCAGCGGCACCGCACCGATAATGGCGGTGAGCGAGGTCATCAGGATTGGGCGCAGACGGCGCACCGAGCCTGCGATGATCGCCTCCTCGAACCCTTCCCCGCGCTGGCGCAGCTGGTTGATGAACTCGACGATCAGGATGCCGTTCTTGGTCACCATGCCGATCAGCATGATCATCCCGATCTGGCTGTAGATGCTCATCTCCTGCCCCGTCAGCCAGAGGCCAAGCAGACCGCCGAAGATGCCGAGCGGCACCGTCATCATCACCACGGTCGGGGTGAGGGTGCTCTCGAACTGGGCCACCAGCACCAGATAGACCACCAGCAGGGCGAGACCAAACACCATCGCCATCTCCCCCTGATTGTCGCGGTAATCCTTGGAGTCACCGGCGTAATCGACCGTCATGCCGCTCGGCAGATGCTCGTTGGCCCAGCCATCGAGGAAGTCGAGCGCCTCGCCCAGGGTGTGATCCGGTGCCACATCGGCGGTCAAGGTCACCGCCTTCTGGCGCTGGTAGTGGTTGAGGCGGTTGGCGGTCGCCACCTGCTTCACCGTCGCCAGCGTCGAGAGGCTCACCATCTCGCCATTGGCCGCCTTCAGGTAGATGCGGCCGAGATCGGAGATGCCGTTGAACTCCTTCTGGTTGGCGCGCAGGTAGACGTCATACTCCTCGCCCCTGTCCACATAGGTGGTCTTGCTCACCCCGCCCAGCATCGCCTGCAGAGTGCTGGCGACGGTGGAGACCGGAATGCCGAGCTGGCTGGCGCTGTCGCGCGAGACGGTCACCTGCAGCTCCGGGGTCTTCTCGGCGTAGTCGAGATCCGGGCTTATCATCAGGCCGCTCGCCTGCGCCGCTTTTTGCAGCTCCAGCCCCTGCTGGTAGAGCTCGGCATAGTCGTTGCCCTGCAGCACGAACTGCACCGCGGCGGTGGAGCCGCCCCGGAAGCCCAGCTGGAAGGTGCGGATCATCACGTCGGGAATACCGGCGAGCTTGGCACCCAGCGAGCGGGAGAACTGGGTGGCGGTGATGTCGCGCTCGGCCCAGTCGGTGAGCTGGATGATCACCATGCCGGTCTGATCACCGCCACGGCCAAAGGCGGGGGTACTGAAGCTCATCGCCTTGACCACCCCCTTGCCCAGCATCGGCATGATGGCGGACTCCACCTGCTGCATGTTGCGCTTCATCCGCTCGATGCTGGTCCCCTCCGCCCCCTTGACGAAGACGAAGACCACGCCGCGATCCTCGGTCGGGGTGAGGCTGCTCGGCAGCTGGGTAAAGAGGGCGCCGATACCGGCGAGACAAAGCAGCAGCGCCAGCGGCATCCAGCGCGAGCGGCGCAGCAGCCCCTGCAACAGGCGGCGATAGTGCCCCTCCACCCAGCCAAGGCCGCGATCGAGGGCCGCCGTCAGCCGGTTCGGCTTGTCGAGCGGGCGCATCAGCCAGGAGCCCATGGCCGGCGTGAGGGTCAGCGCCACCAGCGAGGAGCAGAGCACCGCCAGCGAAAGCAATATCGCAAACTCGGTAAAGAGCCGGCCCACCATACCATCCATAAAGGCGATGGGGATAAAGACCATCACCAGCACCGCAGTGGTGGCGATGACTGCAAAGCCCACCTCGCGGGTGCCGTGCCAGGCCGCCAGCAGGGGGGGCTCACCCCGCTGCAGATGGTGGTGAATGTTCTCCACCACCACGATGGCGTCATCCACCACCAGACCGATGGCGAGAATAAGGGCCAGCAGGGTGATGAGGTTGATGGAAAAACCGAGATACCAGGCGCCGATAAAGGCAGAGATAAGCGACACGGGCACCGTGATGGCCGGAATAAGGGTGGTGCGCCCCTGACCGAGGAACAGATAGAGCACCGCCACGACCAGCACGGCGCAGATGGCCAGGGTTTCATATACCTCGTCGATGGCCTGCTTGATAAAGATGGTGGAGTCGTAATCAACCTCCAGCTTGGCCCCCTCCGGCAGGAAGCGCTGCATCTCCACCAGCTTCTTCTCCACCCCCTGCGCCACCGCCAGCGGGTTGGCGGTGGACTGGGCGACGATACCGATCCCCAGACTCTCGCGGCCGTTGCGCTGGTAGGCGCTGTCTTCGTTCTTGGCGCCCACCTCCACATCGGCGATGTCGGAGAGATAGACGCTCTGGCCGTTGGCGGCGGTGCGCACCTGCAACTGCTGGAAATCTTCAGCCGTGTGGTAGAGCCGGGCAATCTGCACCGACATGGTCATGGAGTTGTTGCGGATCTCGCCGCCCGGCAGCTCGATGTTCTCGCGCTTGAGGGCATCCTGCACATCCGCCACCGTCACACCGCGCGCCGCCATATCAGCCGGGCGCAACCGCACATACATCACCTGGGTGAGATCGCCGGAGAGCTCCACTTCGCTCACCCCGTCCACCAGACTCAGGGGGTCGACCAGCACCCGGTTGGCGTAATCGGTCATGGCGGTGCGATCCATCTGGCTGCTGCTGAAGTTGAGCCAGACCGCCACATCGCCACTGCCGCTATCCTTGGTCACCAGCGGATCGTCGGCATCCTCCGGCAGCTTGCTCTTGGCACGGGTCAGGGCATCGCGCACATCGGAGACCCCCTCCACCATGTTCCAGCCGAGCTTGAACTCCACCGTGATCATCGAGCGCCCCTTGCGGGTCACCGAGTTGATGTTTTTGATGCCGCTGATGCCGGAGAGCTGATCCTCGATGGGTTTGGTGACCTGGCTCTCCATCACCGCCGGCGCTGCCCCCTCATAGGTGGTGGTGATGGTAACCGACGGGGTCTGCACATCGGGCATCTCCCGCACCGTCAACTTGCTGAAGGCGACCAGACCGAACACGGTGAGCAGAGCGCTGAGCACCACCGCCACCAGCGGGCGGCGCACTGAGATATCGGAGAGCCACATCAGCCGTTTACCTCCGCCAGATCGTGGACCTTGGCGCCATCACGCAGGTTGACCAGCCCCTCGACCACGATGCGATCGCCAACCTTGAGCCCTTCGGTGACCCAGACGGTCTCCCCCTCGGTCTCGCCGAGCACCACCGGCACCCGCTTGACCCGGCCATCGGCCTCGAGGCGATAGACGAAGCGCTGCTCGCCGGCATACTCCACCGACTGGGCAGGAATAAGGGTGAGCTGGCGGGAGGGGAGCGAGAGCTCGACGTTGAGCAGCATGCCCGGGCGCAGCTGGCCGTTGTGGTTGGGCAGCTCGACCCGCGCCTTGATGTTCTGGGTCTCGTTGGAGATGCGGCTGTCGAGGGTGGTGAGGGTGCCGTTGAAGTGCTGATCCGGCCAGGCAGCGCTGGTCGCCGTTACCGCCATACCGGGGCGCAGCAGGGCGAGGTAGCGCTCCGGCACAGCCAGATCGAGGCGCAGGGTGTCGATATCGTCGAGGTGCAGCAGGGTATCGCCGCTATTGACCAGCGCCCCTTCGCTCAGATCAATCAGGCTGACAGTACCGGCAAACGGTGCTTGCAAGTTACGCAGGGAGAGCTCGTAGCGGGCGGCATCGACGCGCGCCTGCACCTGATCGACGGTGGCCTCCTGCCCCTCCAGCACCGACTGGGTGACGGCGCCACGGGCGACCAGCTTGCGCATCTCGTTAAGCTTGCGGTGCTCATCGCGCAGGCTGGCACTCTGCTCGGCCAGCTCGGCGCGCTGCTTGCCATTGTCGAGGGCGATCAGGGTCTCCCCTTTGGCGACACCCTGCCCGGACTTCACGGCGATATTGACGATGCGGCCGGTCACCTCGGGACTGATAACGACGGAGCGGTTGGCCTCCAGCTTGCCCACCAGCTTGAGGGTCGGCTCGGCCAGACTCTGCTTGACGGTCTGGGTGCGAATATTGATCTCGCGGGTCGGGGCCTTGGCTGCCGGTTGAAAGTGACCCACCGCCCACCAGATGGCAGCCACCAGAGAGAGCAGGCCGAGGCCCAGCCAGATACGCATTTTCATCGAGCAATCCATGAAGAGTTGAGAGAGGGAAATCTGATTGGGGGCCATTTTAGCCCCAGACTATGCCGTGACTATGTATAAATGTGACAAAACGTAACAGGAGTGGCGCAAGATCACTGCAATCAAGCCTTTTCGATCCCTTTTTTAGCAGAGTCGCATACACTAGCGACAGTTTTCTTCGCAATATAGCCAAATCGCCTATGCCAAATGTGTCTGACCGACGTTTCCTCTCACGCCTGACCTGGCTGCTGTTTGCCTCCGTCATTCTGCTGGTTGGTCTGACCCTGCGGCAAAGTCTGAAACAGATAGAGGATCTCTATCTTAGCGATACGGCCAACAGCGCCATTCGCCTGCGCGATCAGTTCAAGCAGACCGAGATCTTCCTCGAGGCGATGCGCGGTCAGGCCGAAGAGCGACTGCGCAGCGATCCCCAGTCGGTACTGACCCGCCAGCTCTATCGCCACATCGAGGAGAACTCGGGAGGGCTTGCACTCGATCGCCCGCCAGCCGACCTGCCCGCAGGGCTGGTCGGCAACCTGACCGGACTGGGGCCTCTGCCCCCCCGTGGCAGCGAGCGGGAAGCTCGCATTCATCTGGCCCTGAGTCTCTCGCCACTGCTCTCCACCGCCAGCCAGCGCCTCGGCAAGGAGATCGCCTGGGTCTACTTCACCGGCGCAGACAACTTTGTCTACCTCTACCCCTGGCGCCCCTCCAGCCAGTACCGTTTTACCAATGCCATCTATGAGAAGTCCTACTGGCAGGATGCGCAGGCGACCCCCAATCCCGGCCGCACCACCATTCTCTCGCGCCCCTATGAGGACTTTGCCGGCCTTGGCACCATGATCACCATGTCGCAACCCCTCTACAAAGGCTCGACACTGGTGGGGGTCATCAGCATGGATGTGCTGCTCTCGCGGCTGCACCAGCAGTTGCAGGCGCTCACTCCAAAGCTCGGTGGTTACCTGCTCATCAATCAGTACGATCAGGTGCTGGCCTGCAGCAACTCGGATCCCCATCCCCAGCAGCATCTGGCACCGGACGATCACTACCGCTGGAATCAGGGGGGCTTTCAACTTACCCAGGCGCTGAGCGATACACCGCTGCGGCTGGTGCATCGCATCCCCCTGTTTGAGCTGCTCGTTGCGCTGATCTGCCAATCGGCTCCAACCCTGCTCGCCATCGCCTTCATGTTGCTGGCGGCCCTTTCCAGCCTGAGATCTCGCCGTCTCAACCTGCAGCTCAACTACCTCTCCTGCCACGATGCGCTCACCGGCGCCTTCAATCGGCACTATCTGACCCAGCAAGAGCAGAGTGGCCAGCTGGCAAAACAGATGCCTGTCGGGGTGATCCTGTTCGATGCGGATCACTTCAAACGGGTCAACGACCGCTTCGGCCACGGAGTGGGTGATATC
The DNA here is from genome assembly GCF_001887375.1 of Aeromonas sp. SCS5. Lineage (NCBI taxonomy): Bacteria > Pseudomonadati > Pseudomonadota > Gammaproteobacteria > Aeromonadales > Aeromonadaceae > Aeromonas > Aeromonas sp. SCS5. The sequence goes on from NZ_LFCS01000006.1 coordinate 99,640, forward strand.
GTGCTGATCCGGCTGGTGCAGATCTGCCAGCAGCAACTCAGCCCATCGGATTGCCTGATCCGCTGGGGTGGCGAGGAGTTTTTGCTGCTGGTCGCCCGCTGTGACGACGCTCGTCTCGCCGCGCTGGCCGAGCAGATCCGCAGCGCGGTCGAGGGTTATGACTGGCACGCCATAGTGCCAGAGCTGGCCGTCACCATCAGTCTCGGTTACCACCCCCATGCAGACTCCATCCCGCTGCACGAGGCGATCCGCCGCGCCGATGTCGCCCTCTATCAGGCCAAAGGCAATGGCCGCAACCGCTCGGAAAGATGGCAGGGTGACGAGGCCCAGCTCACAGAGTAAGCTGAGCCCTCCACACTTTTCAGGAGTCACTTCGTGCCACGAAAACCCCGCGTAGGGCTCGCTCTGGGGAGCGGCGCCGCCAGAGGATGGGCCCATATCGGCGTCATCCGCGCTCTTGAACGACTCGGCATCAAGCCCGATCTCATCGCCGGCTGCTCCATCGGCAGTTTTGTCGGCGCCGCCTATGCCGCTGGCGAGCTGGACAGACTGGAGAGCTGGGTGCGCGGCTTTACCCGCCTGCAGGTGGTGAGCCTGCTCGACCCTGCCCTCTCCGGCGGCCTGTTTCGCGGCGAAAAGGTGTTTGGCATTGCCGCCAACCATCTCGGGGATCCCGAGCTCGAGAGCCTGCCCATCCCCTTCGCCTGCGTGGCGACCGAACTCGATACCGGCCGCGAGATCTGGCTGCAACGGGGGCCGCTGCGCCAGTCGGTGCGCGCCTCCTGCGGCATGCCGGGGATCCTCACCCCGACCCGGGTCAACGACCGCTGGCTGGTGGATGGTGCCGTGGTCAATCCGGTGCCCATCTCGCTGGCGCGCGCCATGGGGGCCGAGGTGGTGATCGCCATCAACCTCAACACCGACATGCACCAACCCTGGACCGACGAGCCGGATCAATCCGGCGGCGGCCTGCTCAGCCAGTGGCTCAATCGCGGCGAAGCGACACCGGCCACGCCCGGCATGTGGAGCGTGATGAGCGGCTCAATCAACATCATGCAGGAGCGGATCACCCGGGCGCGGATGGCAGGGGATCCCCCGGAAATCCAGCTCTGTCCGCGTCTTGGCAGTTTCTCCATCATGGACTTTCATCGCGCCAGCGATGCCATCGAGGAGGGAGAGGCCTGCGTCGAGCGCAACCTCGACCAGCTCAAGGATGAACTGGGCCGGCTCGGGGTGCTGGGCAATTAGTTGTCGACGTGCTGCGGTTTACAAATGAAAAAAAGCGCCATTCGGCGCTTTTTTTTCAACTTCCTTACCCGGTCACTCCTTACGGTAGAAGAGCAACCCGAGCAGAATCACCCCCACAGAGACCAGCAGATAGAGCCCCAGACTGGGATTGGTGATACCGCCATACAGAATGATGAGCGCGCCCAAGGTGGCGCAGGTCGGGATCACAAACCGCTTTATCCAGCCCAACTCGCTAAAGGTGCGCATGTACCAGACATAGAGGAACAGATAGAGGCCATAAATCAGCACGATCGGCATCTCGTCCAGGGCGATGTAACGACCGAATGTCTCGTTGATGCTGCAGTACCACAGCACTGAGTAGATCACCGACAACAACGCTGCCGCGAGGGCCGAGTTGATTGGCATGTGGTGATGCGGTTCGATACGGCTCATCCACTTGGGAGCTGGCCCCTGATTGCGGATCGCCAGCGAGTAGGGAATACGCATGGTCGCCAACACCAGACCATTGAGGGTTCCGAGGCAGGAGATAATCACGAACACGGTCAAAATAGTCGAGGCAGTCCCGCCAAACAGGCTGGTTGTCGCGAGATTTACCGCGTTATCCCCTTGCGCCACTATCTCGTCCGTCGGCAAGACGCTGGCGATCCCCAGGAAATAGGTGACGTAGACCACAAAGACTATCAGGGTGCCAATCACCAGCGCTCTGGGCAGATTCTTCTTGGAATCGCGAATTTCGCTGTTGATGGTCACGGCGGCAATCCACCCCTCATAAGCGAAGGCGGTGGCAACCACGGCCGTAGCCAGAGTGCCTCCGGTGCTTCCTATCCCATCCATTGCCTGCACAAAGTTGGTCACGGTGACACCATTGAGCAAGCCTGAAATGGTGCCCACAATGGCAACCAGGATCAGCGGGATCAACTTGATCAGGGTAGAACCCACTTGCAGCTTGCCCGCCAGGACCGGGGTATAGAAGTTGATCAGATAGGTGACCGTCATATAGACAGCCGCCAGTATCCAGGTCGCACCAGAGTTGGTCGGATTATCACTGCCGAGCAAGATCATGGTGTACAGAGCGGCGACCCAGGCAAGGATGGCGGAAAGAGGGGCGTAATAGAGTACGCCTTTAAACCACCCCACCAGATAACCAAACATTTTGCCGTATGCCGCTTCGGCATAATCGACGATACCGTTGGACTTTTCGATCCTCTGGGCAAACTCGGCAAACACCAGCGCGCCGAAGATCATCGAAAATGCCCCCAGCGCCCATGCCAGCAGCGCAATGGCCAGATTACCGCCAGTCAGACGCAGTACATCATCGGCCTTGAAGAAGACACCGGAGCCGATCACCACGCCGACCACCATCGCAATGGCAGTCATCAGGCCATAGCGTTTATCCAACTCGTTACTGCTCATACCCATACTCCATACCGATTGCTCATATCATCCTGAATGTAATAGTGTTCGGGTGGCCAGATACCACCAAGGGGCCCACTTTTCGGGGCCGCTTATTCTCGTTGGCCTGCATGGATAATTCAAAGCGTGTTAAATCAAAATATCGATCAGCGACCCAAAAAAATACCGCCCGAAGGCGGCATTTCCTATCTGTCACAGTGACGATTACGCCTTGGCGAGATCGTCCGGACCAATCTGGCCGATTTCGGCGACTTTTTTGTCAGCCAGCAGCCAGAGAGTGAACTTGTGCAGTTCCGGGTGATGAGCCAGGGCAACCAGGAAGGCACCACCGACTTCACGATAACCCAGTTCGTAGTTCTTCAGGGTTGTGGGGGGAACACCCAGCAAATCAGCAAACTTCGGACGGCTCAAACCAACCGCTTCACGGATCTGACGGATCTTCTTGCCAACAGTGACGATATTTGAATTCATATTGTTCCATACTCCGTTTGGCGGATTTAATCCGCCTTTTATTTTTCGCGACGACTCGTAGTCAAGTGTATCAGTTTTGTACGGACTCGTTATGGTCGAGCCTCTATCTTTATGAGCGCCTTTCGGCGACAACCCTTGCCTTCAAGGGGGGATGGTAATCGCTCAGCCGCCTCAGGTAAACAGTCTCGAAAAGAAACCTTTATTGTTGCCATCCCAATAAACCGTATAATTCGCCGGCTATCCATTAAGAGGAATAAGTATGGCGTTTCCCGGCATTATCTCTCGCCTGCACACGGTTTCCAGCGACATAGAATTGCAACTGCAGCTCCAGCAGGGAGCGCAATATCGCGCCGAAGCATTCTGGCTTCCCGCCTCACTGAGCGATCAGAGCGGCACCATTCTGACAACCCTGTCAGAGAAATGTTCACTCTTTCTGGAGCAGGATGAATCGACTCTTCAACTGCGCACTCATGACGGCGTGTTGCAGCAAAATGGTCTGCTGCTCACCGGTAATGGTCAGGAGATGATGCTGGCCGCCACGCCGGGAGATAAAGGTGTAGTGCCGGAATCAGAATTGGCTGACATGGCCACATGGCTGGAAGCGGGCCACCTGCACTTTGTCTGCCCGGCAGCCATCCAGCCGGTCGCCCGCGCCATCCTCAATATCTGGCCACTGGATCCCTATCTGGCCCGCCATTTTCTGACCAGTCTCACTCCGTTGCTGCAAAACGCGACCGAGCAGGATTATCTCGCCGTCTTTGCTGCCAGAGCGAATCCGGCCAACCCGCAGCCAGACTGGGTTCAGGCCTATATGAAGCTCGAAAAGCGCCTGCACAGGGCCTATCTGGATCACTAATTAATCTGGATAAACAGCCAGTTATCGACACGACACAATTTGCCATCAGGTTCATTTGTGAGCTTGATCATGTTTCAAAATCGGCATAGAGTGCGCCTCGTCATCGGAATGACATCGTTGCCTGGCTGCGGTTTTTCACGTTCAGCGTGCCCTGCCAGCGCATCTGACACACCAGGAGAGTGTGCGACCCGACACCGGGTCACTGCCAGACTCGACGCCAGCAGTACGGCGGAGCCTGCAGCTTACATAAATTCAATAGTGCGAAGCATGTGAACAACGTGCGATCTCAACGAGGATTTTTTTATGATGAAAATGGCTCCTTCCCTGATTGCCATCACCATGGCTGCTCTGGGTGCCACCGCTGCTCACGCCGCTGACGACATCTACTTCGGTGCCGGTGTTGGTGCTGCTCACTTCAACGGTCTGAACAAGATCGAAAGCACCAACGTTGGTGAAGAAGATGCTGCTGCTGCCAACGCCTTCGTAGGTTACAACTTCACCGAAAACTTCGGTACCGAGTTCGGCTACCAGTACGCTGGTCGTGGCAACACTGACGGCAACCGTTACGAGAACCAGGGTGCCACTCTGTCCGGTATCGCTCGTCTGCCGCTGGGCGGCGACTTCTCTGCCTTTGCTGAAGGCGGCGCCTACTGGGCTCACACCGATGGTCTGGGCGTAAGCGACACCAAGGTTTCCCCGCTGGCTGGCCTGGGCGTGACCTACAAGGTTAGCGACGCTCTGGATCTGCAAGCTCGCTACCGCTACATGTGGGACGTGGCTGACCTGCACGCTGACAACGGTGACCGTTACAAGTCCAACCAGAGCGTTGCTACCCTGGAAGCCGTATACCACCCGTTCCGTTCTTCCTACGTAGCTCCGGCTCCGGCTCCGGTTGTTGAAGAAGCTCCGGCTCCGGTTGCTCCGCAGATCGTTGAGAAAAACTTCGCTCTGAACTCCGACGTCCTGTTCGCCTTCGGCAAAGACAGCCTGAAGCCGGAAGGTGTTGCTGCCCTGAACGCTCTGTACCAGCAGATCGTTGAGTTCCAGCCGAAAGATGGCAACGCTGTTGTTGTTGGTTACACCGACCGTATCGGTTCCGACGCTTACAACCAGAAGCTGTCTGAAGCGCGTGCCCGCACCGTTGCCAACTTCTTGGTCAGCAAAGGTATGGCTGCCAGCAAAGTTGCCATCGAAGGTCGTGGCGAAGCCAACCCGGTTACCGGCACCAAGTGCAACGGCGTGAAAGCTAAAGCTCAGCTGATCTCCTGCCTGGCTCCGGACCGTCGCGTAGAAGTTCGCGTATCTGGCGTACAAGAAGTTCAGAAGTAATCTGACTCTTGTGTGCGGAAAGGGGGAGCCAAGGCTCCCCCTTTTGTTTATCCCCTGTCATTTTCCCCCGCTCCATACTTCCCCGTCTGATTCTGACAATCCTGTCACCTTTTCCCGTGAACTTGCCTGCTCAGAGTCAAAGGCATACAGTAGTTGCGCCTGTAAGGGATTGGATAAGCGCGAGATAACGCTTCCCTTCCGGTCTGTTGTCCATGATGCCAATGCCTCATGAGTGTCCCGAAGCCATCCGCTATCCACTTTGCTGGCGAATTTTTCGCAGCTAATAAGAACGACTGTTTCGAATGCCCGCAAGGGCTGATGCAACGAGGATAATTCGATGAAAATCAACATGGCACCAACTCTGATCGCGCTGGCGCTCGCCGCCGCAGCCACCACGGCACAGGCCGCCGATGACTGGTACGGCGGTATGGGCGCAGGCTGGGCCTATGCCCACAATCTCGATGATTTCGGCAAAGATGCCGACAAGGATGCCACCGCGCTGAACCTGTTCGGTGGCTACAACTTCAACCAGAACTTCGCCGCCGAGCTGGGCTATCTCTACGCTGGCAAAGCTGGCGTAGACGGTACCGACTTCAAGACTCAGGGGGGCACTTTATCCGGTATCGCTCGCCTGCCGCTGGGCGATATCTTCTCCGTATTCGCTGAAGGTGGTGCCTACTTCAACCACGTCAACGGTAACGGCAACGACGCCAACGGCACTGCGCCGCTGGCAGGCCTGGGGCTGACAGCCAAGCTCTCCGACCTCATCGATGTGCAGGCTCGCTACCGCTACCTGTGGAATCTGGGTGACGAGCAGAAAACCTGGGAGAGCGACATGAGCGTTGCCACCCTGGAGCTGGTGCTGCACCCCAACCGGACATCCTATGTCGCACCGGTTGCCGCTCCAGCCCCCGAGCCCGTTCCCGAGCCCGTAGTCGTCGACAAGAACTTTGCCCTGAGCTCTGACGTGCTGTTTGCCTTTGGCAAATCCAGCCTCAAGCCAGAAGGTGTCGCAGCGCTCAATACCCTGTATCAACAGATCGTCGACGTGCAGCCGAAAGATGGCAGCGCCGTGGTGGTCGGTTATACCGACCGCATCGGCTCCGATGCCTACAACCTGAAGCTCTCCGAAGCCCGTGCCCGCACCGTGGCCGACTTCCTGGTGGGCAAGGGTCTGCCGGCTGGCAAGGTCTCCATCGAGGGTCGTGGCGAGGCTAACCCGGTTACCGGCACCCAGTGCGACGGCATCAAGGCCAAGGCCAAGTTGATCGCCTGTCTTGCCCCGGATCGCCGCGTCGAAGTACGCGTCACCGGCGTCCAGCAAGTAACCAAGTAACCAAGTTCTGTTTGCGTAGCGAACGCTGTATTACCTGAATCAAGGGGGATGTCTGGGCATCCCCCTTGTCATTTACCCTTCGCTTCCACACCACTCAAACCAGCTTGCCGTCGTTGCCTTGCCAGCATAAAGTCTGCACTCCCCGACCGGTTCAAGTCATAGATAAATACACAATGCATGACGTGCGTTATACCCCCTCCCGCATTCGCATGAGATGCGTCTCGCGCTCGGCAGGCAAATACAACTGGCTGCTGCTTCCAGGTGGTCCGGGGCTCGGCTCGGAAAGCCTGCAAATGCTGGCAGAGCAGCTGACGGTCAACGGCACAGTCTGGCTAATTGATCTGCCCGGCGATGGCAGCAATACCGACATGATCGATCATGCGACTGCGTACGAGCGCTGGCCGGATGTACTCATAGAAGCAGCCGATGCACTTCCCAACCCCGTTTTCATTGGTCATTCAACCGGTGGCATGTATCTGCTCTCGGTATCTGAACTGGCTACGCGGCTGGCTGGGCTGGTGTTGATAAGCTCGGCCCCCTCTGCTCGCTGGCAGGCCGACTTTGCAAGCATGTGTGAACAGCACCCCTTGCCCGAGAGCGAGACTGCCGCGCAAGCTTTTTCCCGCGAACCAAATATCGCGACCCTCAGGGCGCTCGTCATGGCAAGTGCTCCCTGGAACTTTTCGACGCACACATTGGCCATGGGGCGGACCATGCTGGCGAGCCTCCCCTTCAACCTTGCGGCCATGGGCTGGTCGGCAGACCACTTTGATGAAACGTACGAGGCCCGCTGGTGGCCAGCGACTATCCCGGTGCTTATTATTTCCGGTGGTGATGATCGAGTAGTCGCTCAGCAGCAGTGGCAGGATCCCCGCTATCAAGGGGATAACGTTCGACAGGTAACCATCCCCAATGCAGGCCATTTCCCTTGGTATGAAGCACCAGATGAGGTCATGGAAGCAATCATTCAGTTCGATCGCTCACTATCGCAATAACTCACCGGATGCAAAAAGGGATGCCCAGGCATCCCTTTGTTTTTATGGCTTTTAGCGCTGAGCTGTATCAGAAGGAGGTGCGGCGGTAGCGACGATACTCCGGATGCCAGAAGTTCGCTTCGATGGCCTGATCGATCACCTCGTCCGGGGTCTGCACCGCCTTGCCCTGCAGCATGGCGGTCTTGGCCACCATCTTGGCGATGTAGCGGGAGACCTGATGGATATCCGCCAGATCCGGCAGCAGGGAGCCCTCCTCCCCTTTCACCAGCGGCGAGCACTCCGCCAGCGCACGGCTGGCCGACATCAGCATGGCGTCGGTCACCCGGGTGGCGCCGGAGGCGATGACGCCAAGGCCGATCCCCGGGAAGATGAAGGAGTTGTTGCACTGGGCGATGACGTAGCGCTTGCCCTTGTACTCCACCGGAGCAAACGGGCTGCCGGTTGCCACCAGCGCCTGACCGTCGGTCCAGCGGATGAGATCTGCAGGCGTCGCCTCGACCCGGGAGGTGGGGTTGGAGAGCGGGAAGATGATGGGACGGGCACAGTGCTTGTGCATGGTCTTGACCACCTCTTCGGTGAACAGCCCCGGCTGGCCGGAGACCCCGATCAGAATGTCCGGGCGCCCATGTTCCATTACCTCCAGCAGGGAGATGTTGTCACCCACCGGCCAATCGGCAATGCGCTCCACCGGCTGGGAGAGGCGGCGCTGGAAGTCGAGCTGGTTGGGGATCTTGTCGGTGATAAGACCGAATCTGTCCACCATAAAGACCCGGCTGCGTGCCTGGGCATCGGTCAGCCCCTCGGCCTTCATCTGCGCAACGATCTGCTCGGCGATGCCGCAACCGGCGCTGCCCGCGCCGAGGAAGGCAACCCGCTTCTCGGAGAGCTTGGCGCCGGAGGCCTTGCAGGCGGCGATCAGGCTGCCGAGGGTCACCGCAGCAGTACCCTGAATGTCGTCGTTGAAGCAGCAGAGCTCGTTCTTGTAGCGGTTGAGCAGCGGCATGGCGTTGTTCTGGGCGAAGTCCTCGAACTGCAGCAGGATATCCGGCCAGCGGCGCTTGACCGCCTGAATGAAGGCATCGACGAACTCGGCATACTCTTCACCGGAGATGCGCGGATTGCGCCAGCCCATGTAGAAGGGGTCGTTCAGCAACTGCTGGTTGTTGGTGCCCACATCCAGCACCACCGGCAGGCAGTAGGCGGGCGAGATGCCGCCACAGGCGGTGTAGAGCGACAGCTTGCCGATGGGAATGCCCATGCCACCGATGCCCTGGTCACCCAGACCCAGGATCCGCTCGCCATCGGTCACCACGATCACCTTGACGTTCTGCTTGGTGGCGTTTTGCAGCATGTCATCGATCCTCTCCTTGTCCGGATAGGAGATGAAGAGGCCACGGGCGCGGCGATAGATGTTGGAGAACTCCTCGCACGCCTTGCCGACGGTCGGGGTGTAGATGATGGGCAGCATCTCGGTCAGGTGGTTGTGCAGCAGCCGGTAGAACAGCGTCTCGTTGGTGTCCTGGATGTTGCGCAGGTAGATGTGCTTGTCCATGTCGTTGCCAAACGCCATGAACTGGCGATAGGCACGCTCGGCCTGCTCCTCGATGGTCTCGATATTCTGGGGCAACAGCCCCTCGAGGTTGAAGTTGCTGCGCTCTTCGCTGGTGAAGGCGCTCCCCTTGTTGAGCAGCGGGGTCTCCAGCAGGGCGGGACCGGCGTAGGGAATGTAGAGAGGACGTTTCTGGTTATTATCTTCAAACATGGATCTTGATACCTAAACGGTTAGCTAGACGCAGGAACCCGCCGATCCTAGGGGCTTGTGTCATTAATTTCAAAGAGTTTGCATATCCGTTGCAAAAGGTTTGCGACCGAGTCGACGAAATGCCCCCGGGGTCTGACCAGTCAGGCGTCGAAACGAGTTGGCAAAGTTGGCGCCATCGCTATAACCGACCCGGGCGGCCAGCTCGCTGAGCGGCCAGTTGGTATAAAGCAGCAACTGGCGCGCCTTGTTCATTCTGAGCTCGGTCACCCTTGCCATCGGCCCCATACCAAAGTGCTGCTGACAGAGGCGGTGCAGATGAGGCACCGAGCAGGCCATCTGGTCAGCGAGCAGGGCCACACTCCAGGGCTCGTCGAGACGCGCCTCCACCCGGCGAAACAGCGCCTGCAGGCGCAGCTCCGGCGTGCCACGCACTTCCCCTTGCAGGGTGCGCTCCAGCAGAGCCAGCAGCAGAGTGAGCAACTGGGGCTGGAGCGGGGAACGAACCCCTTCGAGCTGGATCAGGCTGAGCAGATGATGAAGCTGATCACCGCCATCCCCCTGCCAGATACGGTGGCCGAGCCGGTGCAGATGCTGCCAGCGCGGCACGTCATCGAGCAAAATCCAGCTCATCTGCCACTGCTCCCCCACCAGCTTGAGGCCACCGGGCACGGCGGCGGGTAAAAAGATGAGCGAACCATTCGGGACAGGCTGCTCGCCCCGGTCGGTAAGCAGCGCCCCCCCCTCACTGTGGCTCGCCATCAGAATGTGAAACTCGGGCCGATTGCGGCGAATGAGGTAGTGCTCCCGAATGGTCGAGAGGCCGGTCAGAAAGATACCGGCCTCGCCGAGCAGCGGCAGCCCTTCGCGCCCCAGCATTCGCTCATCGCAGGAGGGCGCTATCTCCAGACACTCGCTGACAAAGGGCATAACACCTCAACAGGATAGTTTCACACAATAAACCAGAGAGAGACTCACAGTGAAGCCGCTCGCCACTCCCCCTATCATACCCATGACAAACCTTGCTTTTCTCATACCCGGTGAACACTAATGAATTATTGGCAAGCGATTTTAAAACAAACCACCGATCGCGAGTTCATGACCCGATTGTGGCGGCTGGCCCTGCCGGTTTCGCTGCAATCCATGATGTTCTCCCTGCTTGGTCTCATCGACATCATGATGGTGAGCCAGCTTGGCACCACGGCTGTGGCGGCGGTCGGCTTGGGTAACCGGGTCTTCTTCTTCAATCTGCTGGTGACAGCGGGCCTCGCAGGCGGGGTCTCGGTGTTGGCAGCACAATATTACGGCCGCGGCGAGATGGCCGGGGTACGCCGGTCACTGGCACTGGCGCTGGTCGGCGCCCTGCTGGTGGCGCTGCCGTTTGCCCTCATCTATGTGCTCGCTCCGGGCGACGTGCTCGGATTTGCCAGCCAGGATCCCGAACTGCGCCCGCTGGCCGACCAGTTTCTGATGATCACCGGCGCCACCATCCTCTGCACCGCCGTGGTGGTACCGCTGGAGTCGGCGCTGCGTTCGGTCGGCAATGCCGCCGCCCCCACCCGGATCGGCATCATCGCCATCATTGCCAACGTCATCCTCAACTACGCCCTCATCTTCGGCCACTTTGGCTTCGAGGCGATGGGCGTAGCCGGCTCGGCCTGGGGCACCACTATTTCCCGGCTGCTGCAGACGGTGCTGCTGCTTATCTATGTGCAGCGCAATGAGGCTCGCCTCGTGCCGCGCAAGGCTGACTGGCTGGCAGCATTTCGGCGCAAGGAGGTGGTACGCTTTACCCTGATCGCCCTGCCGCTGCTGTTTCATGACGGCCTCTGGGCGTTCGGCATGCTGCTCTACGGCTTTCTCTACGCCCATCTTGGCACCGATTCGCTGGCCATCATGACGACCCTGGGCACGCTGGAGAGCATCCTCATCTCCCTCTTCTTCGGGCTGGCGGTGGCCTGCTCCACCCTGCTCGGTCACCGGCTTGGCGCCGAGGAGTACGAGGTCGCCTGGCAGCACTCCCAGCTCTTCCTGCTGCTCGCCCCCATCGGCGCCCTGCTGGTGGGGATCGCAGTCTGGCTGCTGCAGACCAACCTGCTGCAGTGGGTCGGCAACCTGCCTCCCGAGCTGATGGCCGAGGCGGGTCAGGTGCTCGGCATCATGTGCTTTGGCATGCTGCTCAAGGTGTTCAACATGGTGGGGATCATCGGGGTGCTGCGCTCGGGCGGCGATGTCAACTACACCATCTTCATCGATATCGTCGGCATGTGGTGTATCGGCTTGCCGCTGGCGTGGGTGGCGGTCTCTCTGCTCGGCTGGCCCCTCTCCTGGGTGGTGGCGGTGGTACTGCTGGAGGAGATCAGCAAGATGGTGCTGGTGCAGCGTCGCATTCGCCAGCGCCGCTGGCTGAAGAATCTGGTGATGGGCTAAAACGCGACAAAGCGGGGTCATATCAATGACAGAAAATCCCCGTTTGCAGTATGCTAGCCCCCTCTTCAATCAGAGGCAGGGCGCCGCCACATGCAATGGCTCAATGCCCCTGCCCAGTAGTCGTTTAAGGAGACGAGCATGCAACCACAGAAAGAGCTGATCACCGAGACTGCCCTGCTGGAGATGGCCAACAAGATCATCAAGGAACACGAAGATTTCATCCACGGCATGCGCGCCGACTCGGTGGAGCAGAAGGGGGATATTCTGGTGTTCAAGGGGGAGTTCTTCCTCGCCGAAGATGGCACCCCGACCGGCAAGACCATGGCAGTGTTCAACATGTTCAAGCTGCTGGCCCAGCAACTCTCCGGCAAGTACAAGCTGAGCTGATTTCGCCAGCACCTTGCCAACAAGATGCCGCCCTCAGGCGGCATCTGTCTTTCCACTGTTCTGACCCTCGACCACCACACAGTTGCGCCCCGCCATCTTGGCCTGATAGAGGCACTCGTCGGCACGGTTGATCAGAATATCGATGGTGTCGTCGGCACGAGCCATGGCAATCCCGATACTCACCGTCACCTCCAGCAACTCGTCCGAGGTGGGACTCTTTACCAGCCGCGCCTCGACCGCAATACGCAGCCGCTCGGCCATTCTGGTCGCCTGTACCGGATCGGCGTGGTTGTGCATCAGGATGGCAAACTCCTCGCCGCCGTAGCGCCCCAGCACCATATCAGGTTCCAGCTGCTCGCCGAGCGTGGTGGCCACCTCCTTGAGCACCGCATCCCCTGCCAGATGACCGTAGATATCGTTGATCCGCTTGAAACGATCGAGATCCAGCAGCATTACCGCAAAGGGCTTCTTCTTGGTCTGCAGTCGGACTCTTGCCTGTTCCAGCTGCTTCATCAGCAGGCGGCGGTTCATCATGCCGGTCAGCTCGTCGGTGGTGGACTCCCGATAGAGCCGCAGCAGCATATTGAGCTGACCGCACTGCACCCAGCAGCTGGCCAGGGTAAACATGCCGAGCACCCAGATCTGGTTCAGCGTGGCCTGGCTCCAGAGGCTCTGCCCCACCAGCAGCCAGTACCCCAGCAGCATGGTCACCAGCACCACGCCAGCCAGCTGTAGCCCAAGAGAGAGCGGGATGGGAAAGATGGCAAACAGGGTGATGAGCAGATAGGGGAAGACGGCATAACCGGCCTGCAGCTCCTGCTCGCTGCCAAAACTGTGCAGGCAGAAGAGGGAGAAAATCATCATCACCATCATCAGATAGCCGAGCGCCAGCTTCATCCGCTCGCGACGAAAGTGAATGAGGTAAGAGAGGGGGATCAGCGGAGAGAGTGCCAGAGTGCAGAAGATGCGGGCCTGAAACAGCTGCTCGAAATGGGGGGCAGGCAGAGTAATCCAGTCCACCACGGCCCAGGCCGGCAACCCGGCCATCAGCAGACAGGTGAGCAGGCGCAACCGCACCGTCATAAAACCCATACGGGTACGGGTAAAGTCTTCGGAGTGAACCCTCGCACTCCAGAACTCTGACAACTTAAGCATCCAGAGTCTCCACGATTAATTACCGAGGGCTCATTCTACACCTACAAAGTGGTAAAAATGTCATTAGCGAGGGGAATAAAAAGGAGAAGACGATCACACAAACCGACAGATGATAACGACACCGCGCAAACGTTTCAATACACAGAAAAATAAACCTTTTTTCTCTTCATTAACGCTGGCCATCCCCCTCTCGATCACTACAATAGCGCCCAATTTTTCCCCCTCCCCCCACACAGTCGAGGTACATATGGAACAGGCAGCAGTCACACGCGCCAATCGAGAGGCACATCCACCCAGGCGAGCCCATAGCGAACTGGTCTATGGCATAGAGGATGTCCCGCCTCTGCCCCAGACGCTGTTCGCCGCCCTGCAGCATATGCTCGCCATGTTTGTCGCCATCATCACTCCTCCTCTCATCATCGCCAATGCCCTCGGCCTCCCTGCCGCCGACACTCGCTATATCGTCTCCATGTCGCTGGTCATGTCCGGCATCGCCTCTTTCATCCAGACCCGCCGCTTCGGCCCCATCGGTTCCGGCCTGCTCTCGGTACAGGGCACCAGCTTCAACTTCCTCGGCCCCATCATCGCCTCCGGTCTCGCCCTCAAGCAGGCGGCCATGCCCACCGACGATCTGCTGGGCACCCTGTTCGGCACAATGCTAGCAGCCGCCCTCACCATAGTGGTGATGAGCCGCTTCCTCCATCTGGTGAAACGGATCATCACCCCGCTGGTGACCGGCATCGTCGTGCTGCTGATCGGCCTGACCCTGATCAAGGTGGGGCTCATCAGCATGGGCGGTGGCTATGGCGCGCTGGCAGACGGCAGCTTCGCCAGCCACACCAACCTCTTCCTCTCCCTGCTGGTACTCGGCCTCATCGTATTGCTGCAGCGCAGCCGCAACCCCTGGCTGCGCCTCTCCGCCATCATGATCGCCATGCTGGCGGGCTATGCCGTGGCGCTGCTGCTGGGCAAAGTGAGCGCCCCCACCTTCGATGGCCCGCTGGTGATGGTGCCCATTCCGCTTCACTACGGTCTCGGCTTTGACTGGCAGCTGTTCGTACCGCTCGCCATCATCTTCGTGGTGACGGCGCTCGAGGCGATCGGTGACATGACCGCCACCTCCGACATCTCCGGCGAGCCGCTGGAAGGGCCTGTCTATATGGAGCGGATCAAGGGCGGCGTGCTGGCCGATGGCGCCAACTCCATGCTGGCAGCGCTGTTCTCCACCTTCCCCATGTCCACCTTCGCCCAGAACAACGGCGTTATTCAGCTGACCGGCGTCGCCAGCCGTCATGTCGGCCTCTTCATCGCCGCCATGCTGGCCCTGCTCGGCCTGTTCCCTGCGGTAGCCAGTCTGGTACAGCAGATCCCCGAACCTGTGCTGGGCGGCGCCACCATCGTCATGTTCGGCACCATTGCCGCCGCTGGTGTGCGCATCATCTCCCGCGAGGAGCTCGACCGCCGTGCCCTGATGATCCTGGCGGTGTCGCTGGCCATGGGCCTCGGGGTAGCGCAGGTGCCGGAAGTGCTGCAGCACCTGCCGGAGCTGGCCAGAAGCGTGCTCTCTTATGGCGTCGCCACCGGCGGCATCACCGCCATCGTGATGAACCTGCTGCTGCCCAAGCGCAGCAAACAGCCTCTCTGATCCCGCGACGAACAGAGCGCAATAAAAAAGCCACGACCCGGGTCGTGGCTTTTTCCGTTTAAATCGATTGTTGCGGGATCAGGCGGTCTGCGGTTCCGGCTCGGCTTCGCCATCCTGTTCGCGACTGAAGTAGGCGCGGGTCTCGGCAATCACCACGTGGCGCAGGCCAATCAGACCGATAAGGTTGGGCACCGCCATCAGGCCGTTAACGATGTCGGCCAGCAGCCAAATCATATCCAGATGGAGGAAGGCACCGCTCGCCACCAGCACCAGATAGATGAGGCGGTAAGGTTTGATCGCCTTCACCCCGAACAGGTACTCGGTGCAGCGCTCACCGTAGTAGTTCCAGCCAAGGATGGTAGTAAAGGCGAAGAACAGCAGGCCAATGCTCACCAGATACTGGCCGATATGGGCATCAAGCCCCTGGGCAAAGGCCTGACTGGTCATGGCGGCGCCGCTCACATCGCCGCTCCACACCCCGGTCACCACCAGGGTCAGGCCGGTCATGGTGCAGATGATGATAGTGTCGATGAAGGTACCGGTCATGGAGACCAGCCCCTGCTCCACACAGGAGTCTGTCTTGGCCGCCGCTGCCGCGATAGGCGCTGAGCCCAGTCCCGACTCGTTGGAGAAGACCCCGCGCGCCACCCCGGACTGGATTGCCAGCATGATGCCGGCACCGACGAAGCCACCGGTCGCCGCATGGCCGGTGAAGGCACTCCCGATCACCAGCGCGATCGCCTCCGGCAAGGCACTGGCATTGTTCACCAGCACGCCCAGACAGGCGACGATGTAGAAGATGGCCATGAAGGGCACTACCTTGCTCGACACGCTGGAGATGGACTGGATGCCCCCCAAAGTCACCAGCGCCACGATCAGGGTCAACACCACGGCAGTCGCTTCACGGGGCACCGAGAAGGAGAGGCTCATGGCATCACTGATGGCGTTCACCTGCGGGAAGGTGCCGATGCCGAAGAAGGCGACGCCGATGCCGAACAGGGCGAACAGCTTGGCCAGCGGCCTGGAGCCGAGCCCCTTCTCCAGATAGTACATGGGGCCGCCAGCCATCTGGCCGTTGGCATCCTGCTCGCGATATTTGACCGCCAGCAGACACTCGGCGTACTTGGTAGCCATACCAAACAGCGCAGCCATCCACATCCAGAACAGGGCACCCGGGCCGCCCAGCTTGATGGCGGTGGCGACCCCGACGATGTTGCCGGTGCCGATCGTTGCCGAAAGCGCGGTACAGAGGGCGCCGAAGCTGGAGACATCCCCCTGCTTGCCCTGGCCCTGATCGCGGCCAAAGACCAGACGCAGAGCGAGCGGCAAGCGCACCACCTGAAGCAGACCCAGACGCAGAGTGAGGTAGATACCGGTCCCGACCAGCAGGATCAGCAGGGGTGGCCCCCAGATAAAGCTATCGATGGCGGTTAACGCCGATTGAATTGATGACATGCATCCTCCTTAAGAAACAAAAATTAAGGAGGAGAAGGATGATCTTCCCATAGGTGTCGCGATCGGCCAGAGGCGATCGGATGCGGGCCAAGCCCAGGTACAACCATCCCATCCCCTCTGTCCTTTTGCCTGAGAGTTTCCGGCGCCAGATTGCGATGCAATCATGGTGCCTTGCTCCTTCGGCGCCCGATTAAACGGGTCTCTCCAGAGTATCGTCCAGTAGCAGTCCACACCGGTTGCCCGGTACCTGAAAGATTCACTTCTTCGGTGGATGGTTGCCCATCGCTCTCCTGCTACCTTCATCCGAACTAATTTGGATTAGGAAGCGGGCATGTTAATCCAAAAAATGTGAGCTGTCTCGCACTTGGAACCCCGCTGCCGCACTTTTTTGCCCTGCGCTCAAACCCTCGCCAACATGTTAAATGTTAGTTAACTATCAACAAGTTAAGCCCGAACGGCAGCGAAACGGTTCGATCAGGAAAGTGGCTGAATTGATAGCAATCCTCTCAATCGTTTCGGCCAGAAAAACTTGCCAACATATCCAATCAAATAGCTTGCACACAGAGTCAATAAGCAGATAATCCGACGCATAACCAAGCACTTTGCCATCAATTTATGCACTGTGTTCGGTTGGTCCCACCGGACCGCTCGCCTGACCCGGCCGTCGCCGGTTCAATCGCATATGGCTTGGGCATATCACGCCCCCTAAGGATGACCAAAAGAGAATGAACGAGACCCTGGTAGCACAAGATTACCGTCAGCTGGTTGAACAATTCGGCTCCCCCCTGCTGCTGCTCGACAAGGCAGCCGTCCGCAAACAGTATCGGGCGCTGGCCACTGCCCTGCCCGATGTACGATTGCACTATGCACTCAAACCCCTGCCCCACGAGGCGGTGGTCTCTGTCTTGAAGGAAGAGGGGGCCTGTTTCGATCTGGCCACCAATGGCGAAGTGGATCTGGTGCGCAGTCAGGGGGTTCGCCCGGGACGCTGCATTCATACCCATCCCATCAAGCGCGACAGCGATATCCGTTATGCGCTGGAGTTCGGCTGCACCGTGTTTGTCTATGACAACCCGCTGGAGCTGGAAAAGTTCATTCCCTACAAGGACGAAGTGAAACTGCTGCTGCGGGTCAGCTTCCCCAACCCCGAGACCAAGGTCGATCTCTCCAAGAAGTTCGGCTGCACCCCGGAACAGGCGCTGCCACTGTTGCAACTGGCCCACGCCAAGGGGATCAAGGTGATGGGGCTGTCGTTCCACGTCGGCTCGCAGGTGCCTCACGCCCGTCGCCATGTGCAGGCCATCGACGCCTGCCGCGAGATCATGGAGCAGGCCTGGGCGCTCGGCCTCAAACCCTGGGTGCTGGATATCGGTGGTGGCTTCCCGGTCGATTATGAGGGTGGCGAGTTCGATATCGACGGCTTCTGTGCCCCGATCCGCGAGGCGCTGGCCAAGCTGCCCGCAACCGTACAGAAGATTGCCGAACCGGGCCGCTTTATCAGCGCACCGGCCATGACCTCGGTCGCCAGCGTGATGGGCAAGGCCCACCGCGGTGACAAGATCTGGTACTACCTGGATGACGGCCTCTATGGCAGCTACAACGGCCAGCTCTACGACCACGTCACTTATCCGGTGAGTACGCCCTATGCCAGCGGCGAGCTGCACAACTCGGTACTCTCCGGCCCCACCTGCGACAGCGTGGATGTGATCCGCGAGGGCATCATGCTGCCGGACCTCGAGCTTGGCGAGCTGGTAGTGGGCAAGGTGATGGGCGCCTACACCTGGGCCTCCGCCTCCACTTTCAACTTCTTCCCCAAGGCGAGCATCCTCATTCTGGACAGCAGCCAGAAGGGACAGAAACTGGTGGCTGTCGCTTAAACGCCGCCAACAGAATGCAAAGAGGGGAAGCCATGGCTTCCCCTCTTTCGTTGCATCATGCCCGATATGGCTAGACGAACTGGCTGCCCAGCAACCAGCCGGTGTAGGCGACGAAGCAGGTGAGCAGCACGCCCCCCTCCAGCCGGTTGATGCGGCCCTGCCCCTTGCGGCCCAGACACATCACCAGCAGCAGCAGGGTCAGTCCCATCATGATGCTCCAGTCGCGGGAGAGCACTTCCGGCGCCACATCGAGCGGGTGAATACCGGACGCAATCCCCACCACAGCCAGGGTGTTGAACAGGTTGGAGCCGAGCACGTTGCCAAGGGCCAGATCGTGCTCATTCTTGCGAATGGCGATGAGGGACGAGGCCAGCTCCGGCAGCGAAGTACCGATCGCGACGATGGTGAGACCAATCACCAGATCGCTGATGCCAAGCGTCTGAGCGATGGTCACCGCCCCCCACACCAGCAGGCGGGAGGCGCCGATCAGCAACACCAGCCCGACCACCAGCCAGAAGATGGCGCTTTTGAGGGACATCCCCTCACTCGCGATATCCTCTTCGGTCTCTACATCCAGCGCATCTCCCTTGCCATTCATGCCAGCCCAAATGGACCAGCCCATCAGGCCAACAAAGACGACACCCAGAATGGCGGCATCCATCCGGCCAAGATGGCCATCCAGCAGCAGGGCACCGGAGAGCAGGGTAATGCCGAGCAGGATCGGGATCTCCTTGCGCACCACCTGAGAGGCGACCGCGATGGGGCTGATAAGCGCCGTCAGACCCAGGATCAGCGCGATATTGGTGATGTTGGAGCCATAGGCGTTGCCAAGGGCCAACCCGGGATTACCCTGAGAGGCTGCCAGCGCGGAGACCACCATCTCGGGGGCCGAAGTGCCGAAACCGATGATCACCATGCCGATCAGCAGCGGCGGCATGCCGGCATAACGGGCGGTTGCCGCCGCCCCGTCCACAAACTTGTCAGCACTCCAGACCAGCAGCGCCAGTCCGGCAATCAGGGCAACAAAAGCCAGGGTCATACAGTCTCTATCCCATCGCCAGTAAACAGGAGCGCCAGCAAAAGCTGCTGGCGCCATTGGAAAGTGGCGCCCAGTGTAACGGCGCCGCCTGTCAATTCAAGGGAAAATCAAACAACGATTAATCGCTACAGTCTGCTCAGCAGACTCGCCGCATCGGAGACCTCGAACTTGCCGGGCACCTCCACAAACAGCTGCTCTACCACGCCATCGTTGGCGATCAACGCAAAGCGCTGGGCACGCACGCCGCCAAAGGCACCGGTCTCTTTGGCAAGTCCCAGCGCCCGGGTCCAGCTGCCATCACCATCGGCCAGCATGGTGATGGCCCCGGCGTTCTGGGCATCCTGCCACGCCTTCATCACGAAGGCGTCGTTGACCGACAGACAGCAGATAGTATCGACCCCCTTCTCCTTGAACTTGTCCGCCAGCACCACGTAACCCGGCAGATGGGCGTTGGAGCAGGTGGGGGTAAAGGCGCCGGGCACCGCAAACAGCACCACCCGCTTGCCGCCAAACAGGCTTTGGGTGTCTCGCTGCTGCTTTCCTTCGGCGGTGATGAAGGTGAATTCGCCCGCAGGCAGGGTCTGACCAATCGCGATCATCGTGCTCGTCCTTTAGTTGAGGGGGGCCTGTGGATGAAAAGAGCCCCAGTCTACCTCACACCAGCCATGTGACACAGGCCCCTCTCTGCTGGGGCCATTTGAACTAACCTTGAGCAGGATCTGCCGACTCAGGAGGCCTTCATGCATAACCATTACGACGGGCTGGAAATTCGTCCCCCAGCCCTGCGCGCACAACAGCAGCTGGATCAGCTCAATCATCAACTCGCCCATGTCAGCCAGTATTGCTCCGGCTACTCCAGCGCCTATCGCCACTGCCGTCTCGACGATCTGGAGCAGCTCGCCTCCCTGCCGCTGCTCGACAGCACGGATCTCTTTGCCGCCCAGCAAGCCTATCCCCCCTTTGCCGGACTCACCGGTCGGCCAGCCAGTCAGGCGTTGCGGGTCTTCTCCTGCCCCGGGCAGCTGGCCATTCCCGAATATGCCGGGGCCGACTGGTGGGGGGCTGCACGGGCGCTCTTTGCCGCCGGCTTCAAGGCAGGAGAGGTGCTGCTCAACTGCCACGACTATCACGCCGGCCCCACCGCCTTCATCTTTGACAACGGGGCGCGCCAGCTTGGCTGCCCCGTGGTGCCCTGCGGCCCCGACGACACCCAGCGCCAGCTCGAAGCACTGCGGCGCTATCAACCCACCGGTTTCGTCGGCCCGCTGGTCACCCTGCTCGATCTGCTGGAAGCCGCCGAGCTGGCAGAGACCCCCACCGAATGCCTGCGCCACGCCCTGCTGTGCGAGGTGACCCATCCCGAGACAGCACCGCTCGAGGCTATCCACGGCATTGCCGCCTTCAACTGTCTGGTGTGGCAGGATGTCGGGGTGGTGGCCTACGAGAGCCGCCCCGGTCAGGGCTTTATCGTCAACGAGAGCTGCATCGTCGAAATCATCGACCCGGCCAGCGGCAAGCCGGTGACGGGGGAAGATCCGGGACAACTGGTGGTGACCAGGCTCGATCTGGAGTATCCGCTGCTGCGCCTTGCCACCGACTGGCAGGGCTACTGGCTGGCCAGACCCAGCCGCTGCGGGCGCACCAACCGTCTGCTCAAGATTGTCTAGCAGCGCAACAAAAACGGGCAGCCCAAAGGCTGCCCGTTTTTTGTGGCGGCGCTCTTAACGTCGCGCCTGCCAGGTGGCGATAGCCAGCAGGGAGTCGGGGGTAAACTCGGCGGCGCGGGCCGCTATCTCGGCCAGGCTCATCCACTGCACCTCGCTCACCTCTTCGGCCTGCAACTGCAGCGGCCCCTGATAACGGCAGCTGAAGAGGCCACCCCAGACCCGATACCCCTCCCCTTCGGCATAGAAGTCACCGAATGCCTCGAGCGGCACATTACGTATCCCCAGCTCCTCGGCCAGTTCACGCCGCGCCGAGGGTTCCATCTCCTCCCCGGTGGTGACCACGCCGCCGGCGCACGCATCCAGCATACCGGGGCAGAAATCCTTGCTGAGGGTGCGCCGCTGCACCAAGATGCGGTTCGCCGCATCGAGCACCAGAATGTAGCTGGCCCGATGGCAGAGATTCTCGCGCCTCACCCTGGCACGCTCGGCCACGCCAATCACCCGGTTATCCGCATCCACTACATCAACCCATTCCACGCGCAGACCCTTTTGCTCATCCAGTCAAAGTGCTCGCAGTATATCGGGGCCGAGCCGCTGCACCGCACAACTTTTTCATGGCCGCATTGCCGCACGTGACCGTGACCGGATTAATTGAACGCGTACAAAACCGTCATCAGCATGTCATATACGAGTCCCATCATCTCCCCCGTCCGGTTCAATCAGGGTTTGTTGTGATGAAGGTGTTCAAGCAGTTATCCCCGCGCCAGATCGCTTGCTACATCAAGAGCTTTCACCGAGGTTACTTTGCCATCGAGGCATTGGGGACATTTGAATTCAACGCCGGCAGGATCAGCCTTCACGGCCTGACCTGTCGCCAGCGACTGAGGCTGGCCCGCCAGATCAATCTGGCGGTCAGACAACTTGGTCACCGCGACCCCTTGCCGGACATGTGAGTCAAGGGACTTGCCCTTCTGTCTGTTGTGCATCCATGCCTTTCGCCCGCCGGCTACTCGCCGCGCGGGCCATTTTCGATGTCAATCACCTTGCCGTTGCGCACGGTGACAAAGCGCATGAACTCGTTCTTGCCGAAGTTGTAGGTCCAGCGTTCGCCATATTTGACCTCGACCACGTTGCCATACTGATTCTCCTCGTTACGGGTAATATCTTCCCGCAACATCGGCTCGCCGCACTTGAGCAGCATCTCGGCGGTGCTGTCCCCTTCGGTAATGAGCGCATTCTTGCAGCGCATGGCGTCGGCGCTGGCCGGAATGCTGAGCAGCAGCAAGGCGGTCAGCACGGCCTTGTTCATGTATCTGTTCATCCTGGGTTCCTCGATTTGATCTGACGGTTTGCAGTATGCCTGCCGCCAGAGTGAAAAAATCAATCAAGAGTCGAAAAAGATGGCGGCTATCGTCCCCGATTTCATCTGGTCGCGACAACCGGTGTCTATTGAGGGGCCCCAAAAAACAGACGGCGACCCGAGGGTCGCCGTATGTTTCAAGCCAGCCGGATTACAGGATATCCAGCAGCTCTACTTCGAATACCAGCGCGGAGTAGGGCGGGATGGAACCGGCACCACGGGCACCGTAGGCCAGATCGTGCGGGATGTAGAGCTTCCACTTGGAGCCAACCGGCATCAGTTGCAGCGCTTCAACCCAACCAGCGATAACGCCTGTCACCGGGAACTCGGCCGGCTGACCGCGCGCAACGGAGCTGTCGAATACGCCACCGTGGGTGAAAGTACCGTGGTAATGCACGCGTACGGACTGACCCGCTACCGGCACGGCGCCATTGCCCTCTACCAGCACTTCGTACTGCAGGCCGGAATCGGTCACAGTCACTTCGTCGCGCTTGGCGTTGTCGGCCAGGAAAGCTTCGCCAGCAGCGGCAGCTGCTTTGGCAACCGCTTCCTGCTCTTCCTGCATGCGAGCGGTGATGACCTGGAAGGCATCGTTGATATCGTCACGGCTGACCGCGAACTCCAGACCGTTCAGGGCATCTGCCAGACCTTGCTGCAGGGCCGGGATATCCAGACCGGCGAAGGCTTGCTGCGCCAGCTGATCACCCATGTTGCGGCCGATGCCATAACTGGCTTTCTGTTCGATAGAGTCGTATTGGGACATTGAGATGTGCTCCGGGTCCAGATGATAAAAGAGACGGGATGATATCAGACTTTTTCGCGAGGTGCTGCCGACCTCGCACCTGATTTCCCCGAGCGTGGGAGAGAGTTCACACAAGCAAAAAGAGGGGCGCCAGCAAGTGGCGCCCCTCTTTTGTCCGTTTGGTCCGAAAGGTTATCGATCCAGCAGGGCGCGCACTGCCGCGACCTTGGCACCATCGGTGATATTGACCCGGCCATCATCCGAGGTACCCATATTGACGCCATGGGGCACCATACCGCCGCGCCAGCCCATGCCGGACATATGCACTTCGCTCACCCCGGTAAACTCGATGATGGTGCGCACGTTATCGGCATTGACCCCCGCCCCCGGCATCAGGCTGGCACGCCCCGCCAGCGCCTGTTGCATCGCCTGCAGATTTTCCAGTCCGGCCAGCGCGGTCGGTGCATGGCCGGAGCTGAGAATGCGCTCACAGCCGGCAGCGACAATGATCTCCAGATCGAGCCGCCAGTCAGAAGAGAGATCGATGGCGCGGTGGAAGGTGACACCCAAGGGGCCGGCGGCATCCACCAATTGTTGAAGTTTGGCGGCGGGGACCCGCCCCTCTTCGTCCAGCAGACCGACCACGACCCCTTGCAGACCGGCAGAGCGGGCCGCCGCGATATCTTGCAGCATCATCTCGAACTCACCGTCGTTGAAACAAAAATCTCCGGCGCGCGGACGGATCATGGCATAGACAGGGACGGTGGCGTGACGAGCGGCCAACTGCATAAAACCATAGGAGGGGGTCAGCCCCCCAAGCCCCAACGCAGAGCAGAGCTCGATGCGATCGGCGCCAGACTCCTGGGCTGTGAAGAGGGATTCCAGATTGTCGATGCAGATTTCAAGAGAGGTCATGAGGACTCCTTTTATCGGGGAGATCAGACCTGCATCTGATCTCATAGATTGAGCAAGGCTGCGCCCCGCACCCCACCGGCACCGCCAAAACGGGCTTCGCGGATTTCGGGCACTGCCACCCCGGGCAGCAGATGGCCGGGCAGGCGCAGCGGCAACTGTTCGTAAAGGGCAGGCAGGCCACTCAGGCCGCCCCCCAGCACCACCACCTCGGGATCCATCACCGAAATGGCGGTAGCAAGTCCGGCCGCCAGGATCTCCAGCCAGCAGTCGATGGTGGCAACGGCATGGGGCTCATGAGCCTCAAAGCGCGCCACAATCTGATGGCCGGTGGCCCGGTGGCCGTGAAAATGGTAGTAGAGGCGCTCAAGGCCTGTACCGGATCCATAGGTTTCAAAACAGACCAGACGGCCACAGCCGCAGCGGGGACGAGGCAAGTCGGGATACTTCATCAGGATGGTGGCCGGCAGCGGATAGTGACCGATTTCGCCAGCCAGCCAGTTACGCCCCTGGATCACGGTGCCTGCCAGATAGATGGCACCACCGATGCCGGTGCCAATAGTCATACCAAGCGCACTGCCGGCCCCATCGGCCGCCCCCTTGTGCACTTCCGACCAGAGGAAGCAGTTGGCATCGTTATCGACCTTGACCGGCCGCGCCAGCAGCTCGGCCAGATCAGCCCCCAGATGGCGACCATTGATGGAGGGGAGGTTCGCCGCCACTATGCTCTGGTCGTGACGGTTTAGAATGCCGGGAAAACCGATGCCGACCGCCCCTTTGACGCCAAAGCGGGTATCGGCCTGCTCGACCCGGGAGCGAACCAGCTGCAACAGCCCCTGATAGTCATCACCGGGCGTACTCATGCGCTCTTCATGGCAGAGGTTCAGGGCGCCGTCGTAGACAGCGAACGCAATCTTGGTACCACCGATATCAAAGCCGTAATACATGCCGCACTCCCTGTCAGCGAGTTCTCATCCCATCTGTTTCGGGTGACATTGTATTAATTCGCTAAAAAAATAAAGTGACCGGGGGCGAAAAACGGGAGAGAGATCAGAGCAAACGGGACATTTCCCGCTGCAGACAGGGGTGGCCAAGGCTCATCAGGGTGCGCTCCTGACCATCAAACATGAAACCGCGGCGCAGGTAGAAGCCCTCGCCGATGTGATTGCCATCGAGCAGCCACAACTTGACGCAACTGCAACCGGCGCGGCGCATCTGCATCGCCACCGCCTGCCACAGCCGCTTGCCATAGCCCTGCCGCCAGTGATCGGGGTGAAGATAGAAGGCGCGGATCCAGGCGATGGTCTCATCACCCTCCTGCCCCGGTTGCCAGTAGAGCAACCCGATAACGACGTCGTTGAGACAGAGCAGCATGGGCCTTGGCCCAGTGTCAGCGAGCCGCTGCTGCCAGATCTGCAGATGGGAAGTCACCGCCAGCTGCTCCAGCAGATCCGGGCCCAGCACCTGACCATAGGCAGCGAGCCAGCTGGCTCGCTGCATCACCGTCATGGCGGCAGCATCCTCGGGCCGCGCCATGCGCAGGCTTATGCCTTGCATTGGGGCACCAGACCCGACGCGCGAGCCTGTTGATAGAGCGGCTCGACTTCAGCCTGCTGCGCCTGCAACTCGGCAATCCGGCTCTCGTTGCTCGGGTGGGTGGAGAGCAGCTGGGGCGGATTGTTGCCACCGGAGGCTGCGCTCATGTTTTGCCACAGCGGAATCGCTTCGGCCGGGTTGAAACCGGCACGCGCCATCAGCTCCAGACCCAGCCGATCCGCTTCGCTCTCCTGGGTGCGGCCATAGGGGAGCATCACCCCCACCTGCATGCCAAGACCTAGCGCCGCCATGGTGGCGCCACGGTACTCGCTGCTGCCGAGGGCAACATCGGCGGCTGCCATACCAATACCGGCCAGCTGGCTGCGGGAGAGGCGCTCGTTGGAGTGCTGGGCCAGCACGTGAGTCAGCTCGTGACCGATAACGGTCGCCAGCTGATCCTGATTCTTGGCTACCTTGAGCAGGCCGCTGTAGACCCCGATCTTGCCGCCGGGCAGCGCAAAGGCGTTGACCTGCTTGGAGTCAAACACCACCACTTCCCAGTTGGTGATGCCGTAGCTGGCGGGCACTTGAGCTGCGACCGCCTTGGCGACGCAGGAGACATAGGCGTTCATTTTGGCATCAGTGCTCACCTTCTCCTGCTGCTTCATCTGGGCAAACGAGTCGGCTCCCAGCTGGTTCATCTGCTGGGGAGAGTAGAGCAGCATCTGGCTGCGGCCGGTCGGCGACTGGGCACAAGCGACCAGCAGGGAACTGCAGAGGGCTACCAGGCCAAACTTGGAGAGAGACGCAATCATGAAGGGGTCCTTTGCCATAACGTTGCCCTATTCTCGGAAATGCCGCCCTGCTACGCAAGGGAGCCAGCCCCCGGCTGGCGGAAAAATATCCATCCTGCGCTATTAACAAAACTGACAGCCGCCAAAAACAAAACGAGCCCGCTTGGGGCTCGTTTTATCAGGCATGCTGACTGCAGGCAGTTACATAATACCCAGCTTTTTCAGGTCAGCCTGTACCACCTTGGCCGGTACCGGTACGTAACCATCTTTGGCAACGATATTCTGGCCCGCCTTGGAGAGCATCATCTTGACAAACTCTTGCTCCATCGGGGAGAGCGGCTTGTTCGGGTGCTTGTTCACGTAAACGTACAGGAAGCGGGAGAGCGGATACTTGCCGGTGATGGCGTTGTCAGCGTTCGCTTCGATAAAGGTCTTGCCATCCTTGGAGAGCGGAACAGCACGCACGCCGGAGGTGACGTAGCCGATGCCGGAGTAACCGATGCCGTTCAGGGAGGCAGAGACGGACTGCACCACGGAAGCAGAACCCGGCTGCTCGTTCACACCGCTCTTGAAGTCGCCGTTACACAGGGCGTGCTCCTTGAAGTAACCGTAAGTACCGGATACGGAGTTGCGACCGAACAGTTGCAGATCCTTGCCGGACCAGTTACCGGTCAGACCCAGATCAGACCACTTGGTGGCCGCCTTGGCTTCACCGCACTTGAGGGTGCTGGAGAAGATGGCGTCGATCTGCGGCATGGTCAGCCCCTTGATGGGGTTGTCCTTGTTGACGAATACGGCCAGGGCATCGACTGCAACGCGGATGGCAGTCGGCTTGTAGCCGTAGCGCTTCTCGAATGCTTCCTCTTCACCGGCCTTCATGGCGCGGCTCATCGGGCCAAACTGGGCAACACCCTCGGTCAGGGCGGTCGGCGCGGTAGAGGAGCCGGCAGCCTGGATCTGCACGTTGACGTTGGGATACATGCGCTTAAATTCTTCAGCCCACAGGGTCATCATGTTGGCCAGGGTATCCGAGCCGACAGAGGACAGGTTGCCCGAGATGCCGCTGGTCGGGGTGTATTCCGGCAGGTTTTTATCGACACCATAGGCCAGGGTGCTGGCAGAAAAGAGGGTTGCTGCGGTGAATCCGATTACACCAGCCAGTTTGTTGAGTTTCATCCAATCTCTCCAAAGTTACAGAAGGTCCGTTCTTAAAACGGCGCCAGTATCTGACCTGGCAGTGACAAATTTATGGATTTAATGTGACACTTTAATGACATGGCGGCGCTTTTGTCCAAATGGCAAAGGGCTGCCAACGCAGCCCTTCACCTATATCTAACACCTTGTCATAAAAGACTATTTTATCACCACCATCCGGCCGGGGATGAGAAAGCTGAAGCGGCTGCCAAAGCCGACCCGGCTCTCGATATCGAGCTGGCAGTCATGGTGACTCAAGGCATGCTTGACGATGGCAAGGCCGAGGCCGGAGCCACCGGTGTGGCGCGAGCGCGCCTTGTCCACCCGATAAAAACGCTCGGTGAGCCGTGCCAGATGCTCGGGCGGGATCCCCTCCCCCTCATCCTGCACGGCAAACAGCGCCATCGCCCCCTGCTTGCGCCACTCCACCGTCACCTTGCGCCCCGGCGGCGTGTAGTGAATGGCGTTGTAGACCAGATTGGAGACGGCGCTGCGCAGCTGCTCCTGATCGCCGCGTACCAGAAGATTGGGCTGCACCACGAACTCGATCTGATGGGCCCGCTCGCCCGAGAGCGCCCGCGCCTCCTGCTCCAGCAGCCCCAGCATGGCGGGCATGTCCACCAGATGGGAGAGATCAACGCTCGGAGCCGCCTCGATGCGTGACAGGGTGAGCAGCTGATTGACCAGATTGTCCATCCGGATGGTCTGCTCCATCATCACCCGGTGCGCCTTGGCCCACATGGCGGGCGGTGGCGGCTCCTCGGTCATCTCCAGATAGCCCTTGAGCACCGTGAGTGGCGTGCGCAGCTCGTGGGAGACGTTGGAGACAAAGTGTTTGCGGGTCTTCTCCAGACTGCGCAAGCGGGTGACATCGCGCACCACCAGCATCGCCTGATCGGAGGCGTAGGGCATGATGCGAAACTCGAGAAACTTCTCCTCGTTGACCGGGGAGTGCATCTCCAATGGCTCGTCAAAAGCCTGTTTCGCCAGATAGGCTGTAAAAGCCGGATTGCGGATCAGGTTGCCGATATGCTGACCGGCATCTTCCGGCCAGCGAAAACCGAGCAGCTGCTCCGCCAGCCGGTTACACCAGAGGATGCTGCCATCATCACGCAATACTACGGCCGCGTCAGGCAATGCCTCGGCCCCTTCCCGAAAGCGGCGGATCAGGCCCGCCAGCTCGCGGCGCCGGGCGCGGTGGCGCTGCTGCAACTTGTAAATGCCGTTGAAGATGTGCTCCCAACTGCCTTTGCCGTTGGGAGGAACCAGGCTGCGATCGTGCCACAGCCAGTCCGACAGCCGCTTCTGGAAGCGGTAGTGCCAGCCAAGATGGAACAACGCAGCGACCAGCAGAGTGAGCGAGAGGTGATCAATCAGCCAGCCAACCAATGCGAAGGGCGCGTAAAAAAATGCCATTCGCCACAACTGTCGCCGCCAGGCGTAGGGTTGTAACATAACAGCCTCTAGAGACGGGTTGAGAAGCGGTATCCGGCTCCACGCACCGTCTGAATCAATCTATCGTGCCCTGTCTCTTCTATCGCCTTGCGCAGGCGGCGAATATGGACATCCACGGTTCTGTCCTCGACGTACACATTGGTACCCCAGACATTGTTGAGCAGCTGCTCGCGGCTGTAGACCCGCTCCGGGTGGGTCATGAAGAAGTGGAGCAGCTTGAATTCGGTTGGCCCCATGTCGAGGGCCCTCTCTTCGGCGCTGACCCGGTGCGAAACAGGATCCAGCTTGAGCCCCTGCACCTCGATCACCTCGTCCACCGAGGTGGGAGAGACGCGGCGCATCACCGCATGGAGGCGGGCAGTCAGCTCCTTGGGAGAGAACGGCTTGGTGATGTAGTCATCGGCCCCCGCTTCGAGGCCGCGGACCTTGTCCTCCTCCTCGCCGCGGGCGGTCAGCATCACCACCGGGATCTGGCGGGTCACTTCATCCTGCTTGAGCTGCTTGATGAACTGGATGCCGCTGCCACCGGGCATCATCCAGTCGAGCACGATGAGTTCCGGGTAGGGTTCGCGCACCTTCGCCAGTCCATCGGCAAAATCTTCCGCTTCAATCGTCTCATATCCCTTCTGTTCCAGCACGAAACAGAGCATTTCGCGGATCGGTGCTTCGTCCTCGACCACCAGAATTCGCTTAGCCATTCCCTTCTCTCTCCTCTGTGAAGATGGGTGCGCCAATTATTAGAATTTTCTGTGACACTTTTATGACTTTGTGACAGACGGGATGATAAACGTTTTCAAATGCCACTGGCAGATATCCGTTGCAGCAGATCCCAGCGGTTGCCACTGATATCTTCAAATACCACTACGGTGCCGTAAGGCTCGTCACGGGGCTGTTCACAAAAATGGACACCATACTGCTGCATTCGCCGGTAATCCCGCCAGAAGTCATCGGTCTCGAGAAACAGAAATACCCGCCCGCCGCCCTGCTTGCCAATGGCGGTACGCTGCTCTTCGCTGGCGGCGCGGGCCAACAGCAGCGCGGAACCCGTGCTGCCCGCCGGAGCGACCCGCACCCAGCGCTTGCCCGGTTTGCCCGGCTCGTCGAGCCGGGTATCTTCCAGCAGCGCAAACCCCAGTCCCTCGGTGAAAAAGGCGATGGCCTCGTCGTAATCGGCCACCAGCAGGGTCAAGGCCCCGATGGTTTGTCCTGTCATAGGGTTCTGTCCGTTTTATAAGAAGTTGTCGAATGGTGGTCTACACGGCGTACCGCCCGCTCTCACTGTGCTTCCACCCGATTGCGGCCATGCTTCTTGGCCTGATAGAGCGCCTCATCGGCCCGCTTGAGCACCCGCTCCGGGCTATCTCCCGCTCGTTCGGCCACCCCGAACGAGGCGGTCACCTGCAGGGAGGCGGGCCAGTGGGGATACTCTTCCAGCCGGGAACGCAGCCGCTCGGCCAGCGCACAGGCCCGCAGCAGGTCGTAATGGAGGCAGAGCAGCACGAACTCTTCGCCCCCCCAGCGCACCAGATGGCAGAGCGCATCGCTGTTTAGCTGGATTTCGCTGACCAGATGCTTGAGCACTTCGTCCCCCACCGGATGACCGTGGGTGTCGTTGATCTGCTTGAAGTGATCCACGTCGACATAGATGAAGGCAAACGGCAGATCGCCGATATCGGCCAGCAGCCGCTCCCCGCCCAGACGGTTGAGGGCGCCGGTGAGCGGATCGTAACAGGCCAGCTCGCGGGAGCGGCGACTCTCTTCACTCAGGCTGCGGTTGAGCGCCTCCACCTCCTCTTTGGCGCGATTGGCGTGGCGCAGCCGCTGCTTCATATGCAGGTGGTTGACCATAAAGGTGGCACAGCCATAGAGAAACCAGACCAGCAGGATCAGGCGATAGAAGAGGGTCGCATCCAGCCAGTCACCATGAAACTGCAGCTCTTCGATCACCACGCCGTGCTCGCCCACCGACATGTCGGACCCCGCCGCAATCTCGATGGCGTAGACCCGGCTCAAATCTGGCCCCTGCAACTGCAAAGGCACCTTGTAGCGCTTGATCCACCAGGTGGCCGGGGTAAACACGTCGAGCGGCACCTCGTGGCTTCTGCCGTAGTCGGCGGGGCGGAAGATGATCTCGTTGAACTTGGACGACATGGGATCGCCGGGGATATTGGATGCCCGGTTGTAGTTGCGCAGATAGAAGCGCCAATCCTGCTGGCCATCGCCGGTCACGCTCAGGCGCACATGGAGCGTCTTGAAACGACTGAGGTTGAGCCCCTGCTCGGGGGCAGACAACGTCAGGATCAAACCGCAGCCGGGATAGGTGTTGGGCTCGTCAGAGCGTGTGCAGCTCACGCCGGGCTCCCCTTCCAACGAGGGAGCATAGCGGGCCGATGCTTCGCTCGCACCGGGAGCCCGCGTCACCTCGACGGTGTGGGGCCAGTTTTTGATATCCAGCACCCGCTCGGGACCGAACTCGAACAGCAGAATGGAACAACCTGTCAATGCCAGCAGATACCAGAAAACGGACTCGGCAAAACGGGAACCGGAAGCGAGCATGCTTACCCCATGGCATCAGGATGGATACACAAACCTCAGGATCAAGCCGGGCAACATAGCCCGGGCCTCATCGTGGAATCTCGAAACAAGCCACTATGATACCCTCGATAACGACAATAAACATGTAGCTTATCAAGATGTTCGCGACTCTTTGCCCGGCACTCCCGTCAGCGAACTGCCTCGCGATTGCTGCCGATAGCGCTGGGGCGAGCAGCCCAGTTCCCGGTTGAACATGGCAATGAACGCGGAGGTGGAACCATAACCGAGCCGCCAGCTGATCTCCTGAATAGGCAGCTCCCCCTTGAGCCAGGCCAGCGCCTTGATAAGCCGCAGCCGCGCCCGCCACTGGCCGAAGTTCATCCCGAGCTCGCGCAGACAGCGGCGCGCCAGAGTGCGCTCTGTGGTGTGCAGCTGCTGCGCCCACTGGGCCAGCGTGCGGGGATCGGCCGGATCGTTGTGCAGTACGGCCAGCATGGGGGCCAGCAGTTTGTCTTGACTCATCGGCAGGTAGCTCTCCTGACAGCGGGTACGGGTCAGCTTGGCCACCAGCAGCTCGGCCTGACGCTGATCCCACTCATCCACCATATGGCCCACCTTGCGCTCGCAAAAATCGGCGAGCAGGGCGCGGATGAGCGGCGTCATCAGCAGCAGGCGCGGCTCGGCTGGCAAACGGGCGGCCAGCTCGTGACTGACATAGATGGAGGTGTAGTCGAGGGCCTGCTCGTTGTAGGCGGCGTGCTCCAGATCCGCCGGCACCCAGATCAGGTAGTCGGCGGGCACCTGCAGACGCTGGTTGGCCAGCCCCATCTCCATCACCCCCAGACTGATCATGCTGAGTTGCCCCCAGGGGTGGGAGTGCATCGCCATGACGTTCTCCGCCTGCAACTGCTGATAGCGAAAGTAGAGGGGATTGGGCGCTGGCAGCTCGCTGTCTGCCGGATGGTAGTGCCGGTTTGTCATGGTCTCTTCGCTCTCCTCTCGATGCCTGTCTCTATAGCCGCCTGATGTGCAATCTCGGCCTGTATCAGGCCGGCGCCATACCCTAACCGGTGGCGCTAGCCTTGCAACAGATAACCGGGAGTTGTCTTTTCTGCGGGATAGTTTGTCAGTTTTACGTTACTTGACAACATACAGACAAGGTTAAACTTGTCGCATCTACTCCAAGGAGCCTTTGATGCGACTCTTCTCCCCCCTCCTGTTTCCGCTGATGGCGGTGCTGATCTGGGCCACCAATACCGTGGTCTCCAAAGCGGCGGCCAGCGTGCTCGACCCCGCGGCCATCTCCTTCTATCGCTGGGTGATCGCCGCCCTGGCGCTGACCCCCTTCTGCCTGCCCACCCTCTGGCGGCGACGCAGCGAGGTTCGCCCCTGGCTTGGCAAGCTGCTGGTGCTGGCGGCGCTCGGTATGGTGCTCTACCAGTGCCTCGCCTATTACGCCGCCCACAGCACCTCGGCCACCAATATGGGAGTGATCGGCTCCCTCATTCCGCTGCTCACCCTGCTGCAAGGGGCGCTCTTCTTCGGCCAGCGTCCCGGCAAACAGGCGCTACTCGGCATGAGCCTCTCCCTGTTCGGGGTGCTCTGGCTGCTTGGCAAGGGCGAGCCGCTGGCTCTGCTGCACAACGGCATCAACCCGGGGGATGGCATGATGTTGCTCGGCTCCGCCAGCTATGCCCTCTACGGCCTGCTGATCCGCCGCTGGCAACCCCCCTTTGGCCCCTGGTTCAACCTCTACATGCAGATCCTGCTGGCCGTACTGCTGCTGGTGCCGCTCGCTCTCAGTGCCGACTCGATGGCGGTGCCGGCCGAAGGGTGGGGACTGGTGATCTTCGCCGGGCTCGCCTCCTCCCTGCTGGCGGCCTACTGCTGGATGCGCGGCCTCGCCTGCATGGGCGCCGAGCGCACATCGGTCTTTATGAACCTGATGCCACTCTGTACGGCGCTTATCGCCGTCGTCGGGCTGGGCGAGCCGATCCACGGCTACCACCTGCTGGGTGGTGGCCTCATTCTGGGGGGCGTGATGATCTCCCAGCTGAAAAAGCGTGTCCCACTGCCGGAGCGCAATGCGGCCTGACGGGCAACACGCCAAAAACAACAAGGGAGCCGCGGGCTCCCTTGTTCATTTCTATCGTGTTCTGGCGACTGTGAACCGACTTCACCCCGCCCGGCGCCAGCGGTAGCGCCGCTCCGGCCGCCCTCGTTGACCGTAGTTGAGATCCACATCCACCCGATCTTCCGACTCCAGATACTCCAGATAACGGCGCGCCGTGGTGCGACTCAGCGACAACCGCTGCGCCACCGTATCGGTCGAGAAGACGCTCTCTGGCTCGGCAGCAAGCAGGTCGAGCACCTGACGCAGGGTAATGCTGTCGATCCCCTTGGGAGTGGTACGCACCTCCTTGGGTTGGGCACGTCCCTTGCCGAGCAGGCGATCGAGATCCTCCTGCTCCAGCCGTCCCGGCTCGGAGAGCTTCTGATGAAGTTGCAGGATTTCGTCGAGACTCTGCTGGATGCGAAACAGCCGCAGCGGCTTGATGATGTAGTCATGCACCCCGAGATTGAGCGCCTGCTGGATGGTCTCCACATCGCGCGAGGCGGTCACCATGATCACATAAGCCTCGCGGTTGTGGCTGCGCAGGCGGCTCACCCACTCAAGGCCGGAACCGTCAGGCAGGGAGATATCCACCAGCAGCAGCTGCGGCACCACGCCGGCCATCATGGCATCGGCCTGGGCCAGCGTACCGGCCCGCCCCAGCAGGGAGAAACCGGAGGTGGAGGCCACCAGCTCGGACAAGATGGCACCAATCCGGTCGTCATCTTCAATAACAAGGGTGAGTATTGGATCCATGGCTCACATTAATTTGTTTTTATTCAGGTAGATGCCAAACAAGGTGGTCTGCTCGACAGTTCGGCGCCATTCTATCACACCCTCGTAGCGCCCCACGGTTTCCTTGACCAGAAAGAGTCCTACGCCATGATCGCCGCTCTGGCGGCTCACCCCGTAATCGAACAGGTGATCGGCCAGATCCTCGTCCACCCCCTCGCCGCTATCCTCCACCTCGATCACCAACCGGCGCCCCACATCGCACAGCGAAAGCAACACCCGCGGCGGACACTGCTGACGATTGCGCCAGGCCGCCTGCAGACCGTTGTCCAGCAGGTTGCCGATGAGGGTGATGAGATCGGCCGAGACGGCGGCCGGATACTCGCCGAGCGCCGAATCGGGATCGAGCTCAAGCGTGACCCCCAGTTCGCGCGCCCGGCTGAACTTGCCGAGGATAAGACCGGCCACTGGCTTGTTGTCGATAAGTTCCAGCAGCTCCTGCAGCAGGGTCTGGCATGCCTCGTTCTCCTGCTGGATAAGCTCGACCGCCTGATCCACATGACCCAGTTGCAGCAGGCCGGAGAGACTGCTCAGCTTGTTGGCAAACTCGTGGCTCTGCATCCGCAGCATCTCGGCGTACTGGCGCAGGTGGGTGACCTGTACCCCCAGACTGGTCGCCACTTCGGGACGACTGAAGATCAGGAGGCGCCCGGGCTCCTTGCCATGTACCACCTGCCAGCGACCGACGAACGATTCGCCCTGAATGGTGAAGGCAACCTCGCCCTCCTGCTCGAGTACGGGCGCGAGCGGTGGCACCAGCTCGGCCAGCGCCTGCCCCTGCAGGGCGTGACGACCGGTGGCAGGCAGCCGCAGCTGATAGATGGCGGTGCTGTTAATCATGGCGATGTGGCCGCGGCCATCCAGCGCAATCACCCCTTCGGCAATCTGCTCCAGCACCAGATCCTGCAGGGTGAAGCGGCGGACGATCGCCTCCGGCTCCAGATCGAGCAGGGTCTTGCGCAGCAGATATTGCACCCAGAGCGCCAGCAGCAGGCCGCAACCAAAGACGGCCCCGATGGCGCTGATGAGCAGGGCGATCCGCTCCATGTAGATGCCCTCCACCTGCTGCATCAGGTAGCCGACCACCACGGCCCCCATGGCACGCCCGTCAGCCCCCACCACCGGAGAGAAGCAGCGGATCGCCGGCCCCATGGTCCCCATGTCGCGCGAGCAGTAGCTGCGCCGCTCGTGGATCGCGGGCCAGAGATCCTCACCGCGAAACTGTCCCCCCACCAGAGCGGAGTTGGGGTGGCTGAGGCGACGGCCATGCTCGTCGGTCACCACCATATAGGCGGCATCGGTACGGCGGCACACCTCCTCCATGTAATCGCGCAGCGCAGGCTCGCTCCCCTGATGCAACGCCGCTACCACCCGGCTGTCAGCCGCCATGATGCGGGCCAGATCGCCCCCCTTCTCCTCCAGATTGCTCTCCAGCAGGTGGCGGATAAAGAGCGCGAGCAGGCTGCCCAGAATGATGATGAGCAGCAGGGAGAGCCCAAGGGAGAGGGTAACCAGCTGGTGGCGAAGTTTCATGCACGGACCTTGCAACGTCAGGAAGCCACCCAATAGTGCGGATGCCACCAGGTCTGGTCAATCAAAGGTGCCGGATCACCGGCAAAATCGGCCAAACCCTCCTCACGGGCGCAGAGCGCCACCGCTCTGGCGACGGCGCGAGCCACCTCCCCCACCTGTTCGATGGGAGGCAGCAGCCGACCCGCCAACAGCGGATAGGCACCGACCGCCCGTACCGCGGCCAGCAACATGCCATCGCTGATACGGCGCGCCTTGACGGCGCAGGCCCCGAGACCAATCCCCGGGAAGACATAGACGTTATTGCACTGGGAGACCACCCGCCGCTCGCCCGCCACCGTCACCGGCGCAAAAGGGCTACCGGTGGCCAGCAGGGCACGGCCATCGGTGGCGGCCCACACCTGCTCGGGGGTGGCCTCGGCGCTGCGGGTCGGGTTGGAGAGCGGCAGGATCACCGGCTGATCGCACACCTCCCCCATCGCCTGCAACACCTCGCGGGTAAAGAGGCCACCCTGACCACTCACGCCAATCAAGACCGCCGGTCGCACTTGGCGGATGGTCTCCAGCAGCGAGCTGTTACCCTCCTCTACGGCGCGGGCAAAGGGCAGCTGGGCGCGGGTCAACGCAGGGCGATCGCAGCAAACCACCCCATCCTGATCAAACAACCAGACGCCGTCGTGACTCCCCGCCAGCTGGGCCAGCATGGCGGCAATGCCGCAACCGGCCGAGCCCGCCCCGACTATCAGCACCGGGGCATCGCACAGGACAGTGCCCGCCTGCTGCAACCCGGCCAGCACGCAGGCCGAAGCCACAGCCGCCGTACCCTGAATGTCGTCGTTGAACATGCAGAGCTCGTCCCGATAGCGGGCCAGCAGGTTGGCGGCGTGCTTGCCGGCAAAGTCTTCAAACTGCAGCACCACCTGCGGCCAGCGCTTGCGAATGGCGGCCACCACCTTGTCCATGAAGTGGTAGTAGCTCTCGCCGTCGATGCGCGGGGATTGCCAGCCAAGGTAGGAGTCATCCTCCAGCAACTCGGGGTTGTTGGTGCCCACATCGACGCAGAGCGGCAAGGTACGTGCCGGGTTGATGCCACCCGCGGCGGAGTAGAGCGCCAGCTTGCCGATACAGATCCCCATGCCGCCGATACCGAGATCGCCGAGCCCCAGCACCCGCTCGCCGTCGGAGATGACGATCACCTCCACCTCCTGCTCCACCGACTCGAGGATGTCGTCGAGATCGTCCCTGTCATGCCAGGAGAGATAGAGGCCGTGGCTGCGCAGATAGAGGTCGCTGTGGCGCTGGCACGCCTCTCCCACCACCGGGGTGTAGATGATCGGCAGCAGCTCCGGCAGGTGGTGGCGCACAAGATCGTAGAAGAGCACCGGGTTGTCCTCCTGCAGCTGGCGCAGCAGCAGATGCTGGTCAAACGGACTCTGCATGGCACTGACCAATCGGTAGATCCGGCGTCGTTGTTGAGAGAGGGACTCCTCCTTGTGCGGCATGCGGCCGCGTACACCCTGACGCTTGCGTTCGGCATAGGGCAGGCTGGTGCCCATCATGATGTCGTTCATCTTGTTTGTTCCTCAATCCGGTATCAGGCAAGCAGGGAGATAAGCGCAGTCGCCAAAATCAGCATCACGGCACCGCCGAGGCGGGAGGAGATCTGGGCAAAGGGCATCAGCTTCATGCGCTGGGCCGCCGAGAGCACAGCCACATCGCCGGTGCCCCCCATGTTGGCCATGCAGAGCCCGCCGGTGATGGCCGCCTCGATGGGATAGAAGCCGATCAGCTTGCCGACCAACGCCGCACCGAGGGCGCCGCCAATCACGGTGACCATGACCAGCACGAAGTAGCTGATGGAGAAGGCGCTGATGAGCTCGGGAATACTGGTATAGGCGACGCCGATCCCCACCAGCAGTGAGGGGGTGAGGTTGCTCACCACAAACTGATACCAGTCGGCTGCCGCCTGCTCATAACGGCGCGGCAGCAGGCCGCTCACCTTGATAAAGGCGACTGCCAGGATCATCAGGGCGAAGGGGTGCATGGGGATAAAGTTGCCAAGCAGGGAGCCCAGCACAAACATGCTGGAACTGATAAAAAGCCCCATGCCCAGACTCTGCAGGGTCGGCGCTTCGGCCTGCTCGTCAGCAATGCTCTGGCTATTCTCTTTGACCATCAGCTTGCCGTTACCGGTCAGGGAGGGGTAACGGCGACCAAGGCGCGCTAGCAGGGAGCCCACCAGAATGGCCAGGGTATTGGCGATCACCACCGCCGGTACCATGCGCGACAAGAGATCCGCACTGGACATCTGCATCGGGCCGGAGAGGATCTCAACCAAAGGCACCGCGCCAGCGCCCATGCCACCGCCCATGATGGGCAGACCAATCAGCAGCACCGCATTCTTGAAGCCATATCCCATCAGGGAGCCGACCAGCCCCACGCTCAGCAGCGCCAGTGCGACGCCACCAAGAATGACCGGCAGGTAGCGCATGGCGGCATTTTTCAGCAAAGCGCCGCTCATGCCGAACACCGAACCGGTCACCAGACTGGCGATGAAGAAGTTGAGAAAGCCCCCCTCCTTCATGAAGTTGGTGATGACCTGTCCGGCCTGTACCGGCAGCAACTGATATTCAAACAGGGCGGCACCGCCGAAGATGGCGAGGATGGTGCCGCCACCCAGATATTCGCGGATCGGCATGATCCGCTCGCCCAGCTCGGTCAGCAGGGTACCAAGCACAAACATCAGCGCCAGTGCACCGACCATGCCGAGCGGCAGCGAGCCGTTCCAGCCGGAAAAGAGAACGCAGGTCGCCAGCCCGAGAAATATAAAGAGCGGCATACCGGCAATTTGGTGGCCACCCATAAAAGCGGCCTTTTCTTGTGTGGTTGGTAGGGTAGAGAGGTTTTTCATTGTTATGGACTCTGCGTGTGATTGTGGTCGCTACTTTATTGATCCCCCTCGCCCCTGTCGGTTAGCCAGACTGCAAAGCCATATAAAAACATTAAAAACTTAAACGTCACGCCTCGAACAAATGTCATACATCCTGTATGGCAAGCGGGCGTTATATGAAGCTCAAGCGAACAAACCGGACAATTATTTTCCAGCCAATCCCGGCTTGTGGATCGGGATAAGCAGAGGCGTCGGTGAAAATAGCAGAACCGGATGACAAACCCTGTGGGCAAATAATCTACGCTGGCAGCGAAACATATGGTCGGGGTCGGTGCCTGTCGACCAGCCGCGCCGCAGCCATCCGTGGCTATGGCCACAGAGACGCAGCAAGAGCAAGGCATTGCAAAAAACTGGCGGCTTGGCCAACGTCAGGAAAGGGGAATATCGATATAGAGCGATGAGCCAAGCCAGTGCATACATCGGCACCGGCTTGAACTCACAAGGACTACACGTGGTCAGATCTATTCCATCAGCAGCAATGGAATATTGGCAGGGTCAAAATCATGGCAGATATCGGCATGCTTGCTGGCGCCCTTATTGGGCCCCTCCCGACTCACACCATAATGGGACTCTGCACCATATTCTCCATCACTCAGCAGAGCTTCTATTGCCAGATATACACATCCACTGTCATAGCCATCCACAACCCGTCTCTCCCTGTTTTATAACCTCATCAATATTAGCGGATAAAAAATAAGCTGCGCGAGCAGTACAGATATTTTCTGAAAATAGCCTCGAAATTATTACGGTATTTCGTCACATATTTCCGCTCTTCCCCTTTTTCCCCCGGACCCGGTCACTCCACAGCCAAGAAGTTCCAATCAAACCCCACCCGTTCACGATTTGCTGCCACCTGTTGAAAAAGAGATCTGCATCACGCTATTTACTTAGCCTGCTAAACAAATGATAATAGTTAGCAGGCTAACAAATTTATGTGAGTGAGGAACAAGGGATGACGGATCTGGAGAGGTTGCGCGAACTGTCGCTCGCCGAGCAAATAGCACGCATGCACCGGTTGTGGCGTACCGCCGCCGATCTGGAGCTGGCCCCCCTTGGCCTGACCCACCCGCGCTGGACTGCGCTCTGGAAGCTCTCCCGCATGGGCAACCATGTCAGCCAGAAGACCCTGGCCGACGCCCTCGAAATCGAGCTCCCCTCCCTGATGCGTACTCTCGGCCAACTGGAAGAGCAGGGGCTGATCGAACGCCACTGCTGCAGTCAGGACAAACGGGCCCGCATCGTCTCGGTCACTCCCACCGGCCAGACCCTGCTCGACCAGATCGCCAACCGCATCATGAATATTCGCAGAGAGCTGCTGGCCGGTATCGACGAAGAGACCCTGAGTCTGTTTGAGGCGACGGTGCAGCGTATCTCGGCCAATGCCCTGAGCAAGATTGAAACACACAACGAGAACGGTGGGCAGAGCACCCCGCCCGATGCACAACCCGCAGAGGAATAAAATGACCCCAGATCAACAATTCAGCCGCTGGATCAAATGGTCCATGGCCGGCTTTACCGCCCTCTTTGCCTACTTTCTGATGGCAGACCTGCTGATGCCACTCACCCCGCAGGCCATGGCCACCCGAGTTGTCACCAAGCTGGCCCCGCAAGTGAGCGGCAAGGTGGTCGAAGTAGCGGTACACAACAACCAGCAGGTCAAAAAAGGCGACCTGCTCTTCAGGCTGGACCCGGTTCCCTTCGAGCTGGCGGTCGAGCAGGCCCGTCTTGCCCTGGCGCAAGCAGAGCAGCAGAACAGCGAGCTGGATGCGGCCCTCAGTGCCGCCAATGCCGAGCTCTATGCCAAGGAGACGCTGGCCAGCCAGAAGTGGCGTGAGGCTGAGCGGATCAATGCTCTGTTCCAGCGTCGCATGGTCTCGCTGCAGCAGAAAGATGAGGCAGACAGTGCCCTGCGCAGTGCCCAGGCCAGTCTGCGTGCCAGCAAGGCGAAGCTGACCCAGCTTGAGGCCAGCCGTGGTGTGACCGGGGATGACAACCTGCTGCTGCGCCAGGCTCGCAACAAGCTGGCGCAAGCCGAGCTGGCACTGGCTTACAGCCAGGTGCATGCGGATCAGGATGGCACCATCACCAACCTGCAACTCAAGCCGGGCAGCATCGCCAGTGCAGGCAATCCGCTGCTGGCGCTGGTGTCAGAACAAGTAGACGTGATCGCCGATTTTCGTGAAAAGAGCCTGCGCCACGTTGGTGACCAGACCAGGGCGCTGGTCGCCTTCGATGGTGAACCGGGCCAGCTCTATCCCGCCCGCGTCAGCAGTCTTGATGCAGGTGTGAGCGCCGGTCAGTTTGATGCCAACGGTCGGCTGGCCGCTCCGGTCGAATCGGATCGCTGGGTACGGGATGCCCAGCGGATGCGCCTGCATCTGGAGCTGGATGATCTCCCGTCCCACCTCCCCGCCGGTGCCCGGGCCACGGTACAACTGCTGCCGGACAACCCGCTGACCGCCATGCTGGCTCGTGCCCAGATCCATCTGCTCAGCCTGCTGCACTATGTCTACTAATCAAGCTGCGTCACCCAGTCCAGCCACAACCCATCTGTGGCATCGGCCCCTGACCGGTAACGAGCTGCGCCAGTGTCTGCGTATCGCCTTTGGCTGCACCACCGGCTTTCTACTCTGCAAGCTGTGTGGCTGGAATTACGGGGTCTTTTACACCGTGACCCCCGTGCTGCTGCTTGGCATGGTGCCGGTGATGAATGGTCATGCCGCGCGCCAGCTGATCGCCGCGGCAGCCATCTGCGGGGTGGAAGTGGGTCTGTTGGGGGGGCTGTTCGGCAGCCACCCCGGGCTGATGACCCCAATAGCCTTTCTGCTGTTTCTCTACCGCTTTGCCGCCATGTCGCGGGGCAGTCTGTTCCTGTTTGGTGCCAACGGTGTGCTGAGCCTCAGCATCATGCTCCACTTTGCCAGCTATCCGCAGACCGACCTCAACGACCTCATCTTCAATAACCTCTTGGCCAGCGTGCTGTCGGTGCTTATCGCCTACCTGATGACGGCCCTGATACCGGATGTGGAGGCGCGCCCCAAACCAACCCCAGCCCCCAAGGCACCGCACCGGATGCGCCATGAGGCTCTGCTGGGAGCAACGGTCGCCACCCTCTCGTTTCTGGTGTTTCAGGTGTTTGATCTGCGTGACTCCATGTCGGCGCAAGCCACCACCCTGCTGGTGCTCTTTCCCATGCACTGGAACGGGGCGCTGAACTACGCCCGCAAACGGGCCATGGGCACCTTGCTCGGGGTCACCTTCGGTCTGCTTGGCCAGCTGCTGCTCTATGACTGGTCGGGTCAACTGCTGCTGGTGGCTCCGCTGCTCTGGCTCGGTGCCATGCTGTTCAGCCATGCCCATGTGAAGGAGGCGAGCGGTTCCGGCGTCGGTTTTGGCGCCCTGACCACCCTCGGCATCCTGTTCGGTCAATATCTGACGCCGGGAAACGATCTGGTATTCAGTGCGCTCTACCGGGTCAGCAGCATCCTCTTTGCCATCGTGGCCACCCTGCTTATCTGCTATCTGGTGCACCAATTACTCAACCGCTTTGAGGCAACCCGCTTCGGCTGCTGACGGTTGGCGTACTCGAACGCCACTAACCACCTTGACCAGGCGGAGCAAGGACGCTAGCTATGCTTGTAGAGCTGCAATGTATGGGTGAGGAGCCGCGCTATGGTCGCTGAGTGGGGAAAATGGTTGGCAGGGGTGCTCTGGCTGGCGGCAAGCCAGACCGGCGCAGCACCATTGCTGATTGGCGCCGAAGATGACTGGGCCCCCTACAGCGTGCTGAACAGGGAGACGGGTCAGCCGCAAGGGCTGGCCCCCGAGCTGGTTCGGGCGGTATTCGCCGCCGAAGGCATCGAGGTCGCCTTTCGTACCCTTCCCTTTGCCCGCTGCATGCACGATGCCAAGAGCGACCAGCTGGCAGGCTGCTTCGATGCCACCAT
Source organism: Aeromonas sp. SCS5 (assembly GCF_001887375.1). Taxonomy (NCBI): domain Bacteria; kingdom Pseudomonadati; phylum Pseudomonadota; class Gammaproteobacteria; order Aeromonadales; family Aeromonadaceae; genus Aeromonas; species Aeromonas sp. SCS5. The sequence goes on from NZ_LFCS01000006.1 coordinate 142,562, forward strand.
CACGGATGAGAATCACGACCAGTACTTTTGGCACAAGACCCCCATGTTCAGCGAGGATCTCGCCATCTTTGCCCTTGCCAGCGAGCCACGCCGGGACCTCGACCTCGCCTCTCTCAAAGGCAAGCGGGTCGGCATCACTCTTGGTTACACCTACCCCACCAGCTTTATGACAGATCCGCAGATCGCCCGCTTTCAGGCCAAATCCGACGCCCAGATCCTCGATATGCTGGCACGGGGCCGAGTCGACTACATCCTGATGAACGGCATGCCGGGCTATCTCAAGATCCGGGAGAAAGCGCTGACGGGTCAGGTGGTCAAGGTCGGCAAGCTCTCTACCGATGGCTTCTGGGTCGCCTTCTCTCGCCAGCACCCTCAAGGGGAAGAGATGGCCAGACGGTTCGAGAAGGGGCTGCAGAAGATCAAAATGAACGGCACCTACGATGCGCTAATGCAGCAGTTTGAAACCCGGCTCGGAGCACGCTGAAAGGCGCTCCGGCCACATTCTGCCCCCGTCAGACATCAATCGACGCAACCCTCGCACAAAGTGATTACAGCAGTGCGTTGAGCTGTTAGGCTCACGCCCGTATGACACCACCGTATAACATCAGGGGAGCTGTAACCATGAACAAGGTCCATATGATGAGCGCGGGGGCACTGGCTCTCTCGCTGCTTGCCGGCTGCAATCAGGGCAATACCCTCACCGTTACCGGCGGTAACCCCGTCAGCTATCAGTGTGAACAGGGCAAGAAGGTACAGGTACGCTACTTCTCTCTCTCCGACGAGAGCCTCAGCTTTATCAAGTTGTCTCTACCGGACGGCAAGGATTATACCCTGCCGCAGGCCATCTCGGCCTCTGGCGCCCGCTATACGGATGAGCGTGAAGCCGTCTGGTGGAACAAGGGGGATGAAGGGTTTGTCGAGATGCGCGGTCAGGACGATGATTGGCAGATCGTCTACAACAACTGCAAACAGCAGTAAATAGAAGAGATCCCGGCCAGGCCGGGGTCTCTCTTTTGGTTGTTCGGGGATCAGTTGAGCTCTATTTCAAAGCGGTTGGTCACCACCACGGGAATGGCATCCGGATTACTGTCCGCCGGACTGTAGCGCAGCCGTGAGAGGGTTGCCAACGCGCTCTGCTCCAGCTCTCCGGGCGGCTCGGCGGCGACGATCTCTGGTTTTATCGGGTTGCCATCAGCATCGATCTGGTAGCGTACATCCACATATCCCCTGACCGGTTTGGCAGGCACAACGACAGGCACGTCATCACCAAAGAATGAACGGCGGTTTTCCTGGATCCAGTAACTGGAGAGCTGCTCGAGGGGAATCGCGATCGGTGTACGGTTAGCGGCGACCTCCTGCCGGGAGCTGCATCCTGCCAGCAGCAACACGGCACACCCCAACCACAATGCTTTCCATCCCATGCCAAGCTCCTTTTCGTCTCTTATGCTGGTTGTTTATTGTTCTGCTCTTGGTCAGCAGACTGGCCGTCCACTGGTCAGTGACCCATCCTAGCGAAAAAGACCCGAGCTGGACATAAACAAAGGGCCAATCTGTGAAGATTGGCCCTGAAAACATCAAGTTGGCAAAAGTTAACCCGGCAGAATGCCGGACTCAGGAGGCGAACAGACAAGGGATACGCTCCCCGCCCTCACGCCAGGCGTTGAGATCATGGATCTGCTGGTTGCTGCTGCCACGCCAGAGCAAACCGGGATCCGCCAGCTCCTTCTCGAACTTGCCATCCACCAGCACATCAAGCAGAGCCACCAGCTCCCGTTGAGGTGCGGTGAGCTCGCCCAACAGGTAGCCGGTCCAGCACCAGATATCCTTGCCGGGACACTCGGCACGCACCCGTTTCACCAGCGCCAGCACATGAGGAACGTTGGCCGGGTGGAGCGGATCGCCGCCAGAGAGCGAGAGCCCGCGCCGTTTGATGCGGCTGTCGTTGAGATCCGCAATGATGCGATCGCTCATCGCCTCATCAAACGGCTTGCCGCCGTCAAGGCGCCAGGTGCTCTGGTTGTAGCAGCCGGGGCACTGATGTTCGCAGCCCGAGACAAACAGGGTGGCACGGGTGCCGGGGCCGTTGATCACATCGACCGGATAGTATTGGTGGTAGTGCATCGCTTGTTTCCTGCCTTGTTCACGGGACTGCGGCATGGCTGCCACCCTCCAATGAAAATGGCCCCTTGAGTCAGGGGCCAGCTCTTCATCATTGCAGCGCTCACATATGTTTGACGCGGCGCTTCACCTCTTCCTGCTTGCCCGCATTGAAGGGGCGTGCATCGGGGCTACCGAGGTAGCCGCAGACACGGCGGGTCACCGACACCTTGGCGGGGTCGTGGTTGCCGCAGCGCGGACAGGTAAAGCCCTTGGAGGTGCACTCGAATTCGCCGGTAAAGCCGCAGTCGTAGCACTCGTCGATGGGTGTATTGGTACCGTAGTAGGGCACCTTGTCATAGCTGTAATCCCAGACGTTCTCGAGCGCTTCCAGATTGTGCTGGATGTTGGGGTATTCGCCGTAGCAGATGAAACCACCACTGGCGATGGGCGGATAGGGCGCCTCGAAGTCCAGCTTGTCGTAGGGGTTGACCTGCTTCTCCACATCGAGGTGGAAGCTGTTGGTGTAGTAGCCCTTGTCGGTCACCCCCGGCACCACGCCAAACTCTTTGGCATCGATGCGGCAGAAGCGGGAGCAGAGGTTCTCGCTCGGGGTGGAGTAGAGGCTGAAGCCGTAGCCGGTCTCCTCCTTCCACTCATCGGTCGCGGCCTTGAGGCGCTCGATGATGGCGATGGCCTTCTGTTGCAACTCGGCGCTGTCGAACAGGTGTACCGAATCACCAAACAGAGCGTTGATGGTCTCGTGTACCCCGATGTAGCCAAGGGAGATGGAGGCGCGGCCGTTCTTAAAGATCTCGCTGACGTTGTCGTCTGCCTTGAGACGCACACCGCAAGCACCTTCCATATAAAGGATGGGAGCGACCCGAGCCTTGACCCCGTCGAGACGTTCGATGCGATACATCAGCGCCTTCTTGGCGACCCGCAGGGCGGCGTCCAGCTTGTCCCAGAAGTCCGCTTCATCGCGGGATTTCAGGGCAATGCGCGGCAGGTTGAGGCTCACCACGCCGAGGTTGTTGCGACCTTCGTGGATCAGCTCGCCATTCTCCTCGTAGGCACCGAGGAAGGAGCGGCAACCCATGGGGGTCTTGAAGGAGCCGGTCACCTTCACCACCTGGTCGTAGTTGAGGATATCCGGGTACATCCGCTTGGAAGCGCACTCCAGCGCCAGCTGCTTGATGTCGTAGTTGGGATCGCCCTGCTTGTGGTTGAGGCCATCCCTGATGGCGAACACCAGTTTCGGGAACACGGCGGTCTTCTTGTTCTTGCCAAGGCCGGCGATACGGTTGCTGAGGATGGCACGCTGGATCATCCGCGACTGCCAGCTGTCACCCAGGCCAAAGCCGAAGGTAACGAACGGGGTCTGACCATTGGCGGTGTGCAGGGTGTTGACTTCGTACTCCAGCGACTGGAAGGCGTCGTAGCACTCTTTCTCGGTACGGGCCATGGCGTAGGCTTCCACATCGGCAATGCCCCACTCTTCGGCCACTTCGCGGTGCTTCTGCCAGCTGATGGTCACATAGGGGGCCAGCACTTCATCGATGCGGTTGATGGTGGTGCCGCCATAGATGTGGCTCGCCACCTGGGCGATGATCTGGGCAGTGACCGCGGTGGCGGTGCTGATCGATTTCGGGGTATCGATCTCCGCATTGCCCATCTTGAAGCCGTGAGTCAGCATCCCCTGCAGGTCGATCAACATGCAGTTGAACATGGGGAAGAAGGGAGAGTAGTCGAGATCGTGGAAGTGCAGATCGCCGCTCTCGTGGGCCTGAACCACATCACGGGGCAGCATGTGGCTGGTAGCATAGTGCTTGGCGACGATACCGGCCAGCAGGTCGCGCTGGGTCGGGATCACCTTGGAATCCTTGTTGGCGTTCTCGTTGAGCAGGGCCGCGTTGGTCTGCTCGACCAGACCGCGGATCTCCTGCGCCAGACGACCGCGCGCCTCGCGGGCCTGATCCCGATCGTGACGATATTCGATATAGGCGCGGGCAATGACCTTGTCATCGGAGGCCATCAGGTGGTTTTCAACCAGACGCTGGATCTCGTGGATATCAACCTCACCACGCCCCTCCAGTTCCTGACTCACCGCACTTGAGATACGCTGTGCCAGTGCCGGATTGGCCTGATTGACCGCTTCCGCAGCACGACTGACCGCCTCGCTAATCAACTGGGCATTGAATGGTGCGCGACAGCCGTCACGTTTGATCACAACCGGTTTCATGAATTTTCCCCGTTAAAAGGCCAGGCAATCTGCTCTGGGCTTACCCTTGTTGGTTCCCCTCCAACGTCTCGTCCTGGACGCAAACAAATTCAGCCGAGGCTTGACAAGCCTGGGCTGAAGAGAGGAAGGGAACAGCTTATACACAGCTTAATAACACAACATATAGGTATTAAAAATGAATGCAGCCCTATATGTGGTGTCTATTAGGCACCAAAGCAGGTAGCCATTTATTGATCCAAAACAGGTTTTACAGCGAGTGGGACAGTTCACGACCAACCAATAAGAGCCTCAAACAAGGCCATCCTCAACGGTGGTGCGGGCTGGCGTCCGATCTGCCTAAGCAGAAAAAAATTCGCAATAAACACTCTGGATGGCGGGGTGACAGTGCCAAGCAAAACCACTCATACTGAGCGGGTAGAGACGACGGTTCGACACAGGACACCCTATGCGTAAATCCCTCTTGCTGCTACTGCTGACTACCTTATCCCTGCCTGTGTGGGCAGCCCAAATACTGGTGATCAGCAGCTACCACCCCGACTATCTGTGGGACATCAGTTACAACCAGGGACTGGTGGATGGTCTCAAGGAGAAACACCAGATCAGCCACTTCTACATGGATACCAAGCGCCGGCCACGGGAAGAGTTCGACGGAATCGCCCAACAGGCAATCGCTTTCTACCTCAAGAGCAAACCGGATATTGTGGTGCTCGGCGATGACAACGCCATCAACTATCTCGCCAGCGAGATCTCGTCCCTCGGTACCCCCGTCGTCTTTCTCGGCATGAACGAAAATCCCCGGCTCAAGGGCTTTGTCGGCCACCCCAAGATCACCGGCGTGCTGGAGCGCCCGCTGCTCAAACGCAATATCAGCGAGATGAGCCAGATGATGGGTGGTCTCAACAAAGCACTGGTACTGTTTGATTCCAGCAATGTGGCCCTCACCGCCATCGAGGATGAGTTCAAAACCCAGACCGAGCTGCGCGTTGGCCAGACCCGGGTCTACAGCCAGCTGCTCGGCGAGTATGACCTCTGGCAGGAGGCGGTGCTCAACAGCAAGAAAAACGGCTATGGCGCCATCTTCCTCGGTCTCTACCACACGTTGCTGGATGAAAATGGCAAGCATGTGAATGAGAAAACGGTACTGGAGTGGACCAGCCGGCACAGTCCGGTGCCGGTTTTCTGCTTCTGGGAGTTCACCGTGGGCAAAGGGATGGCCATCGGTGGCCTGGTGCTCGATGGCAAGGATCAGGGGCTGCAGGCGGCGGCGCTCATCAACAACATACTGGCGGGAGCGCTGCCCAAAACCCTCTCCCCCCGAGCGGCCCTGCGTGGCGAGTATGTCTTCAGCAAGAGCGAAGTGGCCCGCTGGCACCTCGCAGTGCCGGAGAAGTGGCGCAACAAGATCCTCTGGCGTGAATAACACCCAATAAAAGAGAACCCGGCCATGCCGGGTTCTCTTTTTATCTCAGCCTGCGGGCCACTCAGCCCTGCAACGCCTGTTGCAGCTCCTCTTCGCTCCAGACGGTGATACCCAGCTCCTGCGCCTTGGCGAGCTTGGAACCAGCCGCCTCCCCCGCGACCAGCACATCGGTCTTGGCAGACACAGAACCAGCTACCTTGGCGCCCAGCGCCTGCAGTGCCGCCTTGGCATCGTTGCGCGACAAGGTGGTCAGGGTGCCGGTCAGCACAAAGGTTTTGCCGGCAAAGGGTTGCTCCGCGGCCTCTTTCTTCTCGATGGCTGGCCAGTTGATGCCGGCAGCCAGCAAGGCTTCCAGCACCTCCACGTTATGGGGCTGACGCAAGAAGTAGTAGACATGCTTGGCTACCACATCGCCCACGTCGGCTACTTCGAGCAGTTGCTCCACCGAAGCCGCGCGCAGGGCATCCAGGGTGAGGAAGTGGTTGGCAAGATTGAGCGCAGTCGCCTCCCCCACTTCGCGGATCCCCAGGGCAAACAGGAAGCGCGGCAGGGTGGTGCTGCGCGCCGCATCGATGGCGGCTACCAGATTGAGTGCCGATTTTTGCCCCATCCGCTCAAGACCTGCCAGTTGGATGGCATTGAGGCTGAACAGATCAGCGGGAGTCTTCACCAGCCCCTTGTCTACCAGCTGCTCGACAATCTTGTCGCCAAGGCCGTCCACATCCATGGCACGACGGGCGGCGAAATGCTTGATCGCCTCCTTGCGCTGCGCCTCGCAGAACAGGCCGCCGGAGCAGCGGGCAACCGCCTCTCCTTCCAGCCGCTCCACTGCCGAGCCACAGACCGGGCACTCGGTCGGGAAGAGAATTTCGCGCGCATCAACAGGGCGCTGTGCTTCTACCACGGCCACGATCTGCGGGATCACGTCCCCTGCCCGGCGCACGATCACGGTATCACCGACCATGACGCCAAGGCGCTCGATCTCGTCGGCGTTGTGCAAAGTGGCATTGGAGACCGTCACACCGCCGACAAACACCGGTTTGAGCTTGGCCACCGGCGTCACGGCGCCGGTACGGCCAACCTGAAACTCGACGTTCTCAAGCAGGGTCATCTCCTCCTGCGCCGGGAACTTGTGGGCGGTCGCCCAGCGCGGGGCGCGTGCCACAAAGCCGAGCTCCTCCTGCAGAGCAATGGCATCCACCTTGTAGACCACGCCATCGATCTCGTAAGGCAGCTCGCCACGGCGGGCCAGAATGTCGTCGTGGAACGACTGACAACCGGCAGCCCCCTCTTTGAGTTTCACCTCGGGACTAAGCGGCAGCCCCCACTCCTTGAGCTGATTGAGGCGACCAAAGTGAGAGTCACCGAGCAGCTCGCCGCCGACACCGACGCCGTAGGCGTAAAAGCTCAGGGGACGGCTGGCAGTGATACGTGAATCTAGCTGACGCAGACTGCCGGCGGCGGCGTTACGCGGGTTGACGAACACCTTCTCGCCTGCGGCCAGCGCCTTGGCGTTCATCGCCTCGAAACCAGCCTTGGGCATAAACACTTCGCCACGCACCTCAAGCCGCTCGGGCCAACCAGAGCCCCGCAATGCGAGCGGAATGGCCTTGATGGTACGCACGTTCTCGGTGATCTCCTCACCGGTAGCGCCATCGCCCCGGGTCGCGGCCTGCACCAGCTGACCATTTACATAGAGCAGGCTCACCGCCAAGCCATCCAGCTTGGGCTCGCAGCAAAACTCGAAACGCACTTCACGCTTGAGGCGATCGCTCATCCGTTGTTCAAACGCCAGCAGCTCTTCGCTGCTAAAGACGTTGTCCAGACTCAGCATGGGGATCTCGTGACGCACCTGCCTGAAGGCTGTCAGCGGCTGGCCACCGACCCGCACGCTCGGGGACGCCGGGGTTTTCAGCTCGGTATGCTCGGCTTCCAGCGCGATCAGCTCGCGCATCAGGCGATCGTATTCGGCATCCGGCACTGTGGGGTTATCCAGCACATAGTACTGGTGACCATATTCGGTAAGCAGTTCACACAATTGACGGTGGCGGGAGAGAATATCGCTCATGAAAAAGTCTCGAAGTGTGATTGAAAATCCGGTCGGGGTAGAAACAAAAATGCGGTACCTGGGTACCGCACTTTGATTCATTCGACCCGCATGGCGTATTAGTCGCGGCTGGCCTCGTAGGCTGCCAGCTCATGACGGTAACGGGCGATAGTCTCGTCGCTCAGCGGACTGCGCTCCATATCAGTCAGCATCGCATCGAGATCGCTGGCCAGCTGATCGGCTGCCTGCAGCATGTCCTCGAAGGCAAACGCGGCATTGCTGCGCAGGGGCAGCTGCATGAACAGGGAGACACCCGGCGTGGTGAACTGCTCCATCCGATAGGGATTGAAGGTGCCCGGCTTGACCATGTTGATCATGGAGAAGAGCACTTCACCCTTGCCGTTGGCATCTTCGTGACGGTGGAAGATATCCATCTCGCCAAACTTGAAGCCAAGCGCCATCAGGGAGGAGAGCAGGGTCGCCCCTTGCAGCTCGTGGCCCGGACGTCCCATCAGGTTGATGACATAAACGTCCTGCCAAATCTTCTCGACCGGCTGGGCAACAACGCGCGGCTCTTCGACCGGCGCTTCGTAGACCGGCTCCTCATACACGGGCTCGGGAGCAACGTGACGGGGCTGCGGCTTGTATTCGGGTTCGGCAGCGCGCACCGGCTCGGCACGCACGCTCTCGTTGCGCACGCCAAAAGTCGGCGCAGTTGCATAGGCTGGCTCGACCAGCGGCTCGTCATCCTGAACCTGCATGACAGGCTCGCGCTGGGGACGGGAGCGGTAAACCGGGGTACGACGATTGACCTGCGCCGGCTTGCGCACGGGTGCAGCAGGCTCTTCCTCTACCACTTCGGGCTGAGGCTCATCGTATGCTTCCTCTTCTTCATAGACAGGAGGCGGCGGGGGAACCGGACGGGCAGCAGGCTTGCGCACAACGGGTGGCGGCAGATCGTCCTCGTCATCTTCATCATCAAAGGCGGGCAATGAGGAGCGACGGCTGAGTTCCGGCTGGCGGCTCTCTTCGTCACGATGGAGCTTGGGCTCGGCGCGACGACCACTGCTGACCACACGCACCTGACCGATGCCATCGCTGTCGAACGCATCATCGTCACGATTACGTGACTTGGACTCCATCCGGCCAAGCGGTTTCTCTTTGATCGGTGCCTGACGATTCTTTTTGTTGCTCCACAACCCGTGAATGAGCAATGCCGCAATAGCAATACCGCCCAGGGCAACCAAGATGTAACGCAATTCCTGCATTAGCTGCTTCTCTTTCTAGTTTTGCTCAGCCAAAGCGACGGCTTCACCGATATCGACCGACACAATGCGAGAAACTCCGGGCTCTTGCATTGTGACGCCAACCAGCTGCTCAGCCATCTCCATGGAGACCTTATTATGACTGATGTAAACGAACTGTACTGTGCTCGACATCTCTTTGACAAGAGAACAGAAGCGACCGACGTTCACTTCATCGAGCGGTGCATCCACCTCATCCAGCAGACAAAAAGGTGCTGGATTGAGTCTGAAGATGGCAAAAACCAGCGCAAGTGCGGTTAAGGCCTTCTCCCCCCCGGAAAGCAGGGCAATGGTAGCATTCTTCTTACCCGGAGGTCTCGCCATGATGCTCACTCCGGCCTCCAAAAGATCATCGGAGGTGAGCTCAAGCCAGGCACTGCCCCCACCAAACACTTTTGGAAAGAGGGATTTTAAATCTTCATTGACCTTATCGAAAGTGTCCCGGAAGCGTATTTGTGTCTCTTTATCAATTCTTTTAATGGCTTGGCTCAAGGTTTCCAGCGCTTGCTCAAGATCCTGGCACTGGTTTTCCAGATAAGTTGCTCGCGTTTTCGCCTCTTCGTACTCTTCCAGCGCAGCCAGGTTGATGGCGCCAAGTGCCTCCACTTGCGTCTCCAGCGTCTGGACCTCCTGGCGCAGCTTGCCGCGATCAGCGGCAATCAGCACCGCCTGATCGAGATCCACCAGTCGAATACCCAGCTCTTCGAACTGTTCGTGCAGCCCTTGCCGACGGGTGAGGTTGCGCTCGCGCTCAAGGCGCAGGGTCGCCAGCTTCTCCTGCAGCACCACCAGCTGCTTGTGATCGGCGCTGCGCGCCTGATCCAGCTCGCTCAATTGACGTTCCAGCTCCGCCAGCCGTTGATGGCAGGCGAGTTGCTGCGCCTCCAGATTGCGCTGCTCCGCCAACAAAGGGGCGAGATCAGGAATCGCTTCGTTCTCCGGGTTCTTGAGTCCGGCCAGCTCCAGCTCGAGCCTTGCCAGCTCTTCCTCACCAAGCGCAATCAGCTGACGCAGGTTGCCAAGCTCAAGCTGCAAACGCTGACAGGTCGCCTGCTGCTGCTCGCGCCGCCCGCGCGCCTCTTCCTGCGCTCGCTCGCAGCGCCCCAACAAATCCTGAGCCGCCTGCAACGTTTCGCTCAGAGGCTCGCCCTGCTCCAGCAACTCGGCCAGACGCGCCTCTTCGATCGCCAGCTGTTGCTCGGTCTCGGCCAGCCGCTGCGCCTCTTCGGCCTGCTCTTTATCGAGGCGAACCAGCTCTTCGCCAAGCTGGCCGAGCCGCAGCAGCCGCTCTTGTCGCTGACCTTGCTGCAAGCTCCAGGCTTCGCGCAGTTGCTGCCATTTTCGCTCCTGCTCGCGCAGGGCTCGCTGCGACAACTCCTGCGCATTAACGATGCGCGCCCGCCGTTCATCCGCTGCTGCCAGCTGCCCGCTCAATTGTGCCAGCACGTCGGCTGTAGCGCGTTGCTCGGTGTGCAACCGCTCACGTTCACCCAGCAGCGCCATGGTACCGAGCGCAGCGCCCTGTCCAATGTCCGCCCAGTTCGGCCCCAACCAGTCGCCGGCAGGAGTCAGTACCGACTCACCGGCCAGCAGGGTTGGCTGGCGAGCCAGTGCCTCTTCCCTGTCATCGGCCAGCCAGATGGCGTTGAGGAAGGCGGGAACGTGATCACCGCTGATCAAGGAGGCCAGGGTGCCGGCAACGGCTGGCTGCGCCGGGCCAATCCAGAGTCCGTCCAAAGCCGGATTGCACTCGTCCGCAGGGGTCGCGGTGAGCCAGCGGCCCAGCACCTTGTCGAGCGCCTGTGCCCATTCAGGGGCAACTTGCAGCCGATCCGCCAGAGTCGCCCCCTCCATCTGCTCGCCAAGGATCTGATCCAGCGTCGTCAGGCGCGCCTCCAGTTCCCGTAGCAACCCCTGCTGCTGGCTGTAGGTGAGTTTGAGCGCTTCATGCTCCTCAATGGCCTGCGCAAGCTGCGCTGCCAGCTCCCCGGCCGCCGCCCTGCCCAACTCCAGTTCGCCCCCCAGCGTATCGAGGGTCGGTTGCAGATCGGCATCCTCTGCGCCGATGGGGCCGGAGCGCTCATCCTCCAGCTTGAGGCGGGCAAGTCGGGTTTTGGCTTGCAGCTCATGCAGGCCACCGAGCCGGGCCCGGGTCTGGTTTAGCTCCCCCTGCAGTCGGGTCACCTGCTGCTGCCACTGTTGCTGCTGCTGGCGGGTCTGCTCAAGCTGCTCGCTGGCCCGCAGTCGCGCTTCCTGTTGCTCGGTGAGCAACTGCTCACACTGCTCCAGCCGCGCCTCTTCCAGCTCGCTTCTCAACACGCCTTCAGTCAGCTGCTCCTGCTGGCTGGCCAGCTGCGCCTTGCGGCTGGTGATGCGCTCCCCGAGCGCCTGGGTTCGCGCCTGCAAGTCACGGCCAAGCTCGCTCTGGTGCAGCTGTTGCTGCTCAAGACGGGCGATGGCCTGTCCGCCAAGGAAAATCTGTTGTTGCCGATTGGCTTGCTCGGCCTGCGCCTCCTGCCGGGCCACCAAGAGGGTAACGTGGCGTCCCTCGTCGGCGGTGCGCTTGGCATCGAGCGCTGCCAATGCCTGTTCGACCTGCGCCAACTCGCTCTTGGCCTCGCCAAGGCGAGTCTCCAGTGCCCACAGCTCGGAGCCAATCAACTCGGCGCGAGCGGCGCGCGAACGGCTCTTGAGCTGTTTGTAGCGCTCTGCGGTTTCGGCTTGGGCCTTGAGGTGGTCGAGACGGGAGCCCAGCTCGCCGCGGATATCGCCCAGACGCTCCAGATTCTCCTGGGTGTGGCGAATGCGCTGCTCGGTTTCGCGGCGCCGCTCCTTGTAACGGGAAACGCCGGCCGCCTCCTCCATGAAGAGCTTGAGATCGGCGGGACGGGACTCCACCAGACGGCTGACAGTGCCCTGCTCGATGATGGCGTAGCTGCGGGGCCCGAGGCCGGTACCGAGGAAAAGGTCGGTCACATCCTTGCGGCGGCACTTCTGGCCATTGATCTGATAGTGGTTGGTGCCGTCACGCAGCACTTCGCGACGCACCGAGATTTCGGTAAAGCGGCCGAACTCGCCGGGCACCCGGTTATGGGGATTGTCGAACACCAGCTCGACCGAAGCGCGGGCATGGGCGGTGCGGTTGACTGAGCCGTTGAAGATGACATCCGTCATGTTCTCGCCGCGCAGATGGCGGGCCGAACTCTCGCCAAGCACCCAGCGCACAGCGTCGATCACGTTGGATTTGCCACAGCCATTGGGCCCGACCACTGCGGTCATGTCGGCATTGAGCTCGATGCGGGTCGGCTCGACAAACGACTTGAAGCCGGCGAGTTTGATCAGTTTCAGACGCATGGCGACCTGTATCAGTGGCTAAATAAAGGGGAGGCGGGCAGGCGACTTTACCAAATCAAAAGCTTGTTTGTAATATGCTGACTGTCTTCCCATGCACAGATGGAGCTCATATGAGCCAATCACCCCATATGGTCAAAGCATCAATCAGCGGTGCAGATTACTTCCTGCGCGGTTTTTCCCTCATCCGCCAGCCCGGCATCCGCACCTTCGTGCTGATCCCCCTGCTGGTCAACTTCGTGCTGTTCGCCGGCGCCTTCTATGCTCTGCTGTTGCAACTCGACAGCCTGTTCGCCTGGCTGCACCAGCAGATCCCGGCCTGGCTCAACTGGCTGGACTACCTGCTCTGGCCAATCGCCCTCATCACCATACTGGTGGTCTTCTCTTTTATCTTCAGCTCGGTCGCCAACTGGATTGCCGCCCCCTTCAACGGCCTGCTGGCTGAAAAGGTGGAGCAGATCCTGACCGGCGAGGCACCCAACGACAGTGGCATGCTCGATATCGTCAAGGATGTGCCGCGCACCTTCGGTCGCGAGTGGAAGAAGCTCAAGTACTACCTGCCCAAGGCGATCGGTTGTCTCATTCTCTTCCTTATTCCCGTGGTCGGCCAGACTTTAGCCCCCGTGCTCTGGTTCCTGTTCAGCGCCTGGATGATGGCGATCCAGTACATCGACTATCCGTTCGACAACCACAAGATCGACTTCATCACCATGCGCGATGCCTTGAAGCAGCGCCGTGGCCAGTGCCTCAGCTTTGGCGCTCTGGTGACCCTCTTCTCCGCCATTCCGGTAGTGAACCTGTTCGTGATGCCGGTCGCCATCTGTGGCGCCACCGCCATCTGGGTCGATCACTATCGGCAGGAGCAGCTGCGCCGCTGATCCTCAAGCAGTGATTAAAAAGGCACCTTTACAGGGTGCCTTTTTGCTTTTTCGCATGAATTAAAATAATGGATATATTGCTTTGCTTGTCCCATATAGTACGAGTTGTTAGGATGCTCGCCTTTCTCGTACCCTGGGATATCTCATGTTACATGCACTCTTCTTGCTGGGCCTGGTGGCCGAAGGGATGACTGGTGCGCTGGCAGCTGGCCGGCGACGGATGGATCTGTTTGGTGTGGTAATCATCGCCTCGGCAACCGCCATCGGCGGCGGTACCATCCGCGATGTGCTGCTGGGGCACTATCCCCTGCTCTGGGTCGAGCATCCGGAATATGTGCTGCTGGTTGCGGGCTCGGCCATGGCCGGGGTCATCTCGGCGCCGCTGATGCGCTACCTCGGCAAGCTCTTTATGGCGCTCGATGCGCTGGGTCTGGTGGTCTTCTCCATTTTCGGCGCAGCAAGAGCGCTGGAAATGGGACATGGCGCCGGCATCGCCTGCATCATGGCGGTAGTGACCGGGGTCTTTGGCGGGGTGCTGCGGGATCTGCTCTGCCAGCGCATTCCACTGGTGTTTCGCCGCGAGCTCTATGCCGCCATTTCCCTCATCACGGCAGCCCTCTACTGCCTGGCGCTGGATCAGGGGCTGCCGACCAACTGGGCGGCCTTTGGAGCGATTGGCATCGGCTTTGTGTTACGCCTCCTGGCAGTTCGCTTCAAGTGGGGATTGCCCACCTTCAACTACCAGTACGCAACCCACTGAGTACGCCAGCTTTTGACGAGAGCGTCCGGATTGCGGACAACAAAAAAGCGCCGGTATGGCGCTTTTTTCATGGGCTCTTGCAGCCTCAGTTAATCCCTTCCGAACTGAAGAAGGTTGCCTTGTCGGCGATGAAACGGATCTTGATGTTCTTGCCATCACTCCCCCAGATACAGCTGGTGGTACCCAGTGCATCGTCACAACGCTCGGCTTTGCCAAGAATGGCGCTGGCCTCGGCGTAGCTCATCCCCATCTTCAGTTTGTCGTAGTTGTCGCGGTTGAGCTTGCTGCAACCGGTCAATGCCAGGGCGATCAGGATCCCCGTTACCAGACGTTTCATCTGTCTCTCCTCTCTCAATCATTGGAGCCTAACAGGTTGGCCCGGGTGCTCACCAGCTTCGTACAGGGCCGGTGTCGAGGTGAACAAAGTTGTCATGGGGGTAGTAGCCGACCCCACCGACCTTGAGATGGAGCGCAGCCTTGCGCAGATTGGCCAGCTGAACGCCGGGAATGCGCACATCGACCGCCTGTCCCAGGGTGTGGTAGCTATGCTTGGCAACCCCGCGGCTTCTGCGGCGCTTCTGGCGATTGGTCGCCGGCGCCCGATAACCGGAGATGAGCTGGATCTCCCCTCGCCGCCCCAGCTTGTGCTGCAGCAGGAAGAGCTGATCGAACAGCTTGGTATCTATATCGAACACTTCATTGCGACGATAGTCGCGGAAGATATGGTTCAGTTCGGCCAGCCCGTCATTGAGATAGCGGCCATTTTCCCAATAACTGACCCTTGCCCGCTCACCGGTGTTGAGATTGAAAAAGCTCAGTTCACGACCAGTGGTACTGCGGCTTGCCAGCGCCGGGAAAGAGACCAGCGAGCTACCCAGCAGGCAACCGGCTCCCAGCAACAGGCGACGACGACTTATCTCTTGTTCCAGCATAAGGGGTCCGTCCATCGCAGATTCAAGCGACATGGTTGAATAAAGATTGTTCAATGAATTCGGTTCAGGCGCTTGAAACTACCTCCCGACCGGGATCATGTCAAACCTCTCTCGCCCATGAAAAAGCCCGGCCATGGCCGGGCTTTTCACTCTGTGGCTGGGATCACAGCAGACGACTCTGGAAGCTGACCCGATCAAATCCGTAAATGTCGTTGCGCAGTTGCTGGCGACCATCTTCGTCAATCCAGCTGCTCCAGTAGACAGTAAACACCGGGATCGGCTTGGTCAGCGGCAACCACTTGGTCTCGCTCTCCTTGAGGATCGACGCCACCTTGTCCGGTTGGTAGCGGGAGTCAGCCAGCAACAGTTCGGCCAGATCATCGGCATGCTCGACCCGGATACAGCCCGAGCTAAAGGCGCGAGCCCCCTGCTCAAACAGGGACTTGCGCGGAGTCGAGTGGAGGTAGATGGCCTCGTTGTTGGGCAGGTAGAACTTGTAGCGACCGAGCGCGTTGTGATCGCCCGGCTTTTGCCGCAGACGATAAGGGAAACCGGCGGCCAGCGCCTGACGCCACCCCTCTTCGGTGAACTGGACAGGGTTGCCCTCACCATCGATCACATCGAACTGCTCACGACTCAGATAGGCAGGATCGCGACTCAGCTTGGGCAGAATATCCTTGCTCAGAATGGAGCGCGGCACATGCCAGGAGGGGTTGAGCACGATGGAACGAATTTCGCTGGCGAGGATGGGCGTAGCACGCTGCTCCTTGCCGACGATGACCCGGCTGGTAAAGACCTCGTTACCGGACTCCACCACGCTCAGGCGATAGTCAGGAATGTTGACCAGTACATAACGGGGCTTGCTCAACTGATCGACCAGGTCACGGCGCCAGAGGTTACGCAGCAGCAGGCTGGCACGTACTTGCGGCCCGGTATTGAGCCAGGAGCGGGTCTGACGGCCGATCACGCCGTCGGCGGTCAGACCGTGACGACGCTGGAACTGCTTGATGGCCTGCTCGGTATCGGCGTCATAGATGGCATCGCCGTGCCTGGGCGCGCTATCTCCCAGCTCGTTGAGCATGGTGCGGATCTGGCCAAGCTCGTCAGAGCTCTCGCCGGCACGCAGGGTCGGCATGTCGAGGGTGGGCCACTTGTTGGCCATCGGCATCGCCAAAAGCTTGTGGACCTTCTCCCGAACCGCATCATATTCAGCCACCTGAGGGCGCAGCGATTTCACCTGAGTGAGCAGGTCATCATCGCTTGGTTTGGTGACCACGGGACGGTTCAGATCGAACTTGAGCGTCTTCATCTGTTCGCGGGAGACCAGATCCATCGAGCGCCAGGCATACTGAAAGCGACTCAGCTTGGCGAACGCTTCATCATAGATAGCGCCCCGCGCTGCAGCAGGGGTTGCCTGCATCCGTCGCCAGAGCTTGAAGAAATCGGGATGGAGCTGGGCAAGTACCGCTTCCTGCAGCTGCTGCTCCAACTCGATACGGGCCTGCTCGGCCTTACTGCCCTGATACCAGTCATGCTGGGTTTTGCTGACAGCGACTACCACCTGTGCCTCGGCCGCATGCACTACTCCGGCAGGCAAACAGCCAAACCAGACCAGATTGGCAAGGGCCAGCCAATACTTCATCCCCATGGATACCTCAAAACGATGTGTTCACTCTGTCAGACCCTCTGGTCCGGCTGCTCATGATGCGTGAATGGCTATCACTTTGCCAGCACCCCGGAACATAGCGCCACCAGATAATTTCATTGTCATTGATTGAATCGCAATCGGCCAATTCACCCGTCGCTGCGAGCGGAAGAACCAACTTCTGGCCGCCAATCGCCATATAAAAGCCAGGTGCTCACCAGTGCTGCACCGACATGCGTAAAGCCGCTACAGAGCAGGCGGTCAACCAGTGTGTGATGACCACGCCCTGGCTAGTGAGGTCAGTCCGAAACGCTCCAGGTTTATCGACTGCCATCCCGACTGACTGAAGGGGGAAACCGGTAAAAAAGGGGCTCATATCAGTGCTATTGGAACTATCAGTAACGCCAGTGACGCCATCCGAAAGAAAATGACGCAGCAAACAGCACCATTTTCCTATGCCAAAGAGAAGCATTCCTTTGTAATCAGCCACTTCCATAATGTTTGTTTTATCAACAAACAGTCGAGTAGGGTTTGGAGCATCGAGCAAAAGGGGTTAATATGTGACCAAATATTTTTTTGTGATCCACTATGCTTTTTTTGCAATTGGATTAGCATATGCGCGAGATCTGCCTACCAATTTCAGTCAGGCGTAGAGAGTGATATGACGTATAAAAAGTTTGGTTTTCTGACCGCCATCCTGGCGCTGAGCGGTTTCTATCTTTACACCCTCTATCTGGCGGCTCACCCCAACGTGAGTCTGGCCTACCGACTCTATTATCTGGAGGGGAAAACCCGTTTCTGGGAACACAACTCCAGCATGACCTATCTGCCGGGCAACGAGCTCAACCTCACCAAGCCGAGCCGTTTCCTCTCGAGCGAAGGCTGGGCTAAAAAGCCGAGCGAAGAAGGCACCCAGCTGAGCGGCAAGGGCGGCCTCTACTTCGTGCTGCCCAAGCAGGCTGCCAATCCGGAAGAGCTGACCATCCACGCTCGCGTCAACAGCCCGCAAGCGGGCGCTCTGCTGCAGGTTGCGCTCGGTCACGACTTTACCACCACGGTCAAACTGGCCAAGGCCGGGATTAACGAAATCCGTCTCAGCCTGCCGGGGGATTCCCTCACCGCAGATCCCAAGCGCCCCAATTTTCTGGCGCTCTCGGCACCAACCCCCATCAACGTTCAATCAGTGCGCCTGACCGTTGCCCAGTGATATTTGCCCTGAACACCGTTTTATAAAAACTACTATCCAATAAGGACGTTCTTATGTCGTATCCAGATTTTCGACTCTCTCTGGTCGTTCCCGTTTACAACGAGGAAGAGAGCATCGATGCCTTCATCAACGCGATAGACAACGAACTGGCCCCGCTGAAAGACCAGCTTGAAATTGTATTCGTCAACGATGGCAGCCGTGATCGCACCCGTGAAGTGGTCGAGCAGGCTATCGCCCGCGATCCCCGCGTAACCTTGGTCAACCTGGCCCGCAACTTTGGTAAAGAGGCAGCTCTCACCGCCGGTCTGCATCAGGCCAAAGGGGATGCAGTAGTGCCGATGGACGTGGATCTGCAGGATCCTCCCGCCCTGATCCTGGAGTTCGTCAAACTGTGGCAAACCGGTGACTACGACACCGTCTATGGCATCCGCGTCGATCGCAGCGCCGATACCCCAATGAAGCGCCTGACTGCCGGCGGTTTCTACCGCTTCTTCAACGCTCTCTCCACCAGCACCAAGCTGCCGGAGAACGCCGGTGACTTCCGCCTGATCGACCGCAAGGTGGTTGAGGCTATCAAGCAACTGCCCGAGCGCAACCGCTTCATGAAGGGGCTGTTTGCCTGGGCCGGTTTCCGTGCCGTTGGCGTTCCCTACGAGCGTCCCGCCCGTCATGCCGGCGAGACCAAGTTCAACTACTGGAAACTGTGGAACTTCGCCCTCGACGGTCTGCTCAGCTTCTCCAGCTGGCCGCTGCGGGTGTGGAGCTACGTGGGCGTGAGCGTCTCTCTGGTTGCCTTCCTCTACATCCTGAAAATCATCACCCAGGTGCTCTTCTTCGGTATCGACGTACCGGGTTATGCCTCTCTGATGTCGGTGGTGCTGTTCCTCGGCGGTATCCAGCTGCTGTCCCTCGGTATCATCGGCGAGTATATCGGTCGCATGTTCGTGGAGGTGAAACAGCGCCCTGTCTACCTCATCGAGGGAGTCTATGGCCAGTACGCCAAGAAGGAGGCGGACAACAAGCAGGATGACGAGCAACAAGAGCAGCAGGAGCAAGCGTCCTGATGATCTCCCGCGAGGAATTCTGGCGGCTGGTTCGTTTCGGTTTTGTCGGCGGGGGGGCTACCCTCGTCGATCTGGGCACCTCCATCGCCCTGTTTCACACCTGGCCAACCATCTCCGAACATCTGGTGACGACACTGGCTTTTGCCGTCGCCTTCTGGTTTTCGTTCTTCGGTCACCGTTACATCACCTTCCAGAAGCAGGGAGCCGCCAGCAAGTTTCTGCTGGTCGCCCTCTTCTCGCTGGCGGTGCGTAACCTGATCCTGAGCGGTCTGCTGTTTGCGGGTCTCTCCGGTCTCGTCCCGGTGGTCATTGCCACCCTGACCGTCACTGTACTCACCTACATCCTCTCTCGCGTCTGGGTTTTTGCCTGATGAATGACATGACCAATACCGCTTCCCTGCCCGGGGACAGCCTCCCTTATCGCCCGTCACTGCGCATCAGCGGCCGTGACTGGCTGATGATCATTGCCGCCTTCGTGCTGAGCCGCGTGGCCCTCTATGGCATGGGGTACTTCGGTGTCCAGCTCTATGGCACTCCCGATATCGGGCCACTGCAAGCCTATTGCCAGTTCGACTGCGTCTGGTTCCAGCGCATCATCGAAAACGGCTACGACCTCTACCCGCGCTGGCTGAGCAAGGGCAATGCGGCCAACTGGGCCTTCATGCCGCTCTATCCGATGGTCTCCGGCGCCATCTCCAACCTGCTCAATGTCGAGAGCCTGATCGGCCTCATCATTGTCGCCAACGCCTCCTTCTTCGCCAGCCTGCCGCTGATGCTGCTGGTGCTGCGCCAGCTCAAGCTGGGTGATGACACCGCACGTTTCGGCGTCTGGCTGCTGGCCTTCTCCCCCTTCTCCGCCTACTTCGTCTCCGGTTATACCGAGTCGACCTTTATGGCGCTGATGCTGGGGATGTTCCTGTTTGCCTACCGGCAGCAGTGGCTGATGGTGGCACTGCTCGGGGTGTTCATCTCCGCCACCCGCAACCTGGGTGTGATGATGGTCTTCCCGGTGCTGATCCTGGCACTGCAGGCTTACGGCTGGCGCGAGTTCTTCCGCTTCACCGAGCGCGCCTTCAAGGTGGTGTTCACCCTCTGGATGATCCCCTTTGGCCTGTTTGCCTACATGCTCTACCTCTATCACCTCACCGGTGATGCGATGGCCTTCAAGCACATTCAGGTGGCATGGGGCCGTTATATGGACAGCCCGCTGGACTGGTGGCTGAGCGGTTTCGAGCTGGGTGGTCGCAAGGCCTACCTCTCCATCATGGTGATCTTCGGCTGGGGTCTGAACCTCTACCTGTTCAGCCAGAAGCGCTGGGCTGAAGCGACCCTGATGTTCATCTGCTGCACCATTCCGCTGATGACCGGACTCAACGCCATGCCGCGTTACATGTTCGGCCTCTACCCGACCATGCTGGCGCTGATCCTGCTGACTCATCGCTGGCCCGCCATGCGCCCGGCTGTGCTCTGCATCAGCGGTATGGTCGCCTCCTTCATTGCGGTGGCCTTCGTCAACTTCAAGTTCTTCACCGTCTGATGTGACGGCGATAGCTGAAACCTCAAATGCCGGTCAACTGACCGGCATTTTTTATGGCCGCTATTTTTATCGGCTGTGTTCCCCTGCCACTCCCCGTCACACTTTGCTCTGCTTGAAAACGTAACCATTTGAACTGATGTCACAAATCGGCATTTTGCCGATCCAAGGCTCTCTTTGCTCCTCCTAGAATGGGCCTTTGTCCGAACTGCCCTGCTCAAGGAATGGCTTATGCGTCGCGCTCCCAACTTATCCCCTCTCTGGCTCGCCCTGCTGGCCAGCCCTCTGTTGTTCGGTCAGGCCATGGCCGCCCCCGAGGTTCACCTCTATGTGGATGGCCAGCCGGTAGCGACTCCAATCACCCTGGACAAGGGGATGGTAGAGCTGACCCACACCCTCACCAGGGGGAGCCACCAGATCCGCATCAGCGACGCGGGCAACAGTTGCGGTACCAGCTTTGGCCCGAGTGAGAGCAAACCGCTCCCCTTCGGCACCGCCCAGCCGATGGACAAGTGCAGCAAGGGGCAGAGCTTTAACCTGCGCGTGATGCTGGCGGGGGATTATCAGTTCACCTTCAACCCGGATACCCCCAGCCTCAAGGTGCTGCGGGCGACCAAAAAGAGCGAGTTCAAACGCCAGCCGCCAGAGGAGCCCTGCATCAGCTGGGATGGCGGGCCGGTTACCCTATCCCTGAAAGGAGTCTGGCCCGACGGCACCCGGTTGCGGGATGCCTACTCCGGCCAGGAGGGCGTGGTCAAGGGCGGCAAGCTGACCCTGACGCCGAGCAAAGAGAGCGGCGGCCTGCTGCTGCTCGAGCCGGTCAAGGCAACCAAGCCAGCGCCATTCAGCTGGGATCAGGCGAGTGTCTATTTCCTGCTGACCGACCGCTTCAACAATGGCGAGCCCGCCAATGATCACAGCTTCGAGCGCCAGAAGGATGGTCAGGATGAAGTGGCCACCTGGCACGGCGGTGACTTCAAGGGGCTGACCGCCAAGCTCGACTACATCAAGCAGCTCGGCATCAACGCCGTCTGGATCACCCCCATGGTGGAGCAGGTGCACGGTTTCATCGGCGGCGGCGAGCAGGGCAACTTCCCCTTCTACGCCTATCACGGCTACTGGGCGCTCGACTTCACCAAGATTGACCCCAACTACGGCGATGAAGAGAGTCTGAAAACCCTGGTGGACGAGGCGCACAAGCGCGGCATGCGCATCATCCTCGACGTGGTGATGAACCATGCAGGTTACGCCACCCTCGCTGACCTGCAGGATTTGGGGCTCACCGAGCTGACCCAGAACACAGCCAAGCTGCCGACCGTCTGGAACCAGTGGCGCCCGAGCGGTGGCCTCAACTGGCATGGCTACAACCAGTTCATCGACTACCAGTCGCCGAAGTGGGACAAATGGTGGAGCGGTGGCTGGGTGCGCGCCGGTCTGCCCGGCTACCCGCAGCCTGGCACCGACGACGTCACCGGCTCGGTGGCGGGGCTGCCGGACTTTCTGACCGAATCCACCAAGCCGGTGGGGCTGCCGCCGCTGTTGGCGGCAAAAAAAGATACCAAGGCCAAAGTGTTGCCCAACGCCACCGTGAGCGACTATCTCATCGCCTGGCACACCGACTGGGTACGCCGCTTTGGCATCGACGGTTTTCGGGCCGACACCGTCAAGCATCTGGAGCCCGAGGTGTGGGCAAAGCTCAAACAGGCGGGCACGGCAGCCCTCAAGGAGTGGAAGGCCGCCAACCCGACCAAGAAACTCGACGACCTGCCCTTCTACATGGTGGGCGAGGTGTGGGATCACGGGGTCGCCAAGGATTTCTGGTATCAGAACGGCTTCGATTCGCTGATCAACTTCGACTACCAGCGCGAGTTCGCCCTGCCCCAGGCCCAGTGTCTGGCCAGCGCCGAGCCCACCTATGCCAGCTACGCCAGCCGCATCAATCAGGATCCCGAGTTCAATGTGCTGAGCTACATCAGCTCCCACGACACCAAACTGTTCTTCGGCGACTATCAGGACGTGCCGCTGCAGCGCCGGGTCGCCAGCAGCTTCATGCTGCTGCCGGGCGGTATCCAGATCTACTACGGCGATGAGTCCGGCCGCGGGCTAGCCAGGGATGGCGGCGTGTTCGATCAGGCACTGCGCTCGGACATGAACTGGCAGGAGCTGGCCAGCGGCGACAAGGCCGAGCTGGTCAAGCACTGGCAGCGGCTCGGCCAGTTCCGTGCCGCCCACCCGGCGGTGGCGGCGGGCAGTCACAAGAAGCTGGCCGACAGCCCCTATGCCTTCGTGCGAGAGAAGGGGAATGACAAGGTGGTTATCGTGTTCGCCGGCCGGCAACAATAGAGGCGAAGAAGGCAGAGAAAACAAGAGAGGGGAGCCAGTGGCTCCCCTCTCTTTTGCACGTTTATCGGCTTACTGCGTCTGGCGTACAGCCGACGGCCACTGCAGGCGCGCTTTGACCAGGGTCTCCTGCCACAACGGCCAGGCCAGCAGTGCCTGCTGATAGACCCCCGCCTGACCGGGCAACTGGATGCCATAGCTGGCCAGCCGGTAGGCCATCACCGCATAGAAGGCGTCGACAATGCCCGCCTCGCCAAAGTAGAAGGGGCCCCGCGCCTGCGACCAGATCTCCTGCAAACGGGCCAGTTCGCCCACCGCCTCAACCGGCGGCTCGCTGCGGGTGGGAGCACCAAGAAAGAAGGGCAGCAGAGTGCGGATCTGGCGAAAACCGGCGTGCAACTCGGCGCAGAGGCTGCGAGCCAGAGCCCGCTCAGCCTGAGATGCGGGATAGAGCTGGCGATCGGGGCACAGCTCGTGAACATATTCGGCGATAGCCAGCGAGTCGTGTACCCGCACGCCATCGTGTTCGAGCCAGGGCACCAGCCCGGCCGGCGCCACCCGCTTGAGCCGCACCAACGACTTGGCATCTTCCAGATCGAACACCTGCTCCTGCCATGCCAGGCCGCTCATGGCCAGCACCAGTGCCGCCCGCATCGCCCAGGTGGAACCCGTGCCCACCGTCAATACCAGAACTCCCATCTTTGCCTCCTGCAGGGACTTGCGCTTTGCGCCCCGTCGGCCTCTTGGCACGACATCCGGCGCCCGCTTCACATTTGCGCACAGGCAGGTTTGACCCTCCCGATGAGCGATGCTAGTTTGATTTTTCAAAACAATCAGTTAGCAACCATGTGAGCCATTAACTGAGATATGGACAGCCAATTTACCATCGTCATCGCAGATGACCACCCCCTGTTTCGGGGCGCCCTCTATCAAGCGGTGCACATGGCCATCAACGATGCCCATCTGCTGGAAGCGGACTCCATCGACAGCCTTACCCACCTCCTCGGCGAGCATCCGGAGGTCGACCTGCTGCTGCTCGATCTCAAGATGCCGGGCGCCAACGGCTTTGAAGGGCTGGCTCACCTGCGCGGCCAGTATCCCGACCTGCCGGTCGTGGTGGTATCCGCCTCGGAGGACCCTGCCATCATCCAGCAGGTACTGCGCCTTGGCGCGCTCGGCTTCATCCCCAAATCGGCGCCGATGAAGGAGCTGGTCACCGCCCTCAATACGGTGATCGGGGGCGATAACTGGGTGCCGGAGGGGATCTCGCTCCATCCCGAATCGGAAGATGGCCCCGATTTCGCCAGCAAGCTGGCCAGCCTCACCCCCCAGCAGTACAAGGTGCTGATCATGCTGCGCGATGGCAGCCTCAACAAGCAGATTGCCTGGGAGCTCAATGTCTCCGAGGCCACTATCAAGGCCCATATCACGGCGATTTTCCGCAAACTGGGCGTCAAGAACCGTACTCAGGCGGTCATCGCGTTGCAGCAGATGGATATCAAGGAGGGTTGAGCCCTCCCATCCAGCCCGCCACTTATCTGCCGCTCGACAAATAGCACGATCGTACTTTATGCTGCCACCAGCCATGAGGAGATCGTGATGAGCAAGGGGCGCCTGACCCGGGAAAACATTTTGCAGACAGCCTTCGAGCAGGCGAGCCAGCAAGGGCTGGAGAGCCTGACCATCGGCTCGCTGGCCAATGCCTGCGAGATGTCGAAAAGCGGCCTGTTCGCCCACTTCCACTCTCGCGACAATCTGCAGATCGCCGTGCTGGAGTACGCTGCCGAAGTGTTTCGCGAGCGGGTGATCCAGCCGGTGCGCCAGCAGGAACACCAGAGCCAGCACGACAAGCTGATCGCCCTGTTGCAGGCCTGGCTCGCCTGGAACCAGAGCTTTGCCGGACGCTGCATGTTTCTCGATGCCTGGACTTCGGCGCAGGAGGGCGAGGTACAGCAGGCCGCCCGCCAGCTGGTGCGCTTCTGGCTCGACTATCTGGCTCGTCAGGTCGCACAGGGACAGCTGGAGGGGGAGTGGCGCGAGGGGATGGATCCCTGGCGTGCCGTCTACCGCCTCTATGGCCTCTATCTGGCGGATCAGGTGTTCAACGCCCTCAATCTGTGTCAGGATCCGGCCCGCCACTTCTGGCCCGAAGTGGAAGATCTGCTCGCCAGCTGGTGCTGATCTCCTGGCAATCCTTTTTTAAAACCGACAAAAAAGCACGACCGTTCGCACATAAAAACCACAGGATGACCATGAGCAGCAAGATCTACTTCAACACCCGCCGCTTCAGCCCGAGCAAATGGCTGCTGGGGATCGGCACCCGATTGCACCATACCCTGGCACCCGGCCATGCCAAGCGCACCGCCAGCAAGTTGCTGCTGACCCCCCAGCGCAACCAGCGGGACAACGCAGCGCCAGCCGGTCTGGTCAAGCAGGCCGTCCATACCAGCGAAGGGACGCTGATGAGCTACCGGCTCGGTCAGGGGCCGCTCTGGCTGCTGATGCACGGCTGGTCAGGCAGTGCCAGCCAGTTCTATCCGCTGATGAGCCATATCGCTGCGCAGGGTTTTACGGCCATTGCCTACGATCACCCGGCCCACGGCCACAGCGCCGGCCATACCGGCCACCTGCCCCGCTTCGTGCGCGCCTTCGACGAACTGGCCGCCCGGCTGGCTACGGAAGTGGGCCCTGTCCATGGGGTTATCGCCCACAGCATGGGGGGCGCCGTCACCCTCTCCAGCCGCCAGCAGCATCTTGACGGGCTGCCGCTGCTGCTCATCTCGCCGGTGCTCGACTATGTGCCCCAGCTATACGGCATGGTGGCACGCTCCGGCTACTCCATCCGGCTGTTCGATGCGGTGGTCAAGGAGATTGAACAGGAGTATCAGCACCCCTTGAGCACGGTCGATCCACTGGGTCGCCTTGCCAACCGCAGCGGTGAGGCCATCATAGTGCACGATGAAGAGGACAGATTCGCCCCCCATAGCGACTCCCTGCGCGCCAGCCAGGATGGGCATACCCGGCTGGTGAGCACCCGGGGTCTGGGCCACGGTCGCATTCTTGCCAGTGCGCCGGTATTCGCCGCCTTCGATCAGCTGGCACGACCGGAAAATCCTCTCCGGGCCCTTTGACCGGGGGCCATGAAAAAAACGGGAAAGCGCCCGTTTTTATATTTGATACAGCGCCTTATAGTTAATTTGTCAGTGGGAGCATCCTTGTCAGAACACTATAAGGCGCCAGCATATGGCCAGACCCAATACAGCGTTGTTGCTCACCGGAGGCGGAGCGCGCGCCGCCTATCAGGTCGGTGCCCTCAAGGCCGTGGCGGAGCTCTATCCGCGCAATCTCGGCATCCCCTTTCCCATTCTGTGCGGTACCTCGGCCGGGGCCATCAACGTCACCGCGCTCGCCTGCTACGCCTCCAGCTTTCATCTGGGGGTGCGCAAGCTGGAGTGGGTCTGGCGCCGCTTCGAAACCCACCACATCTTCGATTTTCACCCGGGGCGCCTGCTGTGGCGACTGATGTACGAAGGCTCGGCCGGCCTCATCAATCCCGACACCAACCACGCCTTTCATCTGTTCGACAACGCGCCGCTGCGCCGCCTGCTGGATCAGTTCATCGACTATCACCGCATCGATGACAACATCCTCTACGGCAGTCTGGAGGCGCTCGCCATCACAGCATCCGATTACGACGACGGCCTCTCCACCACCTTCTTTCAGGGGCGAGCCGACCACCATCCTTGGGAGCGGGCCAGACGGCGCGGGGTGCGCACCCTGCTCACCTCGGATCATCTGCTCGCCTCCTCGGCGCTCCCCTTTGTCTTTCCGGCGACCCATATCGGCGACAAGTTCTACGGCGACGGCTCCATCCATCAGCTGAGCCCGCTCAGCCCCGCCATCCATCTGGGGGCAGAGCGGATCCTGCTGATCACGCTGGATCCACCGGCGCACTCGGCACCGACCCATCATCACGGCCACCTCACCAGCTCCAATATCGCCAGCCATCTGCTCGATACCGTCTTTACCGACACCCTCAACTCCGATCTGGAGCGGCTGTGGCGCATCAACCAGACTCTGGATCTTATTCCGGAGCGGGAGCGCAATCGCCTCAAACTGAAGCGGGTGGAGACCTGCGTGCTCAAGCCAAGCGAAGACCTCGATGCCATCGCGCTGGCCTATCTGCGCAAGCTGCCGGTGCAGTTGCGCCGCCTGTTGCGCGTGTTGGGGGTGAAGGGGGATGAGACCAGCAGTCTGGCCAGCTTTTTGATGTTTTATCCGGGCTATTGCCAGCAGCTGATCAAGCTGGGCTATCGGGACACCCTGAGGGAGCAGGCCAGGGTGATCGACTTTCTCGGCATCGAGCCTCAGCCGAGGGAAAAAGAGTAACCCTTCTCAGCGCCCCTCCAGCAGGCGCTGCTCCGCCTGCTCGATGGCGACTGCGGTACCAAACAGGATCAGCCGATCACCAGCCTGCAGGGTCAGCTCATCCCGAGGCTCCAGCATCTGATCGCCACGCTGAATCTCCTTGATCCTCACCTCATCCAGCGGCAACTCCCGCACTTCGCGCCCCACAGCCCACGCCTGATCATGCAGCATCAATGGGTGGAGGCGCTCCAGCAGCTGATCTGCTTCCAGATTGTTGGCGCTCTGATCCCCCCAGTAGAAACCGTGCAGAAAGCGATACTGGCTGCTGCGCTCATGCTCCATGCGCCGGATCACCCGCCCGAGGGGAA
This sequence comes from Aeromonas sp. SCS5, assembly GCF_001887375.1. NCBI lineage: Bacteria > Pseudomonadati > Pseudomonadota > Gammaproteobacteria > Aeromonadales > Aeromonadaceae > Aeromonas > Aeromonas sp. SCS5. Next base: position 170,119 of record NZ_LFCS01000006.1, read on the forward strand.
TGTCGCAATTGACCAGTAGATGGGAGACCAGCATCAGGGCCCCCTCCTGAGACTCCGGGATCACCTCGAAGGCCCCCGCCTGCTTGTACTGCTCCAGAAAGCTGTCATCCCGGGTGCGTACCAGCACCTTGAGCTCCCCCGCCAGCTCGCGGATCAGCGCCAGCATCGCCTCCACCCGCTTGCGATCGTCGAAGGTGATGATCACCAGGCGGGCCCGCAGCAGACCGGCCGCCAGCAGGATGTCACGCCGGCTGGCATCGCCAAAGGCCACCTGCTCCCCTGCCTGCTTTGCTTCGCTCACCCGCTCGGGGTCAAGGTCGAGCGCCAGAAACGGGATCTCCTCGAGCTTGAGAAAACGGGCGCAGGTCTGTCCCGCCCGGCCAAACCCGGCGATGATGACGTGCTGACTCTTGCTGAGCCCCGACTGGGCGACTTCGGAGCGGGTCAACAGCGCCGGATCGGTCAGACTGCGGGCCAGCGAGTGGGCCTGAGTAACCAGCCAGGGGGTCATGGCGATGGAGATGATGCCGATGCCGATCAATCGGGAGACCAGCTGCGGATCCAGCAGACCGTGGTGGAGTGCCAGCGCCAGCAGCACAAAACCGAACTCCCCCACCTGGCTCAACATGATGCCAGCCGCCATGCTGTCGCGCTTGCGCTCCCCCATCAGTCGGCCAGCCAGCAACACCAGCAGGGATTTGCACAGCACCAGCACCACCACACAGAGCAACACCTGCCACCATGCCTGTGCCACCAGTACCCAGTCCATGTTCATCCCGATGGTGATGAAAAAGAGCCCCATCAGCACGTCGCGAAAGGGCTTGATGTCCACCTCAAGCTGATGGCGATAGTGGGACTCCCCCAGCATCATGCCGGCCAGAAAGGCCCCCAACGCCATCGAGAGACCGAGCGAATAGGTCATGAAAGCGGCCAGCAGCGCAACCAGCAGGGCGCTCAGCACGAACAGTTCATCGGAGCGGGCCCGCGCCACCTCGTGAAACAGCAGCGGCAACAGCCACTTGCCCACCGCCAGCAGGCTCAACAGGGCGAAGAGCCCCTTGAGAATTGCCCATGCGATCTCGGCAGCCAACGCGCTGCCCTGCACCTGTGGCTCGGCCAGAATGGGGATCATCACCAGCAGGGGCACCACCGCCAGATCCTGAAACAGCAGCACACTCACCCCCAACTGGGCACGACGGGTATGGAGTTGCTTCTGCTCGCCCAGCTGCTTGATCACCACCGCCGTCGAGGAGAGCGCCAGCGTGCCCCCCACCACCAGCGCCTGCGCCAGGCTCAGCCCCAGATGCCAGCCAAACCAGAAGAAGAGCAGCGAGGTGAGCAGCACCTGCAAGCCGCCTACTCCCAACACCAGATAGCGCATCGCCAGCAGCTTGGGGAGGGAGAACTCCAGCCCCAGCGAGAACATCAGAAAGACGATCCCGAGCTCGGCGATGGTCTGCATGATCGACTGGCCGGTGATCACCGCCAGCCCGTGCGGGCCCAAGAGTACGCCAGCAATCAGGTAGGCAAGGATCACCGGCAAGCCGAAGCGTCGGAAAATTGCCACCAGCAGGACGGCGGCGAAGAGCAGGATCAACAGGTCTGTGTACAAATTTTCCCCTCCTTTTTATCAACTTAAGTCTAGTCAGCCGATCCTTGGCACAGGAAACATATATTGGGCATGCCAATTGCAGGTGAAGGGGAGCAGTCAAGTGGTTACAGGTGGAAGACCATGGAAAACAGATCGTCACTCAATGGCTTTAGCCATGGCATCGAGCAGTGGGTTCGCCAGATGGAGCGGCTCACGCCCTTGCCCAGCGTAGAACGCAATCAGTTGCTGGAGCAGTTGCTGGGGCAGCACGAGCTCGGCGGCCTGCTGACAACTTTTGCCGATAGAGCGGCAAAAATTGTCAGGATCCACAGTCTCTACATGGACGGTAGCCACCCCCATGTACTGATCCAGCACCCGCCGATGGCCACCCTCAACCTGCACAGCTACCTGTTCGAGCTGCGCGGCCAGCATGAGCAGCTGCTCGGCCAACTCCACTACGAGCTGGAACACCCGCTGAGCGGCAGCCAGCAACGGGTGCTGCTGCAGTACCATCAGCTGCTCAGCCTGTTGCTGCCCCTCTACATGCGGCTGGAGAAGCTGGATCAGCAGGTACGCCTCGATCACCTGACCGGCCTTGGCAACCGCTCCTATTTTGACGAAGCCATCGGCCGCGCCATCGAGCAGCACAGCCGCGAGCCCCATGGTCTGGTGCTGGTGTTGCTCGATCTCGACCGCTTCAAGCAGATCAACGACACCTGGGGCCACCCGGTCGGAGATCTGGTACTGAGCCGCTTCGCCCAGCTGCTCAAGGGGTGCATCCGCAGTACGGATCAGGCCTTCCGGCTCGGGGGGGATGAGTTCGCCCTGCTGTTGCAACCGGCTGAACCCGAGGCGTGGCGCCCGGTCTGGCTGCGCCTGCAGCACATGCTGATGACCAACAAGGAACTCAGCACCTTCTCGGTCGGTTGCAGTCTGGGGGCCGCCAGCTGGCAATCAGGCGTCAGTGTACAAGCTCTTTACGAGGCGGCAGACAGCCACCTCTACGCCCGCAAAAAAGCCGGCAAAGCCGGCCTCGCGGAATAACCGGGTACTCTTCTTTGCTCCGGCACATGCAAGCCATGTGACCGGAGCCCTTTTTTATTCAGGTTCCTGCTCAGGCAACAGCAACCCCCCTTGCCTTGTCTGCCATTGACATGAAAGCCCCTCCTGCTCTGCCATAAATCCGTCGCAGACAAAAAGCCCGACCACAGCCGCTACCTGCTCGCCATAGTAGAGGATAGGGATCCGCCCCCGCTGCCACGAAGGAACGCCGTACTCTTGCAGCAGCTTCTTCAGCCGTCGGCTGCCACCACGTCCCACCGGCTTCAGCATGGCCCCCGGCACCACGCCAAAGCGCACCGACAGAGACTCCTGTGGCCGGGGCAAACGCAGCACCCCCTCTCCCGCTTTCTCCATACGCACCACCAGCTCACCCAACCCATCCGGCAGGGTCAGCGGCTCGCCCGGCGTCAACGGCAACACCTGATGACAAGGTTGCAGATCCGGGGCAACCAGATAGAGGCGCTCCTGAAAACGGCGGCAACTCAGGTCGCCCCAGTTGAGCTGCGGATTGGCATCGGGCCGCGCCAGCGCTACCTCCTGCCACAGCCGGGCAAGCTGCTCGCGCGATGGCATCTCCCCCCCCTGACGGCGGATCCAGTAGCGCAGCAGGTTGTTGCGCCGGGTCGGCGAGAGTGCATGCAGCGGGCCGATATGGAGCGCCTCCCCTTCGCCGGCCAGCTGCCAGTCGCTCTCGGCCAGCTCGTCCAGCAGCGCCTCCTGCTCGGCGCACAACGCCATACTGCGGACGGCGGTGCGGGCAATGGCAGGCCAGCGCGCCTTGAGCTGGGGGATAAGCTGCTGGCGCAGAAAATTGCGGTCATAACTCACATCCTGATTGCTCTCATCCTCGACCCAACCATAAGGCAGGGTGGCGGCAACCTTGGCCAGTTCGGCCCGGCTGATATCGAGCAGCGGCCGCAGCAGCAGACCACCAGCAAAGGGCTGGCTTGGCAGGATCCCCGCCAGACCGCGCAGACCGGCGCCGCGCTTGAGGGCCAGCAGCAGAGTCTCCAGCTGATCGTCCTGATGGTGGGCAGTGAGCAGCCACTCCCCCTCCGTCATGTGCGCCATCAGCCGCTGGTAGCGGGCGGTGCGTGCCTGCGCCTCCATACTCTCGCCATTGCCGCGGGCAAGGGTTACCCACTCGACAATGAGCGGCACCGCCAGCAGCTGGCAGACCGACTCGCAGTGAGCCACCCACTCGTCAGCATGGGAGCTGAGACCGTGGTGCACGTGCAGGGCCCGAAGCGGCAAGCCGTGCTCACGGGCAAACTGCGCCGCCAGCGCCAGCAGCAGGGTGGAGTCGAGGCCACCGCTGAAGGCCACCAGCAGGCGAGTGGAACCTTCCGGTTCTGGCAGAGTCTGACAAAAGCGAGAATAAAGATGAGAAATCATAGGCTTCCCCAAAACGGACCGGCCGATCTTAGCAGAGTCGCGGCTGGCAAGCTGCACTGTGGCGACTCGAGGCGCGTTCGGGATCACTCGTCCTGACGACGCCGCTTGCGCCGGCACGGCAACCCACCCTAGAGTAGGGCTCGCCTGTGCAGACCCGAAAGTCACCAGTTCAGAAGAGGCGCAGGCAGGGAAGCAAACAACCCGATGTGGAATCAGATCCCATGAACAACAAGAAAAGCATTCTGGCCGGCCTTATCGGGCTGGCCCTGTTGGCTGGTTGCAGCCAGGCGCCCGAGAGCGCGCCGAAACACTCCGGACTGGCGCTGGCCAATATGGACACCCGGGTCAAACCCGGCGATGACTTCTTCCGCTACGTCAACGGCAAGTGGCTCGCCACCGCCAAGATCCCCGACGATCGCCCCGCCGATGGCGCCTTCTACATGCTGCGGGACAAATCCCTCGCCGATGTGCGGGTGCTGGTCGAGGGGCTGGCCCATCAGCAGGCCGCTACCGGCACGCCGACCCAGCAGATCCGCGATCTCTACGCCAGTTATCTGGATCAGGCTGGCCGCGACGCCAAGGGGCTCACCCCACTGGCGCCGGCGCTGGCCGACATCGACCGGATCGGTGATCAGGCGGCGCTGGCCCGCGCCTTTGCCCAAAGTGGCCGTATGGGCGGCGGCGCACCGTTCGGCATCTGGATCGATGCCGACGCCAAGGCGCCGGATCGCTATGCGGTCTACCTATATCAGGGCGGGCTGGGGCTGCCGGATCGCGACTACTACCTCAAGCAGGATCCCGACAGTCAGGCCCTGCGCCAGAAGTACCAGCAGCATATTGCCGCCATGCTGAGCCGCCTCGGGGAATCTGACCCGAGCGGCAAAGCCAAGCGGATTCTGGCCCTCGAAACCCGGCTCGCCACCATCCAGTGGGACAACGTCGCGCTGCGGGATCGGGAGAAGAACTACAACAAACGCCCCGCCAGCGAACTGGCACGTCTTGCCCCTCACCTCGACTGGCAAGCCTATCTCGATGCGGCCGGCATTGCCGCCCAGCCGGAGCTCATCATCGGTCAGCCGACCTATCTGAGCGCGCTGGATCAGGTGATGGCCCAGACCCCCATCGCCGACTGGCAAGCCTACCTCAAGTGGCAGCTGCTGACCGACTACGCCCCCTATCTCGACAGCGAGACCGACCGGGCCAACTTCGCCTTCTACGGCACCACGTTGAGCGGCACACCCAAACAGCGAGCCAGCTGGGAGCGTGGGCTGGGGGTGTTGAACGATCATCTGGGTGAGGCGGTTGGCCAGCTCTATGTGGCCCGCTACTTCCCGCCTGCGGCCAAGGAGCGGATGGAGCAGCTGGTGGAGAACCTGCGCACTGCCTATCGCCAGAGCATTGAAGAGCTCGACTGGATGTCGCCGGAGACCAAAACCCAGGCGCTCGAGAAACTGGCCAAGTTCCGACCCAAGATCGGCTATCCGGACAAGTGGAAGGATTACAGCGCCATCGCCATCAAACCGGACGATCTGGTGGGCAACCTGCAGCGCTCGCAAGCCTTCGAGTATGCCGACAATCTGGCTCGCCTCGGCAAGCCGGTGGACCGGGAGGAGTGGCACATGTCGCCGCAGACGGTGAATGCCTACTACAACCCGAGCAACAACGAGATCGTCTTCCCGGCGGCCATTTTGCAGCCCCCCTTCTTCGACATGACAGCGGATGACGCAGTCAACTACGGCGCCATCGGCGGGGTGATCGGCCACGAGATGGGCCACGGTTTTGATGATCAGGGGGCCAAATCCGACGGCGACGGCATGATGCGCGACTGGTGGACACCGCAGGATCTCAAGGAGTTCCGCTTCCGCACCAGCCGGCTGGTGGCCCAGTACAACCGCTTCGAGCCTATCAACGGCCAGTTCGTCAACGGCCAGTTCACCCTGGGCGAGAACATCGGCGATCTGGGCGGCCTCACCATAGCCCACAAGGCCTACGAGCTGTCGCTGGATGGCAAGGAGGCACCGGTGCTGGATGGCTTCACCGGCGAGCAGCGCTTCTTCCTCGGCTGGGCGCAGGTGTGGAAGGGGATGTATCGCCCCGAGCTGATGCAGATGCTGCTGCGCTCCGACCCCCACTCGCCCCCCGAGTACCGGGTCAACGGCGTGGTGCCGAACATTCCCGCCTTCTACGAGGCATTCAACATCCAGCCGGGGGACAAGCTCTATCTGCCGCCCCAGAAACGGGTGAAGATCTGGTAATGCACGCCTCTTGTGAGGCATAACAGAGGGGCGGATGCCATGTGTCGGCAACGCCCCATCTCCATACGTTGACGTCAGTGAACGGCCCTGCCGCTCACCGCAGTAACAAGGGTAACGCCTATGAAAACCTTGCTGATGACACTCGGTCTGCTCACTCTGCCCTTGACCGGCCAGGCAGCGGAGAGCTTCTTCAAACAGCTGACACTCCCCTCCGGTCAGGTGATCACGGTGGCCGAAGGACGCGGTGAACCCGCCTCCATCGGCAGCTACGATGTGCGCCTCTACTCCGGCGCCAATCCCCAGTTCCCGCTGGATCAGTTCATCGACGGCAAGGTGCTGCCGCGCGATGGCTCCATCAAGGAGCTGAAATTGCTGGATCTCAACGGTGACAAGCAGCCCGAGCTGGTGGTCATCATGGAGAGCGCCGGCAGCGGCAGCTACCTGAGTGCCGACGCCTTTACCATCAGTGCGCAGGAGGGGCTCGACACCTTCAACCATGTCGAGGGACTCGGCCCCAAGGAGGATGTGATCGAGGCGCTCAAAGATCCCAAGGATTAAGGCGCGACTACCCACATCCTTCAGAAATAGAAAAAGCCCTGACCAGCAGGGCTTTTTTGTATCCAGAATCGGCGACGCTGCTACTCAAGGCGAGTGGCACGGGTACGCACCAGCGGCAACGCCATTTCGTGCTGGGCCGCCACCAGTTGCAGCTCGTAGGCCCCCGTCAGCCAGGTGCGAGCCAGCACTGCATCGACACTGGCGTTGGTGCGCTCGAACGCCACCACCGGTGTGAAACCGGCCAGCAGATTGGCCAACATGGTGGCGCTTAGCAGATCCCCGACCCCGATGGGGTGGCGGGCAAAGGGGTAGAGCGGACGCGAGAGGTGAAACGCCCCCTCCTCGCACACCAGCAGCATCTCGAAGCGGTCCATGGCAAAGCCGGCCTTGCCCAGATGTTTCACCAGCACCATCTTGACCCCCTGCTCCCGCAGCTGCTGGCACGCCGCCAGCGCCTGCGAGACATTGCCGATGTCGCGACCGGTCAGCTGCTCCAGCTCCAGCAGGTTGGGGGCCAGCAGGTCGGCGCGGGGCAAGGCCCGCTCCCGGAAAAAGTCGGTGACGCCGGGCGCCACTATGCACCCCTTGTCCGGGTGACCCATCACGGGATCGCAGAAGTAGAGGGCGCCGGGATTGCACGCCTTGAGCCGGGCCACCGCAGCCAGGATCTCCTCCCCCTGCTCGGCCGAGCCGAGGTAGCCGCTGAGCAGCGCATCGCACTGGGCCAGCACGCCGATCTCCGCCAGCCCATCCACCAGCTGGGCGATATGGCCCGCCGGCATCACCATCCCCTGCCACCCCTCACTGTACTGGGTGTGGTTGGAGAACTGCACCGTGTTCATCGGCCACACCTCGATGCCGAGGCGACGCATGGGAAAGACGGCGGCACTGTTTCCGGCACAGCCAAAGACCACATGGGATTGAATGGAGAGCACTCGCTTCATGATGACTCACGCAAGAAAAGAGAAATTCCGGAGGGAAAAACGGGCCTTGCGGCCCGTTGTTGTCACTGTGATTAACGCAGCACCTTGACGGTGTAGCTGCCATCGGCCTGACGATAGAGGCCGTGGATGTCGGTCTCGAAGCCCGGGTAGTGGGCGCCGATCTCGCACAGCATCTCGAGGAACTCGAGCACCGGCAGAGAATCCTGGGTCACCATCTCGCCCGGCAGAACCAGCGGTACTCCCGGCGGATACGGCAGGATCATGTTGGCGCTGATGCGGTCAACCATGTCACGCAGCGGCACTTCCACCACGTTGCCGGCCAGCTCTTGCTGCCATGCGGCGTGCGGAGTCATCTTCATCTCCGGCAGTACGTCGAACGCCTTGAACATCAGCTCCGGCAGACGGTACTTGCTGGTCAGCTCGTGAATGCGCTGCGCCAGCTCCTGGATACGCATCCCTTCGTAGAAGCTCGGGTCTTCACGATAGAGGCTCGGCAGGATGCTCTTGATGGTCAGGTTCAGGTCGTAGCCACGCTTGAACTCGGTCAGGGCACGCAGCAGCTGCATCGCCTTGGACTGATCGATACCGATGGAGAAGAGGAACAGCATGTTGTAAGGGCCAGTCTTCTCGACCACGATGCCGCGCTCGTCCAGGAACTTGGAGACCAGAGAGGCAGGGATGCCCTTCTCCAGCAGCTGGCCATCACGACCCATACCCGGAGTCAGCAGAGTGACCTTGATCGGATCCAGGTACATGTGGTTGTCATCGATGTCCTTGAAGCCGTGCCAGTCATCTTTCGGATCCAGCTTCCAGCACTCGACGGTGTCGATGTTGTCCGGCTGCCATACGTCGAAGAACCAGCCTTCGCTCTGATCACGCAGACGCTTGATCTCTTTGCGGAAGGAGATGGCGCGATCGATGGAGTCCTTGATCAGACGCTTGCCGGTGTTGCCACGCATCATGGCGGCAGAGATCTCGGTAGAGGCCACGATGCCGTACTGCGGCGAGGTGGAGGTGTGCATCATGAAGGCTTCGTTGAAGGTCTCTTCCTCCACGTCACCCTTGATGTGGATCATCGAGGCCTGGGAGAAGGCCGCCAGCAGCTTGTGGGTGGACTGGGTTTCGTAGAACACCTTGCCCGGCATCGCTTCACCGCTCATGCCGCACTTGCCTTCATAGATCGGGCTGAAGTTGGTGTAAGGCACCCAGGCACTGTCGAAGTGGATGTAAGGGGTATCCAGACTCTCCTTGATGAAGCCGGTGTTGTAGAGCAGGCCATCATAGGTGGAGTTGGTGACGACGGCGTAACGGGGAGCCTGGGCACCCGGTGTCGCGGCAACCTTGGCAGCGATGGTTTCGCGGCTGAACTCGCTCTGCGGGATACCACCCAGAATGCCGTAGGCGTTGCGGGTCGGACGGAAGTAGATCGGCGTCACGTCGTTCATCATCATCAGGTGAGTGAGCGACTTGTGGCAGTTGCGGTCAACCAGCACGGTGCTGCCGGCCGGCGCGGAGTACATGCCGACGATCTTGTTGGCAGTGGAGGTGCCGTTGGTAACGATGTAGGAGCGATCGGCGTTGAAAGTACGGGCGATGTACTCTTCGGCTTCCTTGTGCGGACCGGAGTGATCCAGCAGGGAGCCCAGCTCCGGCATGGAGATGGAGACGTCAGCCTTGAACGCGTTCGGGCCGTAGAAGTCATAGAAGATGCTGCCGGCCGGGCTCATCTGGAAGGCGGTACCACCCATGTGACCCGGAGTACAGAAGGTGTATTTACCCTCTTCCACGTATTTGAACAGTGCCTTGGTGAACGGCGGCAGGATGGCGTCCTGATACTCCTGAGTGGCCTGACCCATCTTGAGGGCGATGTCGTCAGCCATGCCGAGACGGTACTCGAAGAAGTGGACGTTCAGACGCAGGTCGGTCAGGTGAATGTCCAGGGTGGACTGGTCGTTGGCGAAGGCGAAGATCGGCAGCTTCTCGTTGCGATCGTGGATTTCCTTGCACAGACCCAGAGAGTATTTGTCCCAGTCGAAGATGGCGCCGCAAACGCGCGGGTTCTTCTCAATCAGTTTCAGCAGGTCGGCGACGTCGACCGGATAAACAACCTCGAAACCCTTGCGCTCGAGGGAAGCTTGCAGCTGGCGAATGGGCTCTTCTTTAAAGAAAACGCCGAGGTGGTTGAGGATGGCAATGATATTCATCGTAATGCTCCACACGTAAAGGGGCGCTCTCCATCAGGGATGGTGAGTGAAGAGCGCTCGGAAGATAAAAGGGGAAATCAGTTGCTGGGTTGTTCGTTCAGCAGGGCATCGTGCTGACGCAGACCCAGTTTTTTGGCGTAGAACATCAGGATGATGAGCGACACCACGAAGGTAGCTGTGAGGTTGGAACCCTTGGCACCCATCAGGGCTACCAGACAGAAGACGCAGGCCACACCGGAGAAGATCATGGCGCCGATGCTGCGGGAGGTCATGCCTTCAAAGCGGATCAGGTTAATGCTGGAGTAGAAGTAGGGCAGCATGGTCAGCAGCACCGCATCGGTAGTCAGCACGTTGAAGAGATCGGCAGCGTGAGCGGACTGGGAGGTGAAGGCGGTCAGGCCAATCATCAGGGCAGTCATCTTCAGGGAGCCCAGGATCAGACCCTTCTTGGCTACGCCGTTCTTGTCCACTTCGCCGTAGATTTTCGGGAAGTTGCCGTCGTTGGCGGCACGCTTGCCCGCCTCGCCCACCAGCATCATCCAGGAACCGAGCGAGGTGAAGCAGGCCAGGGCGGTGAAGGCAGAGACGAACGGTGCAGACCAGCTACCGAAGATGGCGGAAGAGGCCATGGCAAACGGGGCGCCGGAAGCAGCCACTTCACCTGCCGGGAACATGCCGCTGATCACCTGGGTAGAGAGGATGTAGATAACACCCGCGATACCGGTACCCAGCATGGTGGCGAGCGGTACGGTACGCTTGGGATTCTTCACCATGCCGGAAGAGACGGCGGCAGATTCAACACCAACGAAGGACCAGAGGCAGATCAGCACGGCGCTGATGACCGCATGCAGGTCACTGCCACTGGTGGTGTTCCAGTTCTGGCTGTAGACGGCGCTGTCAAAGTGAGTCCAGCCCACCAGAGCGGTACCTACCACCGGCAGCAGGATCAGTACCAGACCCAGAGTACAGAGTCGGCTCACCCAGCTACCGCCAAGCAGGTTGACGAAGGTGAAGATCCAGACGGCGGCGATGGTGGCTGCAGCGGCCGGGATCGGGCTGTTGAGAATGGGGAAGAAGACCGAGAGGTAGGAGACGCCGGTAATGGCGATGGCCAGGTTACCGATCCAGTTGGCGTGGTAGTAGAGCACACCAGTCTGGAAACCGAATACCGGAGAGATTTCACCGGCGTAGGCAATGGGGCCACCCTCTTGCGGGTTCTTGGTAGCGAGGCGGGCGAAAACGAAGGCGAGGCCCATGGCGCCTACCAGACAGATAGCCCAGCTGAATACAGAAATGGAACCTATGTTGGCCAGTGCCGAAGGCAGCAGTGCGATACCGCTCCCCATCATGTTGCCGGCCACTACACCTGTACAGGCGATAAGGCCGATCTTCTTGCTCGTATCTAGGGACATAAGATCTCCGGGTCTTTAAAAAGGTCGGGTCGTCACATACACAGTTGGCACAACGTCCGGCCAACGAATGGGCACAGACTAGGCCTCTCGTCCCCGAAAAACATAAGGAGCAGCTAACGGATAAAAATATGAGGCAACTTTTTTCACCCTCCTCACCAACTCGATAAAAAACCTTTAAAAACAGCAAATTGATGATGACTCTCCGAGCTTTCTTGATAAAACCTTGATATCCGGCTGCCCGGTTTTTCCGCCTTGATAACCCCTTTATCTCGCCGTCTTGATATTTTTCCCGCGATAACCCCGGCATAAAGGGGCTCGCACAGAACCTCCCCGCTCTCGCCCGCCCTGCCCATCTCATCGACCCGCTCCATTCCATCGCTATCAGCTCCATCCGGCATACTGTTCACTCTCTCCTTTCATGGCTGCCGCTCCTCAGATGAAGGGGCATCTGCCTGCTCGATACACTGTTGGCAACCCGTGCGGCGCCATGGCCACACACACAAAATGACGTAACAGGAAGAAGTTCGCTCCGGCTGGACATAGCAGGAAGCACGGGAATGCAGGAATGCAGGAATGCAGGAATGCAGGAATGCAGGAATGCAGGAAATGGATGATGCGAAGAAACGACTAGAACCAACGATGTACCCGGCCCGGTTCGCCGGAAGATCACCCGGGGTAGAGCACCACGATATGGCTTGCAGATAGCCTCTTTTCAGGAGTCGCAAGCCTGATGAAAAGCGGCCAGAAACGGCTCAGGCCACCCGAAGGTGGCCTGAGCGAAGAGCCGGATGTCATGCCGGCAGCAACAGAGGGCGCAGGATTAGAAGAGCTTCACCTTGCTCTGACCCAGCGCATCGAACAGCGCCGGGGTGAGGGTCTCCATATTGCTGTAGAAACCGAGCTGCTGGCAGAGCAGATAGGTCTGCTCGGTCGCCTCTATCAGAAAGGCCTGACTGTAGGCGTCCCCCGCCTCTTCCGGACGGCCATCCAGCTCCGCCAGCTTGCCCTGCAGTATGTAATAGAGCACCGAGCGGCCGCGTTTTGCCGCCTGCTCCAGCAGATAGTTCGCCTGCTTCTGCTCGCTGTTGAGCACCGCCTGCAGCGCCAGCGCCTCCCACACCCGGGATGGCAGGGCACCGCCATTTTGCACCACGCGGGCGAGATGGGTCCCCACCTCCTGCAGCCGCTCGCTCTCGGACTTGCCAGCCAGAGTAGCCAGCACCTCACCGGCCAGATAGCGCTCCGCCAGCAGCAGCGGCTGATCAGGCTGGAGCGCCAGCGCCTCCTCCAGCAGCTCGATACCGCGCTTGAGGGCAACCGGATCCCGGCTGTTGGTGTAGTAGTGAGCCTCCATCATCGCCATCAGGGAGGCATCATCGGTCGGCCACCCCATGCCCGGCTCGGCATCCGGCTGGTCGAGGGCGCGCAGCAGATCCTGACTGCTCTCCTGCAGCACGCCATGCACGTTATGGCGGCTGAGCTGGTACTGGTGGCTGAACAGCACCCGGTTGGTGTTGATATTGCGGTACTCCAGATCGAGGTAGGTGCCACGCGGCTGGCGCGATACCCGCACGCTCAGCTCCTTGCCAGGCATAATGCCTCCCATCAGAGTGGTGGCACCATATTGCACCCGCAGTGGCGTCGCCGCCGCCACCTCGGCCATCAGGGCGCGAGTGATGCCGTCGGCAAGGCGGACGTTCTCGTTGTTGTCATCCATGCCGGAGTGGAAACGGAACACCAGCAGGTTGGGATCCAGCATGGAGTGCACCTGCGGCGCCGTGTGCTGGTAACTGAGCAGGCTGACGATGGCAACCAGAATGACGGCCACGAAGATATCGAAACTCACCATCTTCCAGCGGCTGCGGGCATCCTTGGCATGGTTGGAGATGGCGCGGGTCAGGGGCCCGGCGGGAAAAGGGGCCACATTGGAGAGTGGCTCATCCTCAGCGGGCGGACTGAGGTCGGAGAGGGTCGGATTGAGCTGGGAATTGGCAGAGGAGACCGCATGCTCCTCGGCAGCAACCAGCTCCTGCTGCGGCCGTACCGGCGCTACCAGCTTGTAGCCACGCTTGGGCACGGTAACGATATAGTCGGTCGCGTCGGTGCGACCATCTTTGAGGATCTTGCGCAGTTCGAAGATGGACTGGGTCACTACCTGATCGGTCACCTCGGCGCCATCCCACACCTCGTTGATCAGGGCATCGCGACCAAACACGGTGCCGGCATTGCGGGCCAGAAACCGCAACAGGTTGACCAGCCGGGGTTCGAGGTAGACCTCGCGGTCGGGACGGCAGAGCGTGTTGTCGTCAACGCTCAGGGTCCAGTCATGGATCTCAAAAACCGATTCGCTCATGATTCACTCGCAGCAGATGGAGACAATGCTCGATGAGAGTGACGCAGGACCTGGGCTGACTGAACGGAACGAAGCGCTGTCACGCAAGGGCGACAGAGAAGAAGAGAACCGAAGCAGTAACATCTCTGTGAGCCAGTCTGGCCAGGCCATCCTGTTGACGTCTGAAGGGCATCCTTGCGGGCATTCCGGGCTGAGCCGGAAAAGAGCCACTTTAAGCAAAACGAGAGCCGGATCCCACTTTTTTTGCCGACAAATCACCGATGAGTTGATCCAACAGGGGGTTTGGGGCCAGGGATAAGAGAATAGCAGGCCCATATGGGCAACCTCTCCATAGCCCCTTCCGCAACGATGATGAATTGTTGAACTGGATCCGGCTCTCTTCTTATAATCGCCGCACCGTGCCATAACGAAACACAAGGAGGTAAAACATGGTTATCCAAGCGTGCCCGATCATTTCGGCCCGCCTGTTCGGCACATTCGCGTGCTCTTGCCTGCATACCATCGCGCTGCGATAGCGGGTTCGAGCAAAGCCGACTCCCCTCCATACCGAGACCTTTCTCGACTCTGCCGTTGTCGCCAGCGCTCCTGATGACAGGGATTTTCGATCCCGCGATTTAAGAGAGCAAGAGCATGACAACCCTGATGAGTACCCATTCCCTGCAGATGAGTGCGGGGCACCTTCCGTTATTTGACAATCTCGAACTCGGCATCCGCGCAGGTGACAGGCTCGGCCTGATTGGCGCCAACGGTTGCGGCAAGAGCACATTGCTGGCGCTGCTGGCGGGCGAGCGCATGCCTCAAGCTGGCCGTGTCGTGCAGGCCGCAGCCTGCCGCTGCGAGTTCGTGGCCCAGCAACTACCCGCCGGGCTCTCTACCCTCAGCACCCGCGCAGTGCTGTTTGACGTGCTGGGCAACGACCCGAGCGCCGAATGGCAGGTGGACAAGCTGCTGACCGAGTTGCAGCTGGAGGCTCAGGCCACGCTACCGGTCAGTGCACTCAGCGGCGGCCAGCACAGCCGGCTGCAGATAGGCCGTGCCCTGCTGCGCCAACCCAACCTGCTGCTGCTCGATGAGCCCAGCAACCATCTGGATCTGCCCGCCCTGCTCTGGCTCGAGCAGTTTCTGCTGGGCTGGCGCGGCGCCTTCGTGCTGGTCTCCCACGATGGCCGTCTGCTGGACCGGGTCACCGAGCAGACCCTGATCCTGCGCGATGGCGAGCTGCACCGCTTCGCCCTGCCCTGCAGCCAAGCGCGAGCGGCGTTGGCCGCCGAGGATGAGCAGGCCCGCCTGCGCCGGGCTGACGAGCAAAAAGAGATCGACCGCCTGAGCGCCAGCAGCAAACGCCTCGCCATCTGGGGGCGAGAGCATGACAACGAGAAGCTGGTGCGTCAGGCCAAATCCATGGAGAAGCGCATCGCCCGCCTGCAGGAGGAGCAGAGTCAAGTGGCAGCGCTGGCCCCCTGGCGGCTCGAGCTGCGCGGAGTGAGCCTGCCTGCCGACACGCTGCTGCGAATGGAGGCCCTCGACGTATCGCCAGCGCCAGCATTGCCGCCGCTGCTGCGCGCCGAAGGACTCTGGCTGCGGGCGGGAGACAAGGTCGCGCTGCTCGGAGCCAACGGCACCGGCAAGTCCTCCCTGCTGCGCCAGTGCTGGCGCGAACTGGCCGCGCAGAGCCCGCAGGCGGGCTGGTACTGCCACCCCGGCGCCAGCATCGCCTATTACGATCAGTCCCTGCAGCAGCTGGCTGACGACGCCGCCCTGAGCGATGCCCTCTACCCGCTGGCTCCTCTGCCGGAGACGACCCGGCGTCAGGCGCTGATCCGGGCGGGCTTCCCCTATGCCCGCCACGGCCAGCAGGTACGTACCTTGAGCGGGGGCGAGCGGGCACGGCTGCTGTTTCTCGCCCTGTCCCTCGGCAGCCACCACATGCTCTGGCTCGACGAGCCCACCAACCACCTGGATCTGGCAGGCAAGGAGGAGCTGGCTGAGGCAATTGCCGCCTTCCCGGGTGGCGCGCTGCTGGTCTCCCACGATCGGGAGCTGATCGAGCGCAGCTGCAACCGCTTCTGGCTGATCAGGGACGGGCAGATCCGGGAGGCCCACAGCGCCGAGCGGGCCTATGCCGAACTGCTCGGCGATGCCCCCTTGCCGGCAGCAGACAAGGCAAGCAGGGCCCTCCCCGCAACAGCGCAGGCACTGGCCGCCCCCGCCATGGGGAAGGCCCTGGCTGAACAGGCAGATGACGAAGAGGCGCTGCTGGCACGCTGGTATGAACTCGATGCCCTGCTCGCCGCCGATCTGGCCCGCAAGCCCAGGCACCAGACCCCGTGCCTGCAGCAGCAGTGGCAGAGCGAGCTGACGCACCTTGCCGAGCGGCTCGGCTTTGTCTGATGCCAGCATCATCCATCCCGTATTACTCAACTAACGCGGCCAACCCGGGTTGGCCGCAAGGAGTCATCATGACAGCAACACAACCCGACATCAGGCTGGACCCCGTCACCGATGCCGACCTGCCCCACATCTTCCGCGGTCTGTCGGATCCGCGAGTCGTCGCCTACTACGGCGTCAGCTACGACAGCCTGACGGCGTGCCAGGCCCAGATGACGTGGTATGCAGAGTTGACCCGTACCGGCAGCGGCGCCTGGCACCTTATTCGTGACCGACACACGGGCGAGCCGCTCGGCGCCATCGGTTACAACGATGCCGACCCGACTCACCAGCGGGCCGAACTGGGCTACTGGCTCTATCCCGAGCATTGGGGCAAGGGGGTGATGAGCGCGGCGCTGCAACTGTGGCTGCCGCTCACTTACCGCACTACCGAGCTGCACCGGCTGCTGGCGGTGGTGGAGGAGCCCAACCTCTCCTCCGCCCGTCTGCTGGAGCGGGCCGGTTTTCACTACGAGGGCACGGCGCGGGAGTGCGAACGCAAGGGGGATGGCTTCATCTCCCTGCGCCACTACGCCATCTTGCGCAGCGACCTGCCCGCAAGCCGCTGACAGGCAACAACAAGCCCCGCACTGCGGGGCTTTTTCAGGGGCTACTTGATGGCGCAAATATCGTCAGAGGTCAGCAGCCGGCGTCTGCGCCGCCACAGGGAGAAGCAACCGTAGCCAAGAGTGAGCACTACCGCATAGAGCACCTGGGAGGCGAGCGCCACCAGCACCAGAGCACAGAGCAGCACACTCACCCCCGCCAGCCCCTTGCCCACCCCGCCGAGCAGGCGCCAGCCCGCCGCCATGCAGAGCAGGTAGACCAGCACGAAGTTGCCGTTGGCGTAGCGGATCAGCTCATCGAGCGGCAGTCGCAGCCAGATGATGAGGGTGATGCAGAGCAGACAGATGGCGAGTACCAGAGTAAGCGCCCGCAGCGGCGCGCCGCGGGCGGTGAGTACGGCCAGCGAGGGGGGCAACTTGCCTTCGCGCGCCATGCTCCAGATCAGCCGGGCAAAGCCCTGAATGTAGATATTGATGCTGGCAAAGCAGGAGAGGTAGCCGAGCACCGCCACCAACCACTTGGCGGTGGGGCCGAACAGCAGCGCCAGCAGGGAGGGGATGGCGGTAGCGTTTTTCGCCTCATCGCCGTAGAGGCCATATTTGAGCACCACCAGCGAGTGGATCCAGTAGATGAGCCCCGCCAGCAGCACCCCGCCAAGCAGGGCGATGGGGTAGTCCCGCTCCGGCCGCTTGAACTCCTCCCCCATATGGGCGAAGGCTTCCAGCCCGACGAAACACCAGAACATCACCGCCAGCGCGGTGGCCATGGCGGGCCACTCGTCCGCGCTCGGCAGCGGCCGGGCCGCATCGCGCCAGCTCACCTCCCCCTTGAACCAGATAAGCAGGGTGAGCCCCAAAATGGCGAGCGCGATCAGCAACTGCAGGTTGCCGGAAGAGCGCGCCCCGCGCAGCCCCAGCAGAAAGACCCCGAGCAGGGTCAGCAGCTGGATGGCCCAGAGGGTCCACTCCCCCATCTCGAACAGGGCGTGCCAGAAGCCGGCGGCAATCATCAGGGCGGCAGGCAGCCCCACCGGCAGCACAGCCAGAAAGAGGAAGGCGGAGAAGCGCTCGGCGCCGTTGCCAAAGGCGAGGCCAATCAGGTGCGGCGCACCGCCCGCATGGGGATAACGACGGCCGAGGCGAGCGAAGGTAAAGGCGATGGGCAGCACCAACGCAATCAGCAGCAACCAGGCCCAGAGCGAGGCCCCACCCGCCAGCGAGGCGGCAGTCGCCGGTACCACGAAGATCCCGGTGCCGAGCAGCGAGGTGGCGAGCAGCCCCATCCCCTGCCAGAGCCCGAGATCCTTTTTCAACCCAGACATATCCTTTTGTCCTGACTAAAAAAACATCCCGCCATGTTAGGCCTGCCCCGCCCCTTTGTTAAGTACGATGGTTAAGCGCGGTGGCGAAAATATGCAGCCTTTTATTCAGGCTCGGGCTCAGCTTGCAGGGATTCGGCCAGAAAATCCCCCAGCAGGGTGATCTTGAGCACCTGCCGCCGCGCCGCCGGATAGATGAAGTAGAGGGTCTTGGCCGGGCTCTGATAGTTGCCAAGCAGCGGCAGCAGACGCCCGGCAGCGATATGGTCATGCACCTGTTCGGCAGGCTGCAAGGTGATGCCGGCCCCGGACAGTGCCGCCGTCAGCAGCGCCGGCCAGTGGTTGATGCGCAGGCGCGAGACGACCCGCACCTCCTCGCTCTGGCCATCGCCCCCGACAAACTGCCAGCGCTCGTGCTCGCCCCAGTTGCCATGCAGACACTGGTGGCGGGCGAGATCGGCCGGATGACGGGGCACCCCGTGACGATTGAGGTAGTCGGGCGCAGCGCAGAGGCGGTAGTGCTGGGTCAGCAGCGGGCGGGCAATCAGCGCCTCATCCTGCGGGCGCAGGGTACGGATGGCGGCGTCAAACCCCTCCTCCACCAGATCGACCCAGCGCGGGGTAAGCTGCAGATCCACCTCCAGCTTGGGATAACGGTCGAGAAAAGCGGGCAACAGCGGCACCAGCCGGTGGTGGCCAAAACTGAGGGGGGCGGCGATGCGCAGCCGTCCGGCCGGCTCGGCCAGCAGATTCTGGGTGAGTGACTCGGTCAGAGCCAGCTCCTCCAGCACCCGCTGGCAACGAGCGAGAAAGAGCTGGCCCAGCTCGGTCAGGGTCTGCTGGCGGGTGGTCTTGTGAAACAGCTTGCCCCCCAGCCACTGCTCCAGCCCCAGCACATGCTTGCCCACCATCTGGGCGCTGATCCCCTCTTCGCTCGCCACCGCGCTGTAGGAGCCGAGATCCACCACCCGGGTGAAGATACGCATGCTGGTCAGTCGGTCCACAACCCCTCCTTTTTGCCCGTTTCAAGGCCATTTGGCCCGCGACAAGGGCTCTAATTCACAACCAAAAGTTTAGTAAGAAATGATTTTTAGCCAATTTATCGCACTTTTGGTTACCAATATAGTGGCCAGCAACGCCACCAAACAGGACATATCCCCATGAAAAGCACCTATCTGGCCGCCCTGCTGGTCGGTCTGCTGACCACCGGTGTCAGCCAGGCGGCCGAAAGCAGCTTTATCAACAACCACGATCAGGCCCCGGCCACGGCAACTCAAGCCCGGCCCGATATCTTCCGGGTCAGCCTGCTCGGCACCGGCACCCCGGTGCCCCAGATCAGTCGCGGCGGCTACAGCACTCTGGTCGAGGCGGGCAACCAGAAGCTGGTGTTCGACTTTGGCCGCAACTCCGCTACCCGCCTGTGGCAGCTGCATATCCCCATCGGCCGGGTCAACGCCTTCTTCCTCACCCACTTCCACTCGGATCACACCAACGGGCTGGCGGATCTCTGGCTGACCGGCTGGCTGCAACCGGCCTATGGCCAGCGCCATGCACCGATGGAGCTTTACGGGCCCAAGGGCACCGATGCCCTGGCTCATGGCCTGCAGCAGGCCTACGCCACCGATATCGCTACCCGGGTCAAGGATGAGGGGACGCCGCTGGACGGGGTGAAGATCAACAGCCACGAGGTGACTGCCGGGGTGGTCTACGACTGGGATGGGGTCAAGGTGACCGCCTTTGACAACGACCACGGGGTCAACATCAAGCCGTCGTTTGGCTATCGCATCGACTACCACGGCCACAGCGTGGTGCTCTCCGGCGATACCCGCTACAGCCCGCAGGTGGTGAAAGAGGCCAAGGGGGCCGATCTGCTGGTGCACTGCGTCTCCATGACCTCTGCCGAGCAGATGAAGGCCAACCCGGGCTACAAGGCGATCGCCGGGCACCTCGCCTCCCCCGAGCAGGCCGCCCGCGTTCTGAACGAAGCCAGACCGGCCCTGACCGTGTTCAGCCACATCGGGCTCAACGGCAAGATCACGGTCAAAGATCTGGCGCAGGATCTGCGTGCCCGCTACACAGGCCCCTTCGTCATCGGCAATGACCTGATGCAGATTGACCTGCCCACTACGCCGTCCGGCAAGGGCTACGCCCTCTGGCAGGCGGAGAATATCGACAACAAATAGGTGACATGGATGCCGGTCAGTCATGACCGGCATCCGCAATCGGCACCACAGGGCTATCTTTAAGAGGTGTTTGACCACAAGGAGTTATCTCATGAGTCTGAATTGGAAGCACCTCGCCCTGGCCACCCTTCCCCTGCTCGGCATGACAGCCGCTCAGGCGGCGCAGTTGACCAGCCTTGAATGGCCCCCCTATACCAGTGCCAGCCTGCCTGAACAGGGCAAGACCAGTCAGGTGGTGACCGCGGCCTTTGCCCTGGCCGGCGACCCGCTGACCATCAAGTTCTACCCCTGGCAGCGGGCGGTGGACGAGGCGACCAACAACCCCGAAGTGCTCGGCTATTTCCCCGAGTATCTCGATCCCAAGAGCAGCTGCCTCTTCTCCGATCCCATAGGCCACGGCCCTCTCGGCTTTGCCCAGCGGGCCGATCAGCCGGTGAGCTGGCAGAGTCTGGACGATCTGAAGGGCAAGAAGATCGGGGTCGTCACCGGTTACGTCAACACTACCGAGTTTGACCAGAAGGTGGCCAGCAAGGCGCTCTCGGCCGATGCAACCACCTCGGACAGCCAGAACCTGCTCAAGCTGGGTAACGGCCGGCTCGATCTGGCGGTCATCGACCAGAACGTGATGACCTATCTGCTCGAGAGCGATCCCCACCTCAAGGGGGTCGCCGCCAACCTCGCTTTCAACAGCAAGATCCTCGAGGACAAGTCGCTCCACGTCTGCTTTACCAACTCCGCCAAGGGCAAGGAGGCGCGGGACAAATTCAACAAGGCGCTGGCCAGCGACGAGGTGAAGAAGCTGATGAAGTAACGCTCTTCGCCGCAAACAGCCATAAAAAAAGCCGCCTCTTGCGAGGTGGCTTTTTCATTCAACAGATTGACCGGAGTTATCAGGCAATCAGCTTGTAGATGATGCCGGACATGGCGATCAGGCCGATGATGGTCACGAAGCCGTTGCTGATGTTGCCAGCGTATTTGCGCATGGCAGGAACCTTGGCGATGGCGTACATCGGCATCAGGAACAGCAGCATTGCGATGATCGGGCCGCCCAGATCTTCGATCATGCCGAGGATGCTCGGGTTGATGGTAGCGATGGCCCAGGTGGTCAGGATCATGAAGATCGCGGTCACTTTGTTCAGCTGCTTGACGTCAACGTTCTTGCCCTTTTCACGCAGTGACTTGGCCATCAGGCCGTTCATGCCCTCTTGCGCACCCAGGTAGTGACCCAGGAAGGATTTGCTGATGGCAACCATGGCGATCAGCGGAGCCACAGTGGCGATAACCGGGTTGTCGAAGTGGTTGGCCAGATAGGACAGGATGGAGATGTTCTGTTCTTTGGCAGCAGCCAGGTCAGCCGGAGAGAGGCTCAGTACGCAGCTGAATACGAAGAACATAACGGTCATCACCATCATGACGTGGGCGCCCAGCAGGATGTTGCTGCACTTCTTCTCGGCGTTCTCACCGTAACGACCTTTGTTGTCCACCGCGAAGGAGGAGATGATCGGGGAGTGGTTGAAGGAGAACACCATTACCGGGATAGCCAGCCACAGGGTCTTGATGAAGTCGCCGTTGAAGGCATCACCCAGCGCCGGAGCTTCAGTGATGATGGCACCGTTCCAGTGCGGGATCAGGTAGAGCGCCAGGCCCATCAGGGTGAGCACGAACGGGAATACCAGCACGCTCATCGCTTTGACGATAACCTGGCCGCCGAGGCGAACGATCGCCATCAGACCGAGGATCAGCGCCAGAGACAGGATGGCACGGGGAGGTGCAGTCATGCCCAGCTGGTGAACCATCAGGCTCTCGACGGTGTTGGTGATGGCTACTGAATACATCAGCAGGATCGGGTAGATGGCAAAGAAGTAGAGCAGGGTGATGAACTTGCCTGCGGTCTTGCCGAAGTGCTCTTCTACTACTTCGGTGATGTCGCCATCACGGGTAGAACCGGACAGCACGAAGCGGGTCAGGCCACGGTGGGCGAAGAAGGTCAGCGGCAGGGCCAGGATCAGCATGGCAACCAGCGGCCACAGGCCACCTACACCGGCGTTGATCGGCAGGAAGAGCACACCGGCACCGATTGCGGTACCGTACAGGCCCAGCATCCAGACCACATCGGCCTTGTTGATGCCACGAGCGGCGTTGCTGGCTACACGACCATCAGCTGCAATATTCATGTCAGACATAAGTTGTTCCTGTCATCTAGGAAAAATGGGATTCTTGTTCATTCGGGCCTTGGCCCGGTTCCATCTCCCTGGAACGCCTGCTCTTCTTCCCTGTAGCTCTCACGCCCCGGCAATCTGGTCATCACTCCATGTAACAACAAGAATGCAACAAACAACGGCATGAGTTTTTGACTCTGAGGGGGGACACCTGCTCGCCTTAACAACTCGACAACATGCGTCTCTCTCGATGGGGTGACTTTAATTAAATGACCTTATTAATCACAGCGTTTTTTTGAATTAATCAACCAAAGTTTGATTCGAGTCGCCTTTCGGACGACTAAGATCACACTCAAGGCGCCTTGTTGTGAGTTTTTTTTAACATTTAAAATTAGTTTCACTGGATTCAATGAATTTTGATATTTTACATTTTTAAAACAAACGACCATTTCCGGGTGGATTGTATGCAGCATCCCCTTGGCGTACCCTTGTGATTCACGCCTTTTTGTTGACTCAAGATGACCATAACCCGTACCGATCTCGCCGAACTGGCGGTGTTTGCCGCCGTCGCCCGCCATCGCAGTTTCAGCAAAGCCGCCCTCGAACTCGGCGTCTCCGCCTCCGCCATCAGCCACAGCCTGAAGGGGATGGAGGAGCGACTGGGGGTGCGGTTGCTCAACCGCAGTACCCGGGCCGTGGTGCCGACCGAAGCGGGCCAACGGCTGCTAAAGCAGCTGCTCCCCACCCTCAATACCCTCGAAGAAGCGCTTGCCGAGCTGGCCCGCAACAGCGATGAACCAGTGGGCAGGCTCAAGCTCTGCGCCCCGCGCAACGCCATCGACAGCCTGCTGGCGCCGGTACTCATCGACTATCTGGCCCGTTATCCGCGGATGCAGGTGGAGGTAGTGGAGCAGGAGCTGATGCCGCGCATGATCGAGGATGGCTTCGATGCCGCCCTCTTTTACGGGGATCTGCTGCCCAAGGAGATGATCGCCATTCCGCTCGGGCCGCCCCAGCGCTATCTGGTGGTGGGCTCTCCCGCCTATCTGGCGCAAAACGGCACGCCGGAGCACCCGAGCGAGCTGAGCCGCCACGCCTGCATCGGCTATCGCCTCACGCCACACCACCACTACCGCTGGGCCTTTGCCGCCGATGGCAACCTGCTGGAGATAGAGGTAACAGGGCCGCTCACCACCAGTACGCCGGCCCTCTATCTGGGCGCTGCCGAGGCGGGGTTGGGGCTGGCCTACTGCCTTGAGGAGGAGGTGAGCCAGAAGGTTGCAGAGGGGAAACTCATCACGGTGCTGGAGCCATGGAGCCCCACCTTTGCCGGCTTCTATCTCTTCTATCCGAGCCGCCATCAGCTTGGCAGCGGGCTGCGCATCCTGATCGACATGCTCAAGGCGCACTATCAAAACAGCGGATTGATGAGCAATACTCAGCAATTCATCAAGTAGAAACCTGATTATCACCAAAAAAGTATTAATCTAGACTAACTGTTCGATAACCGAGCACATCGAGAGAACAGATATGTCTGCCTACTTCACATTACGGCAACGGGCCATGACCCGTCGCTTCTGGGCCTATGCCCTCCCTTCGATCCTTGCCATGCTGGTGTCCGGTGCCTACTACCTGGTCGATGGCATCTTCGTCGGCCACTATGTGGGGGCGGCCGGTCTTGCCGGCATCAATCTGGTCTACCCGGTCATCATGGTGCTGCTCGGTCTGGCCGCCATGATCAGCATGGGCGCCGCCACCGGCATCTCCTACCAACAGGGCGCCCGCAACTTCGCGCTGGCGCGCAAGACGCTGGTCAATGCCCTCTGGCTGCTGCTGGTGCTCGGTATTACCGCCCCCATCCTGCTCTATTACCTCCACACCGATATTCTGCTGGGGCTCGGCATCGAGCAGGGTACCGAGACCTGGAAGCAGGCGAGCGACTATCTGCTCTGGATTGGCGGCGGTACCCTGCTGCTGGCGAGCAACCTGGCGGTGCCCTATCTGCTGCGCAACGACGGTCGCCCGAAACTGGCCATGGTGCTGGTGAGCAGTGGCGCCGTGCTCAACATCCTGCTCAACTACGTGATGGTGGCCAGACTGGGGCTGGGACTGATCGGTACCGCCCAGGCGACCCTGATGGCGGAAGGGGCGGTGAGCCTGATCGGCCTTGGCTACTTCTTTACTCCCTGGGCCCGGCTGCGCCTCGGCTGGCGCGACATGGTGCCGAACCTGCCCACGGTGCCGAACCTGCTCTTTACCGGTCTGCCGAGCCTGATTGCCCAGTTCAACCTCGGCCTGCTGCTGATGCTGCACAACAGCCAGCTGATGGTGTATGGCAATGTGAAGGATCTCGCCGGCTTTACCGTGGCCGGTTACACCGAGGCAGTCTTTATCGTCATCCTGCAGGGGCTGGCCTTCGGCATTCAGCCGCTCATCAGCAAGGCGGCCGGGGCCAAGCGCAATCGCGACCTCAAGTATCTGATGGAGATGGGGCTCAAGTTCACCTTCATCTACGGCATGCTGGTCTGGATCACCATCCAGCTGCTGCCCCAGCAGGTAGCCATGCTCTATACCGGCGATGACGACCCCGAGCTGCTGGCCGCCGCCGTCAGCAGTCTGCTGCTCAATCTGGGCGCCATTCCGCTGGAGGGGATCATCATGTTCGGCATCGTGCTGCTGCAATCCATGGCCCGTACCCGTCAGGCGCTGGTCATCTCGATTGCCAAAACCGTGCTGCTGCTGCCGCTCATCTTCCTGCTGCCGCTGCTGTGGGGCCGTGATGGGGTACTGATGGCCCAGCCGGCCACCGTGCTGCTGCTCACCCTGCCGCTCTGCTGGCTGCTGTGGCGTGAATGGCTGCGCCTCAAACGCGCCTGCGCCCCCACAGCCAGGCACCGCACCAAGCCAGTCAGGGCCGACGGGGCCATTCAGCTGGCTCGCTAAACTCTGCCCAAACCCTGCCTGCAATCGGCATAAAAAAACCGGCATCCCTGATGCCGGTTTTTTCATCTCTCACTGCCCGAGCCAACTCAAGCCATCACTTCCGGTCTGAGCTGGGCCATCAACCCGGGGTTGTCGCTGTAATCCACCGGAATGGCCACCACGGCCGGCCCCTCCACCGCCAGCGCGGCACGCAGGGTGGCGCGCAGCTCGTCGGCCGAGCGCACCGCAAAACCGGCCGCCCCGAACGACTCGGCGTAGCGCTTGAAGTCGATGGCACCGAACGACACGCCGGAGGTACGGCAATACTTCTGCTGCTCCTGGATCGCCACCATGTTGTAGCCGTTATCGACCCAGATGATGTGGACGATATTGCTCTTGAGCCGCACCGCCGTCTCCAACTCCATGCTCGACTGCATGAAGCTGCCATCCCCCGATACCGAGATCACCTTCTCCCCCGGCCGCACCAGCGCGGCGCCGATGGCCCACGGCAGGGCGACCCCCATGGTCTGCTGACCGTTGGAGATAAGCACCTGACGGGCGCGGAAACTGTAAAGGTAGCGAGCGATCCAGATATGGAAGCTGCCCATGTCGACGCAGAGGGTCATGTCATCGCGTACCAGATCCTGCAGCTCGCGCACGATCCGCAGCGGGTGTACCGGCGTGCCGTGCAGATCGTCGGCCCGCATCGCCAGCCGCAGCCGCTGCTGACGCACCCCTTGCAGCAGGCGATCCACCTCGGGGATGCGCAGCTTGGGCGACCCCATGCGACGGGTCAGTTGCAGCAGGTTGGCGCGGATCGACCCCAGCAGCTCCGCCGCCGGGCAGTAGCAACTGTCGATATCGGCGGGCAGCACATCGATATGGAGGATGCGGCGCACCCGGTCGCCATTCCACAGCACGGGGTCGTATTCGATGGGGCTGTAGCCGATGGCGATCACCAGATCGGCCCCTGCCAGCAGCTGATCCCCCGGCTGGTTGTTGAACAGCCCCACCCGCCCGGCGAAATCATCGAAGTGGCAGCTGTCGACCACCCCGGCCGCCTGATAAGTACCGGTCACCGGCAGCCGCGCCTTGTCGAGGAAGGCGCGCACCGCCTCGGCGTTCTCCGGCCGGCTCGCCATCAGGCCGAGCAGCACCACCGGATTGTCCGCCTCGCGAATGAGCTCGAGCGCCTGGGTCATGCTCGCCTCGTCGGCGGCGCCGGGCTCCGGCATCTCGCGCGGCACCAGCACCTCCCCCTGCACCGGCTTGTTGATGATATCCATCGGCAGGCTGACAAAGGCAGCCCCCGGGCGGCCAAACTCGGCGGCACGAAAAGCGTTGGCCATCACCTCGGAGAGGGCGGCCCCACTGTTGACCTGAGCGCTGAACTTGGTCACCGGACGGCAGAGGTTGACCGTATCCATGCTCTGGTGGGTGAGCTTGAGGCAGTCGGCGCGGCGCACTGCACCGCCCAGCGCCACCATGGGGTCCCCCTCCGAGGTGGCGGTCGCCAGCCCGGTAATAAGGTTGGAGCAACCGGGGCCCGAGGTGACCAGCGCCACCCCCGCCTTGCCGGTCAGGCGCCCCACTGCGGCGGCCATAAAGGCAGCGTTGGCCTCGTGGCGCACCACTATGGTCTCGATGGGGGAGTCCTCCAGCGCATCGAACACCCGGTCAATCTTGGCACCGGGAATACCGAACACCTGCTTGACCCCCTGCGCCTCCAGATGGCGCACCACCAGCTCGGCACCGCACTTCCACTGTCTGTTTTCCATGATATTGCTCCTTCTATATCAGCCTTCTGCGGCCTGAATGGCGCGATCGAGATCGGCGGGGTTGAGGTCGGCCTGCCGGAAAGCGGGATCCGATGGCAGGGCCAGATTGAGATGACGCACCACGGAGAGACGCAGGGTGCCGTGGGCCATGGTGTAGTCGAGCAGATGACCGCCGCCGCTGCGATCGGCGGTGATCATGTGCTCGTGAAAGCCCGCCACATTGATCCCCTGCACAAACGGCGGGCAGCGAAAGCCCACCAAAGTCCCCGCCACCGCGGCAAAGCGGAACAGCGGCTGCTGCTCGATGGCCTCCAGCATGGGGCGATAGGGCGGCTCCTGACGCGGCACGGTGCGCACCTTGGCCGACTCGAACTGGCCGTCGAGTCGCATGGCGACGAAGACGTTGTCGGATCCCACCAGCCGGTCGACCCACTGGTGAATTTCATCGCGGCTGAGGGGATGGTCGAAGCGACGCTCCAGACAGGGGCGAAAGTGGGTCATCACAGCAAAGGGGGTCTTCTGATCGGCGCGGGCGGGCCGGGCCGAGCCATCGGAGCGCAACTGGTGGATCTGGCGCTCGAAGGCGATCAGCTCGCCATCGAGGTGGTTGAAGGTACCGAGACCAAAGTCGCCGTGGCGCAGCAGCTCGCTCATGGTGGTCTCCCCTTCGTAGACCCCCGCCAGCAGGGCGCTCATCAAAGAGCTTTGGTAGATCTCGCCGCCATCGTGCTGCCTGCGCCAGCGGGAAAACTGCTGGCTCACTTCGAGGGCACACGCGCATCCGGCACTGTCAGATGTTGCAATACGTTCCATTCGGGTTTCACCTCCGGCCTGAATCCTGTTAGCGTTCGGATTCAATGGTGACCCAGATCACATTTCAACGCCAATACACCGATCCCGCGACTTTGAGACTCTTTCGATATGGAACTGCGAACCCTGCGCTACTTCATGGCGGTCGTCGACAAACAGAACTTCACCCGGGCAGCCGAGGTGCTCAACATGGCCCAGCCGCCCCTGAGCCAGCAGATCCGCAAGCTGGAAGAGAGCCTCGGCACGCCGCTGCTGCGCCGCCTGACTCGCGGCGTCGAGCTTACCGAGGCGGGCGCGAGCCTCTATCGGGATGCCACCCAGATCCTGACGCTGGCCGATGCCGCCAAACAGAAGGTGAAGCGGATCGCCCGCGGCGAGCAGGGGGCGCTGCGCATCGGCTTTGCCGGATCTACCGTGCTCCACCCCGCGGTGTTGACCCTGCTGCACGACTATCGCGAACGCTACCCCGAGGTGGCGCTCACCCCGCAGGAGGGCACCATGCCGGCACTGGTGGAGGCGCTGCGCCACGACCGGCTCGATGCCGCCATCCTGCGCCTCCCCTGCAGCGGCAGTCAGGGGCTGGATCACCACCTCATCGAGCAGGAGCCGCTGCTGATCGCCCTGCCCACCAGCCACCCCAAGGCCAAGCTCGGCCCCATCGCCCTCGCCAGCCTGCGCGATGAGAGCTTTATCCTCTTCCCCCGCGAGATTGGCCCGGGCCTTCACGACGGCATCATGGCCCTCTGCCGGGAGGCGGGATTCGAGCCGCAGCTCGGCCCCGTCTGCCCGCAGGTGATCTCCACCGTCGGCATGGTGCAGGCGGGCTTTGGCGTGACCCTGGTGCCAAGCTCGGTGGCGGCGTTGCGCCCGGTCGGGGTGAGCTATCACCCCATCGCCGGCAGCGGCCTGATGACCGCCATCAGCCTCGCTACCCGCCCCCACCCCGGCAGCGCCGTGTTGCGCCGCTTTATCGCCCAGATACAAAAAAGGCCTCCCGAAGGAGGCCTTTTACGGCAATCTTGATGCCTTGCTTGACGGTCGCGGTTTACTTGACGGTCACGCGGGCGAACTTGCGCTTGCCGACCTGATAGACGGCGGTACCGGCACCGATGAGAGCCTTGCCATCTTCCAGCTTCTCGCCATCAACCTTGACCGCGCCCTGCTTGATCATCCGCAGCGCTTCGGAGGTGGTGGCCACCAGATCGGCATCTTTCAGCAGGTTGGCAATGGCCAGACCTTCGCCTTCGAGAGCCAGCTCGACTTCCGGCATTTCGTCCGGAATGGCGTTCTTGGAGAAGCGCTGGGTGAAATCTTCGTGGGCCGCTTCGGCCGCCGCTTCGTCGTGATAACGGGCGATGATCTCTTTGGCCAGCCAGATCTTCACGTCGCGCGGGTTGAGAGTGCCGGCAGCGATGCCCGCCTTGAACTCTTCGATTTCAGCCAGCGGACGGAAGGAGAGCAGCTCGTAGTAGTTCCACATCAGATCGTCGGTGATGGACATGATCTTGCCGAACATCTCGCCCGGAGCGTCATGGACGCCGATGTAGTTGCCTGCGGACTTGGACATCTTCTTGACGCCGTCCAGACCCACCAGCAGCGGCATCATCAGCACGCACTGGGTCGCCATGCCGGCATCTTTTTGCAGCTCGCGGCCCATCAGCAGGTTGAACTTCTGGTCGGTACCGCCCAGCTCAACGTCCGCCTTCAGCGCGACCGAGTCATAGCCTTGCAGCAGCGGATAGAGGAATTCGTGAATCGCGATGGACTGGCCGTTGCTGTAGCGCTTCTTGAAGTCATCGCGCTCCATCATGCGGGCCACGGTCTGCTTGGCCGCCAGCTTGATCATGCCGGTCGCACCCAGCTCGCTCAGCCAGCTGGAGTTGTACTCGATGCGGGTCTTGGCCGGATCGAGGATCTTGAACGCCTGCTCGGCATAGGTGAGGGCGTTGTGCTTGATCGCCTCTTCGGAGAGCGGCGGACGGGTGGCGTTCTTGCCGGAGGGGTCACCCACCATGGCAGTGAAGTCACCGATCAGCAGGATCACTTCATGGCCCAGATCCTGGAAGGTTTTCAGCTTGTTGAGGATCACGGTGTGACCCAGGTGAATGTCGGGGGCCGTCGGGTCCATGCCCAGCTTGATGCGCAGCGGGCGCCCTTCCTTCAACTTGGCAACCAGTTCCTCTTCAACCAGAATTTCTTCCGCTCCGCGCTTGATCTCGGCTAGCGCCACCTCGAGCTGGGACATTTTTTGACTCTCCATCACGATTCCACAGGGCCAAACATATTACTGGAATGGCGGGCCAATTGGAAAGGCTGTAAAATCCGTCCATTCTGCCCGACTTCATCTGCATCTCATGGTTATTTGGCACGCCTTCAACTCTCTCCCTCACTGGCACCGCAAGATGGTGCTGATTTTGAGCATCATGATCATGATGCTGGCGGCCTGGCCCAGCGAGCAGGCGGTCGCCACCCGGGTCGATGAAAACGGCAACGAGATTGCCCTGCGACAGCAACAGGAAGAGAACAGCGACGACAATCTGCCCCAGGACGACATCACCGCAGATGCCGTGCAACCGGCCACCCCGCCCAAGCCGAGCTATGTCACCAAACATGTGAAGGTGCGCCGCGGCGACAACATGGGGGTGATCTTCCAGCGTCTGGGGCTCAGCACCACGGATCTGCACCTGATCGACCAGCTCGATGACAGCAACCCGCTGCGCATGTTGCAGCCGGGGCAGGAGCTCACCTTCAAGCTGACCGAAGATGGCCAGCTGCACAGCCTCTACTACCCCCACAGTCTCGAACAGGCGCTCAAGGTGAGCCGCAAGGATGACACTTTCGTCGCCCGCAGCGTCAAGATCGCCCTCGACACCCGTGAACAGGTGACCAAGGGGGAGATCCGCTCCAGCTTCTGGAGCTCCGCCGTCGAGGCGGGCATGACCGAGGATCAGATCATGGACTTGGCCGCCATCTTCGGCTGGGACATCGACTTTGCTCAGGACTTGCAGCCGGGCGACAGCTTCCGGGTGGTCTACGAAGACAAGTTCCGCGATGACGAGCGGGTTGCCTCCGGCGATATTCTGGCCGCCGAGTTCGTCAACCAGGGCACCGCCTACCGCGCCGTGCTCAATGAAGATGGCAACTACTACACCCCGGAAGGCAAAGCGATGCGCAAGAGCTTCCTGCGTGCGCCGGTCAACTTCAAATACATCAGCTCCAACTTCAACCCGCGCCGCCTCCATCCGGTGACCGGCAAGATCCGCCCCCACAACGGCATCGACTATGTGGCGCCGGTGGGCACCCCCATCATGGCGGCGGGCTCCGGCAACGTGGTGGCGGCGGGTTACAACCAGTTCAACGGCAACTACGTCTTTATCAAGCATGCCGGCAACTATGTGACCAAGTACCTGCACCTCTCCAAACGCACCGTCAACAAGGGGCAGCGGGTCAAGCAGGGGCAGACCATCGGCCTGTTGGGGGGCACCGGTCGCGTCACCGGGCCGCACCTGCACTATGAATTTGTGGTGGGCGGCGTACACAAGAACCCGCGCACCCTCAACCTGCCGCAGGCGGAGTCCCTGAGCGGACGCGAGCTGGCCAACTTCAGAAAACTGGCGACACCGCAACTGGCCAAGCTCGACAGCCCCGAGCTGCAGCTGGCCCAGAACAAGCGGGAGAGTCGCGGCAACTAAAGCCTTCAGGGCTGGCGGGGTAGCTGCCCCGTCAGCCCTTTTTATTTTGCCTGCGCATGGCTTGGCGCCATGCTGCATCGGTGTCGGGAAGCGGACTATCCCGACCAGCGAGTGAGGAGAGCCAATGGCTGAACGCTATATCGGATTGATGTCAGGCACCAGCATGGACGGCATCGACGCCGTACTGGTGGTGATCGACGGGGATCAACTGCGGGTCGAGGCGGCCCTCAGCCACCCCTGGCCCACCGCCCACGAGCTGCATGAGCTCTGCACGCCGAGCGACAACGAGATCGATCGCATGGGAGTGGCTGACAATCTGGTGGCGCGCGAATTTGCCGCCGCCACCCACGCCCTGCTGGCCAAGACGGGGCTCACGCCCGCCGATATTCGCGCCATCGGCAGCCACGGCCAGACCATCCGCCACCGCCCCCAGCTTGGCTTTACCCTGCAGATCGGCAACGCGGCCCTGCTGGCGGCGCTGACCGGCATCGACGTCATCGCCGACTTTCGTACCATGGACATGGCCCTCGGCGGTCAGGGGGCGCCGCTGGTGCCCGCCTTCCATCAAGCCTTCTTTGCCCGCCCCGGTGCATTGCGGGTAGTGCTGAACCTCGGCGGCATCGCCAATATCTCGGTGCTGCCGGGTCACGCCAACGGGGTCTATGGCTTCGATACCGGCCCGGCCAACACCCTGCTCGATGGCTGGTATCGCCGCCATCACCCCAAGGGGGCCGGCTATGATGCCGGCGGCCAGTGGGCAGCCAGCGGCCAGCTCATCCCCGAGTTGCTGGAGCAGCTCTTGGCCCACCCCTACTTCGCCGCCCCCCATCCCAAGAGCACCGGACGGGAGATGTTCACCCTGGCGTGGCTCGATGGTGAGCTGGCTGGCCGCCCCTATGTTCCGGCGGATGTGCAGCGCACCCTGCAGGCGCTCACCTGCCACAGCATCGCCCGCCAGCTGCCTGCGACTCCCGAGGCGTTCGGCGCCAGCCAGCCCAAGACCGAGCTCTTTGTCTGCGGCGGCGGCGCCTACAACACCCCGCTGCTGGCGGAGCTGGCCAGCCTGCTGCCCGGCTGGCGCATCGCCAACACCGCCGAACTGGGGATTGCTCCCGACTGGATGGAAGGGGCAGCCTTTGCCTGGCTGGCGGAGCGCTTTATCAAGCGCAAACCCGGCAACCTGCCCGCCGTCACCGGCGCCAGCCGTCCGGCGGTGCTCGGCGCCCTCTATCCGGCGGGCTGACGGGCCCATACCCGGCCTTGCTATCGCCTGTCAGCCCGCGGCTGGCAGGCTTGTTCCCCCTCTTCGATTCACCTGCGCCAGTTAATGCAGCCCCTCGATATTGAGGCTGTAGTAGTGCTCATCCTTCTCGATCTTGCCGGTAAAGCGAAAACCGAACGAGGCGTAAAGCTCTTTGGCAATCCGGTTATCCTCGTCGATCATCAGCAGCACTTCCCGATACCCCTCGCGGCCAAAGTGGGCCAGCAGCTCGCCAAAGACCTGCCGCCCCAGCCCCTGCCCCATAAAGCGGGCATCCAGCATAAAGCGGAAGATCTCGACCATGTCGCCCGGCGCATCACCCCCCTTGTACATGACAAAACCCACCAGCTCCTCTCCGCGATAAATTGCCCTGGGTTCAAAGCCCGGGAAGTAGGCCGCCTCCACCAGCGAGATGGCATTGCAGCAGAGATACTGCTCGAACAGGGTGCCCACCCCGTCCTTGTTGGTTGTCAGCTCGCACACCTCGAAGCAGTTCGAGGCGTCGATCTTCTCGATCCTGATCATCTACATCCTTCCGTTGTATCCGGCCCGCTGGCCGCGATAAATAAGCCCTCTCCTCTCTTTGCACTGTCATAACGCTGCACAGTCATAACTCTTGCATCGTCATCACGGGCAAAACCAGAGGGGAAGCCTGCCACAACAACACAGGGTTGTGCGCCCGATGGCAGGCTCAAATTGTTTCACTTGAGTAACAAAGAACAGAGACACCATTTCACTGGTGCAAAAATAGCGGGGAGCCCTGACAACAACCGATCGGGAAACCGGAGTCAGGGCAGGTGGCCGATCCTGACATGCAGGGGTGAAGGGAGTCTGAACGAGCCCGTTTGCCCGGCTCGGCGCTGCTGAAAATTCATGGCATAAGGCTGATGCGGTGGGCTCCTTGCAGCGGCGTGCCACGGGATATCCGGAAAGCCTTTTCACCGGCCCCATGCAAAAGCGCTGAATTATATTCCCGTTACATCTTTGCAGGGGCCTGAATATCCCGCGGTTACCATATTTTTGCTCTGCCAGATAGTGCTTATAAAAATGCAAAAATAGATATTTATGCGGCAAAAAATGAATGCGCTGCCAGCAAGCCTGAATAATTTGAAATTATCCTGAGTGCCAGCCCCCCCTATTTCTGGCGCCAATACCGTCGGCGCGGGCCTCGCCCTGCAGGGCGCTAAAAATGGCCGCCAGATGCTTCTTATCATCCCTGAATTGATCCGCACCGGAGATATATTTCAGGGCGTTGAGCCATCTCATAGAAACGCGATCCCGGTTTGCATCGCTATTTTGCGGTTCATAGAATCGCGCTTGTCTGAACCCTCTCCCCCTCTGGTGCCGCAATGGTTGCCGGGCGCGTTATATCGCCGCGCTCTGCCCACATTTTTTGTCGCTGGCGGGAGGAACCCCTGACCCCAATAACGATGATTACAACGAGGTGTATCCCAATGAGTGGCACTATTATCAAGTCGGCCCGCAATACCCCCAATGCTCCGCAGCATATCGGCCCCTATACCCAGAGCGTGGCCTTCTCCCACTACAACAATATCTCCGCCCAGCTGCCGGTCGACCCGAAGAGCGGCGCCCTGATCGAGGGTGATATCAAGGCGCAGGCCAGACAGTGCCTCACCAATATCAAGGCCATCGTCGAGAGCATCGACCATGTGATGGACGACGTGGTGAAAGTGACCCTCTTCCTGCAAGAGATGGCTGACCTCGAGGCGGTCAACGAGGTCTATCGCGAGTTCTTCCCGCGCAATCTGCCGACCCGCACCGTGCTGGCCGTGGCGGGTCTGCCGCTGCACGCCAAAGTGCAGATGGATGCGCTCATCTCCAACGGCGAAGGCACCTTCCCGCAAGCTCCGTGCCCGCTGGTGAAGCTCGCCCGCAACAGTGCCCGTGCGCCGCAAGACCCGCTCTCCACCCAGACCGTCGCCTTCTCCCACTACAACAATATCGGTGCCCAGCTGCCGGTTGAGCCCGCATCCGGCGCCCTGATTGGCGGCGGCATTCGCGAGCAGGCGGCCCAGTGTCTGCACAACATCAAGGCGGTGCTGGAGGGGATCGACGTGCCCTTCGACGATATCGTCAAGGTGACCGTCTACCTGACCAATCTGGCCGATCTGGATGCCGTCAACGAGGTCTACACCACCTTCTTCCCCGACTCAGCCATTGCCCGCGCCGCTGCCTATATGCCGGCCCGCAGCGTGATTGCCGCCTCCGCCCTGCCCATGGGTGCGCTGGTGCAGATGGATGCAGTGATCTCCCACGGTGACGGCACCCCGCCGCAACTGGTGGAAGACAGACACAATCTGGTGATCCGCCCGCGCAATACCGACAAGGCACCGCGCAGCCCGCTGCACACCCAGACCGTCGCCTTCTCCCACTACA
The DNA here is from genome assembly GCF_001887375.1 of Aeromonas sp. SCS5. NCBI lineage: Bacteria > Pseudomonadati > Pseudomonadota > Gammaproteobacteria > Aeromonadales > Aeromonadaceae > Aeromonas > Aeromonas sp. SCS5. Next base: position 205,407 of record NZ_LFCS01000006.1, read on the forward strand.
ACCATATCGCCGGTCAGCTGCCGGTTGATCTGGCCACCGGCAAGATCCTGACCGGTTGCGTGCGGGAGCAGACCGCCCAGTGTCTCAACCATATCAAGGCGATTGTGGAGAGCATCGGCCATGTGATGGACGATATCGTCAAGGTCAATATCCAGCTCGCCAATATCGCGGATCTGGCCGAGGTGGATGCCATCTATACCAAATACTTCCCGGCCTACCTGCCGGCCCGCACCGTGATCGCGGTGCGCGAATTGCCCGCCGGCGCACGCATCCAGATGGATGCAGTGATGTCCAATGCGGAAAGTACCCCGCCGCAGGTGTAAGGTTTGCGGAAATAACAAAGAGACCGGCTATATGCCGGTCTCTTTTTACATGCCAGACAAAGGGGTAGCCCCTCAGCCCTCAATATCGCGGTTCCTGATCGCCACTCTGACCGCCTCCGCGGTGGTGGCCACACCGAGTCGACGGCGGGCACTGCGCAGATGGTTCTCGACCGTACGCACCGAGAGCTTCAGGGTGGTGGCGATGTCGGCATGGCGCCAACCCCGGGAGACCCACTCCAGCACTTCGCGCTCGCGCCCAGTGAGGCCACGCTCGTGACCCGCTACCGGCATCTCCATCAGGCGACGAGCTGCATGAAAAGCCGCCGCCGCGATCAGCGCAAGGCCAACCCGAGTGTGGGCACTGGCATCGATCTGATCGCCGCCAAAGCTCATCGCACCCTCCAGTCCCAACGGCCCATAGACGGGTACCTGCAAGCCATGTCGGCCCGGCCCCTCAGGATGGCGAACGATACGGTACTGCTCGCCAGCAGCGCCAATCGTTTTGCTCCAGAAGAAGGGCTGGTCTCGCTCCCTGATATGCATCGCCATCGGGCACTCGCGCATATAGGCATGCAGGTCGACCGCCTCGCCGCTCTCCAGCCACTCCCCCTCCAGCCAGTAGAGATGCTCGACCACCCCCTCCTCGCTGGCGCTGATGGAGAAAAGCGCAAAGCGGTGATACCCCAGCGGAGTGGCAAAGGCGCGCACCAGTTGCTGGATCTCCTCCAGCCGCTGGCACCCTTCCAGCGCCACCGCGACCTGCAGCGCATTCGCTGGCGATGACGACAACCTCATCGTTTGGCAACCGCCTCCAGCAAGGTGGTGGCGGCCAGCTTGCCGAGGTTATTGCCCGCCAGCGGGCTGTCACCGGTCAGCAGATTGCGATCCCGGCACACTTCTCCCGAGATGCCGTTGTTGACGATCTCGAAGCCAATCTCTTTGAGCTTCTCGCCAAACTTCCAGGTGAGGTGGCCCGGCATATAGCCAATTGCCGGGGTCTGGGCATCCAGCTCGTCGGGGAAGGCGCAGATCTTGTAGCCCGCGAAGGTCTCTGGATTGGCCACCGCCAGCAACGCCGCCGGCCCGTGACAGAGGGAGATGATGAAGCGATCGTTGGCCATCGCCCACTCCAGCAGCGCTTTCACCTCGGCACTCTCCGGCAGCCCCATCAGGGCGCCGTGGCCGCCGGGAATAAAGACGCCGATATAGTCGGAGTCGGCGGCCAGCGCCTCTTTCAGCAGATCGGCCAGCTTGGCCGGTTGGCGGAACTGCGCCTGATATTTGCCGTAGAGCCCCAGCACCTCTTCGTCTTCGCCGGGCATGGCCCACCACTCGAACTTGACCGGATTGCCGGAGAGGGTGGCCACATCAAAGGCAAAGCCCGCCTTGTCGAGGTGATACATGGGCAGCAGGGTTTCGACCGGATGGTTGCCGGTGGAAAACAGGGTGCCGTTGTCGGTGGGCAGATAACGCTCATCGGCCCCGATCAGCAGGATCTTCCAGCGCCCCTCCCGATAGGGAGCGGGATAGTCGGCCCCGGCAAGGTCAGATTTGCGCGAGGTGAACTGGCTCAGGGAGTAGGGCGACGGGAAGAAGGCATTCTGCTCTGCCGGATCCGGGGTCGGTTGTTTATCGTCAACAAGCATGTCGGTCATGGGTCAGGCTCCAGTAGTGGTGGACTCGGTCTCACAGTATTGACTGTCAGAGACCAAGTAAATGAGGGTTTTCCCTCAACCGCCATGACTATGGCAAGGGATGTGACAGCGCTGCGACAAAACCTGAACAGAGCGCCCGCCAGACTTAGGCCACTGCGGCAAATGCCCTGACGATGGCATCCATGACCGCCCTAACCCGCGCAGCATGTTGCACATCCTGATGGGTCACCAGCCACACATCGTAGGATTGCTGTAACTGCCGCTCGGGCCAGACCCGCATCAACCCGGCTTGCTCGGCGAGCGGAACCGCCACCTCGCCAAGCCCCAACCCCATCAACAGGGCCTGACGCAGCATCAGGCTGGTATTGACCCCCGCGGCGACCGTGGCCCCCTCGGCCGCCTCTTCGAGCATCATGGGGGATCGCGCGCTCTGCCAGTGGGGCTCATACACCACCAGCGAATGGCCCGCAAAACCGGTGCCCGCTTCGGGAATGCCATGGCGAGCCAGATAGTCGGCGGAGGCATACAACCCGACCGGCCAGGAGGCCAGCTTGCGAATAATCAGGTCGGGATTGTCCGGCTTCACCGTCCGGATCGCGATATCCGCTTCCCGCAGAGACAGATTGACCACCTGGGTCGAGGTATTGAGGATGACCCTGATATCGGGATAACGCTGATGCAGCTCGGTCAGAGCCGGTATCAGGAAATCCATCCCCAGGGTGTCTGTGGTCGCCACGCTGACCTCCCCAACCAGACGGTTGTCGACCCCTTGCGCCGCCCGCACAAAATCAATGGCCGCCAGCTCCATCTGCTGGGCGCTGGCCAGCACGATCTCCCCGACATGGGTCAGCACATACCCTTTGGATGTGCGGAGAAACAGCGTGGCCGCCAGACGATGCTCCAGTGCGGCAATCCGTCTGCCAATGGTGGCCTGATCGACCCCGACCACACGGGCGGCGCCCCTCAGGCTACCTTCCCGATGCAACGCCAGAAAAATTTTCGCATCATCCCAGTTCATCACGACTCCCGGTTGGAATGCATTTTTGCATTACAGGTGAGGGATAATACTGCGTTTATTCATCAGCAATCTCCACTATCTTGGTGCTCATCCCACTCGGGGAACCTCATATCACCTCGTTACAGGAGCCGCTGATGCATAACGCCTATTCCATTCCCGCCACCATGAGCGCGGTAGAAATTACCCAGCCAGGTGGCCCCGATGTCTTGCAACTGACCACCCGCGCCACACCAGCGCCCAAGCCCGATGAGGTTTTGATCCGGCACTATGCGACCGGCATCAATGGGCCGGATGTGATGCAGCGCAAGGGGCTCTACCCGCCTCCGGCAGGGGCATCGGATATTCCCGGGCTGGAGGTCGCCGGGGTCGTGGTCGCCAAGGGGGAGCAGGTGACCCATCTCAAGATTGGCGACAAGGTCGCAGCGCTGATTTCGGGTGGCGGCTATGCCGAGTACAGCGTCGCCCACCAGGGCAATGTCCTGCCCCTGCCGCCCGGATTGAGCTTTGTCGAAGCCGCGGCGCTGCCGGAAACCTTTATGACGGTCTGGTCAAATATGTTTGAACGGGGTCAGTTTAAAAAAGGGGACATTATCTTGATCCATGGCGGTGCCTCCGGTATCGGCACGACCGCCACCATGCTGGCCAAGGCATTTGGCGCCGCCAAAATCATCACCACGGTCGGCTCACCCGAGCAGCAGGCCGCTAGCATCAAGCTGGGCGCGGATGTGGCCGTGCTCTACAAGGAGGAGGATTTTGTCGAGGCAGTGCATGCCGCCACCGATGGCCATGGCGCCGACATCATTCTCGATATCATTGGCGGGGAGTATGTCGCGCGCAACTATGCGGCGGCCGCCATCAATGGCCGCATAGTCCAGATCGGCATTATTGCGGGCGCCGCCCCCAATCTGGATCTGTTTCCCATGCTGCAAAAGCGGCTGACCCATATCGGCTCCACCCTGCGCTCGCGTACTCCGCAGGAAAAAGCCGAGCTGATTGCCCAGCTGCAAACTCATGTCTGGCCATTTATCGAACGCGGCGAGGTCAAACCGCAGGTTTACCAGACCTTCCCGCTGGATGAGGCCGCTGCCGCTCACCATTTGCTGGATTCAGGCCGTCATATCGGCAAGCTGGTATTAACCATGGCGCCCTTGTCATCAGATAAATAAGGCACATAGCAGACTTGGTTGAGGTGAGTGCGGTGATATCCAACGCGGAAAGTACCCCGCCGCAGGCGTAAGGGTTGCAGAAATAAAAAAGAGACCGGCTATATGCCGGTCTCTTTTTTGGTAACAGGAAGGGCATTATTTTTATGGCACAGTCTAAAAGAACGCGAACGTCCGATGACGCTTCGCTAATCGAACCTGCGGGCCAACTCAATCACAATCACTAATTTCTTCGATAATTTTCCGAAATAAAGAAATATCGAAGAAGATGCTGATCTAGCTGTAACGCAATACTTTTTAACAGCTTACTCATCTCCGTCACCTGTTTTATTGACAGTTCTACTGGTTTACCATGCGCAATTTTATTTCTAATCTCACGAGTGTTATGGTATGAGTCAACAACATCATCAGGAATAACCATATGCAGACCATCTTTCAGAACTGATGGAATATCGGCTGATTTCATATTAGAGAGTTTTTGCATGAACATTTGAGCACCATAACTGCCAAACATGTCACTAGGAAAACGGTATTTTATGCTCTCCAACTCCCTTGTCGCTTCAAAGTACCGTTGAGGATTTTTCGATCTACTTGGGATTCTAATTTTTTTCCTCGTTTCTTCAACCTCATCATTTATTGCGTTTTGATAGCCCCTAGCTTTTGCTTTTTTAATAAACTCATCTATTCCTCCATGAAAGGTTAACATTTCTTTTATAACATCAAGAACGTAAGCCTCAAAGAAGCTAAAATTACTAATAAGTATGTACTTAGATAATTTTGCTTTATAACCAACACTAATTTCCTTTAATTGTTCCTTACTTCTCTCTCTTTGAGCATCATCAGGAGCTTCTCTTGCACCATAATGATCTGGAGCTGTTAACTCATCAATTATTCCCTTTTCAAAAAGTCTGATATTTCTTTTTAGTGTTGGCACAGCATGGCAAATTAATATAGAAAATTCGAAGGTTTCTTGTGTTTGCTCCTTCCAACGAGCAAAGGCTTCCGTATGTCGATTAAGTCTTTTATTCATGCGCCTTACTCCCCATCTTTAAAAAATAAAAAAGCGCCTCCCGAAGGAGGCGCTTTTCAGTTCTATACACAGCAATTAGCTATTACAGGGATTCAGCGGTCGCAACCACGTTTTCCACGGTAAAGCCGAATTCCTTAAACAGCAGCTCGGCAGGTGCGGACTCACCGAAGGTGGTCATACCGATGATCTTGCCGCCGAAACCGACGTACTTGTACCAGTAGTCGGCGATGCCGGCTTCGATGGCTACGCGCTTGGTGACGGAGGACGGCAGGACGGACTCTTTGTACTCGGCAGACTGGGCATCGAACACGTCGGTAGACGGCAGAGAGACCACGCGCACGGCACGGCCCTTGGCAGTCAGCTGCTCATAGGCGGCAACGGCCAGTTCCACTTCGGAACCGGTGGCGATCAGGATCAGCTCCGGAGTACCGGCGCAATCCTTCAGCACGTAACCACCCTTGGCGGTGTCGGCCAGCTGCTGGGCAGTACGGTCCATCTGGGCCAGGTTCTGACGAGAGAAGATCAGAGAGGTCGGGCCGTCGGTACGCTCGATGGCGTGTTTCCAGGCGATGGCAGATTCAACCTGGTCACACGGACGCCAGGTGCTCATGTTCGGAGTCAGACGCAGGGAGGCGATCTGCTCAACCGGCTGGTGAGTCGGGCCATCTTCACCCAGACCGATGGAGTCGTGGGTGTAAACAAAGATGGAACGCTGCTTCATCAGAGCGGCCATGCGCAGGGCGTTGCGGGCATACTCCATGAACATCAGGAAGGTGGCGCCGTAGGGGATGAAACCACCGTGCAGGGCGATACCGTTCATGATGGCGGACATGCCGAACTCGCGGACACCGTAGTGGATGTAGTTGCCGGAGGCATCGTCATTGGTCAGGGACTTGGAACCGGACCACATGGTCAGGTTGGACGGAGCCAGGTCAGCGGAGCCACCCATGAATTCCGGCAGCAGCTTGCCGAACGCTTCCAGTGCGTTTTGGGACGCTTTACGGGTTGCGATCTTGGCCGGGTTGGCTTGCAGGGTTTCGATGATCTTGGCGGATTCAGCAGCCCAGTTGGCCGGCAGTTCGCCTGCGGTGCGGCGCTTGAATTCGGCAGCCAGAGTCGGGTGAGCTGCTTCATAGGCGGCGAACTTGGCAGCCCAGTCGGCTTCCAGTTTGGCGCCCTTCTCCTGACCGTTCCACTCGGCAGCGATGTCGGCCGGGATAACGAACGGGGCGTGGTCCCACTTCAGGAAGGCGCGAGCAGCGGCGATCTCGTCGTTGCCCAGCGGTGAACCGTGGCAGTCGTGAGAACCGGATTTGTTCGGGGAACCGTAACCGATGATGGTGCGGCAGCAGATCAGGGTCGGCTTGCCGGTCTCGGCCTTGGCGGCTTCGATGGCAGCGTTGATCGCTTCCGGGTTGTGGCCGTCAACAGCCGGGATAACGTGCCAGCCGTAGGCTTCGAAGCGCTTGACGGTGTCGTCGGTGAACCAGCCTTCTACGTGACCGTCGATGGAGATGCCGTTGTCATCCCAGAACGCGATCAGTTTGCCCAGTTGCAGGGTACCGGCCAGAGAGCAAGCCTCGTGGGAGATACCTTCCATCAGGCAGCCGTCGCCCATGAAGGCGTAGGTGTAGTGGTCAACGATGTCGTGACCCGGCTGGTTGAACTGGTCAGCCATGGCCTTCTCGGCGATCGCCATACCAACGGCGTTGGTGATGCCCTGACCCAGCGGGCCAGTGGTGGTTTCAACGCCCGGCGCGTAACCGTACTCCGGGTGACCCGGGGTGCGAGAGTGCAGCTGGCGGAAGTTTTTCAGATCGTCGATGGAGAGGTCATAACCGGAGAGGTGCAGCAGGGAGTACAGCAGCATGGAGCCGTGGCCGTTGGAGAGGATGAAACGGTCGCGGTCGGCCCACTTGGGGTTGTTCGGGTTATGTCTGAGGTGGCTGCGCCACAATACTTCGGCGATATCCGCCATTCCCATGGGGGCGCCCGGGTGACCGGAGTTGGCTTTTTGAACGGCATCCATACTCAATGCACGAACGGCATTGGCAAGCTCTTTACGAGAAGGCATCTGTATCTCCTGCGATTGCTTCATTTGATGGCCAAGATGTAAGGCGCGTTATTGTCCCAGCAGGGCGCGCGGCGTGCAAATGTTATCTGGACGAATAAAGCCGCTTTGGGAGGACAATCGCTTTTCTTGGCGGCGTTTGACCAGACAGAACAACCGCAAACGTTTGATTTCCATCCCCTTGGGGATAGTAAGGAGCCAATAGTGGCCTTCTTGCGACACAGCGACAAAATAGTGCTGGCAATCGGGGGGGGTGCTAACTAAAATAGACGTCCAGATGTAGATACCTCTACACCGTCCTATTCATCCGGTTATTGCCGTGGCGATAACCCAGACAAGCTGAGATTAAAATCATGGCAAAGCTGTTTACTTCCGAGTCGGTCTCCGAAGGCCATCCCGACAAGATTGCGGACCAGATCTCCGATGCGGTACTGGACGCCATCCTCAAGCAAGATACCAAGGCACGCGTTGCCTGCGAGACCCTGGTCAAGACCGGTATGGTCATGGTGGCCGGTGAAGTAACCACCTCTGCCTGGGTAGACATCGAGCAGATCGTGCGCGATACCGTGCGTGAAATCGGCTACACCCACTCCGACATGGGCTTCGATGCCGACTCCTGCGCCGTGCTGAACGCCATCGGCAAGCAGTCCCCGGATATCAACCAGGGTGTTGACCGCAGCGATCCGCTGGAACAGGGCGCTGGCGACCAGGGCCTGATGTTCGGCTACGCCACCAACGAAACCGACGTGCTGATGCCCGCCCCCATCACCTACTCTCACCTGCTGGTGAAGCGTCAGGCTGAAGTGCGCAAGAACGGCACCCTGCCGTGGCTGCGTCCGGATGCCAAGAGCCAGCTGACCTTCGCCTACGACGACGCAGGCAAGATCATCGGTGTGGATGCCGTGGTTCTCTCTACCCAGCACGCTGAATCCATCAGCCACAAAGATCTGGTTGAAGCGGTACGCGAAGAGATCATCAAGCCGGTACTGCCGGCCGAGTGGGTCAACAAGGACACCAAATACTTCATCAACCCGACCGGCCGTTTCGTTATCGGCGGCCCGATGGGTGACTGCGGTCTGACCGGTCGCAAGATCATCGTCGACACCTACGGCGGCATGGCCCGTCACGGTGGTGGCGCCTTCTCCGGTAAGGATCCGTCCAAGGTTGACCGTTCTGCTGCCTACGCCGCCCGCTACGTTGCCAAAAACATCGTTGCCGCCGGTCTGGCCGATCGCTGTGAAATCCAGATCTCCTACGCCATCGGCGTGGCCGAGCCGACCTCCATCAGCGTGGAAACCTTCGGTACCGCCAAGGTTGCCGAGGATCTGCTGGTCAAGCTGGTACGCGAGCACTTCGAACTGCGCCCGTACGGCCTGATCCAGATGCTGGATCTGAAGCGCCCGATCTACCAGGCTACCGCTGCCTACGGTCACTTCGGTCGCAACGAGTTCCCGTGGGAGCAGACCGACAAGGCCGAACTGCTGCGCTCTGCCGCTGGCCTGTAAGGTTCACGGTTGTGATAAAAGGGGAGCCTGGCTCCCCTTTTGCTTATCCGCCATTTGACGAGAACCCGATGTCTGCCACCCCTACCCGCCTCGACCCCGCCCTGCACCAGCAGCTGCTCGCACGCGTCGATGCCTGCTTTGCACAAGCCGAAGCGCGCCTTGGCCGCACCTTCCCCCGCCCGCAAGTCCATTGCAACATGCGTGGTCGGGCGGCGGGATCGGCGCGGCTGCAAACCTGGGAGCTGCGCTTCAATCCCGCCCTCTGTCAGGCCAACCAGCAGGCGTTTCTGGATGAGGTGGTGCCCCACGAGGTGGCCCATCTGCTGGTCTATGCACTGTGGGGGGAAGGTCGCGGCAGATCGCGGGTGCTACCCCACGGCCGCCAGTGGCAATCGGTGATGCGGGAGGTGTTCGGCCTTGAGCCCAGAACCACCCACAGCTTCGATCTGGCGGTTCTGGCCCAGCGCACCATCCCCTATCGCTGCCTCTGTCAGCAGCATCAGCTGTCGGTACGCCGCCACAACAAGGTGGTGCGCGGCGAAGCCCGCTATCACTGCCGACGCTGCAAGCAGCCGCTGGAGCGGGAACGGCCGGAGCCAGAACAGTAAGCCAGCCGGTGCCGCGCTCTTGTGGTAGGGTGCCCGCCATCGTTCGTCTATCATCCCGTTTGCAAGGAATCCCATGCGTTTCATCTCCTCCCTCGCCCTGACCCTGCTGGCCGGTTTGCCGCTGCTCAGCGCGCCTCTGCACGCCCAGACCTTTCGCGAAGCCAAGCAGGATCTGGTCAAGCTCTACCGCAGCCAGCCAGACGCGACCACCTTCTACTGCGGCTGTGACATCAACTATCAGGGCAAGAAGATGAGCCCGGATCTCGCCAGCTGCGGCTATGAGCCGCGCAAGCAGCCCAAACGCGCCGCCCGCATCGAGTGGGAGCACGTGGTGCCCGCCTGGGAGTTTGGCCACCAGCTGCAGTGCTGGCAGGATGGCGGTCGCAAGAACTGCGAGAAGGTGAGCCCGGAGTTCAACAAGATGGAGGGGGACATGCATAACCTCTTCCCCGCCATCGGCGAGGTGAACGGCGATCGCGCCAACTTCCGCTTCTCCGACTGGAACGGCAAGCCGGATCAGTACGGCCAGTGCCAGATGCTGGTGGATTTCAAGGAGCGCCGGGTGCAGCCGCCCAAGGGGCCGGTACGGGGTCAGATCGCCCGCGCCTACCTCTACATGAGCGAGCAGTATGGGCTGCGTCTGGCAGCGCAACAGCGTAAACTGTTCGAAGCTTGGGATCGCCAGTACCCGGCAGAGGGCTGGGAGTGCGAGCGTAACCGCCGCATCGGCAAGCTGCAGGGCAATACCAATCCCTTTATTGAAAAGCAGTGCCAATAACCCCATTTGACCAGGGAGGGGGATCGCCCCTCCTATCATGAAACTCTTTCCTTCTGCCGCGTGAGCCTTGCTCGCCGCAGGATATGAAGGGTTTCCAAGCAAGAGACTGACTAGCAGACATGCGCATTCCACGTATCTATGAACCGGCCACCCTGCAAGTTGGCCAGACCATCGCCCTGTCGGAAGACGGCGCCAACCATATCGGCCGGGTACTGCGCATGCAGCCGGGCCAGCAGCTCGAGCTGTTCAACGGCGATGGCAATCAATATCCCGCCACCATCGCCAGCGTCGGCAAGAAGTCGGTGGAAGTGACCATCGACAGCTGCGACGTCCAATCGGTGGAGTCACCGCTGGCCATCCACTTGGGTCAGGTGATCAGCCGCGGCGACAAGATGGACTTCACCATCCAGAAATCGGTGGAGCTGGGCGTCACCTGCATCACCCCGCTCTTCTCCGAGCGCTGCGGCGTCAAGCTGCCAGCCGATCGACTGGAGAAGAAGCGCGAGCAGTGGCAGAAGGTGGTGATCAGCGCCTGCGAACAGTGCGGCCGCAACGTGGTGCCCGAGGTGCGTATGCCGATGGAGCTCGACGCCTGGCTCGCGGAAGAGACCAAGGAGCTCAAGCTCAACCTGCACCCGCGCGCCGAGTACAGCATCAACACCCTGCCCGTTCCCGAGCACGGCGTGCGCCTGCTGATTGGCCCGGAAGGGGGATTGTCGAGCGACGAGATCGCCCGTACCGTGCAGGAAGATTTCAAAGAGATGCTGCTGGGGCCGCGGGTGCTGCGCACCGAAACCGCCGCCCTGACCGCGATCACTGCGCTGCAGTGCCGTTTTGGCGATCTCGCTTGAAACCAGTCCAATGTCTTACTGCGAGGTCGTGATCAAGGCTCATGCGCTGCTCGCTTATGTGGAACCAAGAGGCTCACGTATGTCTATACGCTCCGGTTCCTGCGCTGCTCTTTACCTTGCTGACGACCTCTCGTGACAGACTTTGAACAGGTTTTAAGAATCTCACTCGCAATCGAGCCACAAGAAGGATATTCGGATGACCATTAAACTCGGCATCGTGATGGACCCCATCTCGGCCATCAACATCAAGAAAGATTCCAGCTTTGCCATGCTCGAAGAGGCGCAAAAGCGCGGCTATGAGCTCTTCTATCTGGAGATGAAGGATCTCTACATGGAAGCCGGTCGCGCCTTTGGCACCATGCGCCCGCTCACCGTCAAATATGACTACGCCGACTGGTACACGCTGGGCGAGGTGGTGGATCAGCCCCTCTCCAACCTCGATGTGATCCTGATGCGCAAGGATCCGCCGTTCGACACCGAATTTATCTACGCCACCTACATGCTGGAGCGGGCCGAGGATGAGGGTTGCCTTATCGTCAACAAGCCGCAGAGCCTGCGCGACGCCAACGAGAAGCTCTACACCGCCTGGTTTGCCGAGCACACCCCGACCACGCTGGTAACCCGCCGCGCCGACAAGCTGCGCGCCTTCCACGCCCAGCACAAAGACGTGATCCTCAAGCCGCTGGACGGCATGGGCGGCGCCTCCATCTTCCGCATGAAGGAAGATGACGCCAACGTCGGCGTGATTATCGAGACCCTGACCGCCCACGGCAGCCAGTACTGCATGGCGCAGACCTATCTGCCCGCCATCAAGGATGGCGACAAGCGGGTACTGGTGGTGGATGGCGAGCCGGTTCCCTACTGTCTGGCCCGTATTCCGGCGCAAGGCGAAACCCGTGGCAATCTGGCAGCCGGTGGCCGTGGCGAGGCGCGTCCCCTGAGCGAAGCCGACTGGGCCATCGCCCGCGCGGTGGGCCCGACGTTGAAAGAGAAAGGGCTTATCTTCGTCGGCCTCGACATCATCGGCGACCGCCTGACCGAGATTAACGTCACCAGCCCGACCTGCATTCGCGAGATTGAAGCAGCCTTCGACGTGCACATCACCGGCATGCTGATGGATGCCATCGAGCGCCGGCTGGCCAAGGCCTGAGCCCGCCACAGTTAAATTGCTGCTCGATGTAGTGAGCGAGTGTTAATGCAAAGAGGCGGCCCCGGGGCCGCCTCTTCTACTTCATGCCTTGCTCATTGGTATGAAGGCTTAACAACGGAACTGCCCCACCTTCAGCTTGAGATCGCTCGATAGCTGCTCCAGCTCGTGACAACTCTGGTTCATATCGGAGGCAGCTGCCGTCGACTCGGTCGCAATCTGGGCGATATTGACCACGTTGCGGGTGATATCCTCGGCCACCTTGCTCTGCTCCTCGGCGGCGGTGGCGATATGGGTGTTGAGCTCGTTGATCATCTCCACCGAGGTGACGATCTCGCCGAGCGCCTTGCCGCAAGCGAGCACGGTGCGATTGGACTCCTCGACCTGCTCCAGCCCGTGCATCATGCTGTTGGCGGCCTCGCTCGCCCCCTGCTGCAACTTGACGATGGTCTTGCCAATCTCTTCGGTCGAGCGCTGGGTACGCTGGGAGAGTGTACGCACCTCATCCGCCACCACCGCAAAACCGCGCCCCTGATCCCCGGCCCGCGCCGCTTCGATGGCGGCGTTGAGCGCCAGCAGGTTGGTCTGCTCGGCAATGCCGCGAATGGCATCCATCACGCTGCTGATATCGCGGCTGTCATCGGCCAGCTGGGTGATCATCGCCGCCGTACTCTGGATATGGGAAGAGAGGGAGGACATGTGCTGGATGGCATCTTCCACCACCTCATGACCGTGGCGGGCACTCTGATCGGCCACCCTGGCCGCATCTGCAGCCCCGGACGAGCTGTTGGCCACCTCGGCCACGGTCGCGCTCATCTGGTTCATGGCCGTCGCGCTCTGATCGGTCTCGGCCTGCTGCTGGGCAAAGCGCTGGCGGCTCTCCATCCCGATATGAGCAAGACGAGCGGACTCCTTGGCAAGGTGCTCCGCCATCTCGTTGATCTGGTTAATCAAACCGCGGAAGTGGCTGATCACCTGATTAAGCGATTGGGCCAGCGCCCCCATCTCGTCCTTACGCAATACCGGCGCCTGTTGGCTCAGATCGAGCTCGGCCTGCATGCCGCGCAGCACCTGACTCATTGCCGCCAGCGGCTGACTCACGCTGCGGCCGGCCCACATGCCGAAGAAGAGCACGCAACCGCCCCCGATCAGAAACAGCAGGAGAAAGAGCTGGAAGAGGCGATCCTTGAGCCGGGTCAGCTCGGTCATACTCTGTTCGGCAGCGGTAAGCTGATACTGCACCAGAGCGCTGACCGCATCGCTGAGGGGGTCGATGGCACCATAGAGGGGCATGATCCGGGCACCAAGATTCGCGCGTACCTCGTCCGGCCCGCCATCAAGCACCTGCAATACGGCGGCAATCTGCGGATCGGCCGCAGCGAAGAGCATCTGCACCCGATCCGCCTCCTGCGTCTCCCCCTGATCCATCGCCATGTTGCGGTAATTCTGCCAGCTCTGGGTGACATCATGCTGAGCCTGCATGATGGCCGCTTTCGCCTTCTCCGGCGTAAAGCCGCCCACATTGGCCTTGTTGGTGGCATCAATGACGTTGACGGCGTAGAGATCGGCAATGTGCTTGAGCTCTTTCAGTTGCACCACCTCCCCCTGATACATAGCGTTCATGCCTGCCATCAGCTGGGACATCGCCTGGGTTGCCCCCACCAGCAAGGCCAACAGTGCCAGCAGAGGCACCACACAACCCAGAATCAACTTCTGCCTGATTGAAATCCCTTCCATGGTTTTCTCTCCCTACCCGGATAAATGGCGGGCCGGCACGCCTTCGATAAAAAGCGGTTTTGCCCACAGAGTCGAGCTGCCATAATTGCCGCAAATACCTTTGCAATATCTGGCCCATATGCAAACACTGCAAAATCACTTTCTTCTTGCCATGCCAAGCCTCTCGGACCCCTATTTCGAGCGTTCGCTGGTCTACTTGTGCGAACACAACGAAGAGGGCGCCATGGGGCTGGTCGTCAACATCCCGGTCGACATGTCCGTTGAGGCCATGCTGACCCAGCTCAAGCTCACGCCCCCGACCGTTGCGGAACTCAAGCAGCCGGTGGTGCAAGGGGGGCCGGTGCACGCCGATCGTGGCTTTGTACTGCACAGCTTCCGCCCCGGTTTCGGCTCAACGATGCAGGTGGGGGACGAAATGATGGTGACCACTTCAAAGGATATACTGGAAACCCTGGGTACGAGTGAGGCTCCCGATCATTGGCTGGTGGCGCTTGGTTACGCTGGCTGGAGTGCCGGACAGCTGGAACAGGAGCTGGTTGATGGCGCCTGGCTGGTGATCCCGCCCAATCCTGACCTTATCTTCAAAACCCCTATCCACAAGCGGTGGCAGCAAGCTGCCGCCAGCATCGGGGTTAATCCGATCCATCTCTCCAGCGACGTCGGCCACAGCTGAGCCGCTGGCGAACCCCGTTTTATTTCGAGGATTTTTCATGTCATCACGCAGCATCATGGGCTTTGACTACGGCACCAAGAGCATTGGCGTTGCCATTGGCCAGGAGCTGACCGGCACTGCCCGTCCCTTGCGCGCCCTCAAGGCCAATGACGGCATCCCCAACTGGGACGAAATCGAGAAGCTGCTCAAGGAGTGGCAACCGGATCTGCTCATTGTCGGCCTTCCCCTGAACATGGATGGCACCGATCAGGAGATCACGGTTCGTGCCCGCAAGTTCGGCAACCGCCTGCACGGTCGCTTCGGCAAACCGGTCGAGTTCAAGGATGAGCGGCTCACCACCACGGACGCCCGTGCCCGCCTCTTCGAACAGGGTGGATATCGCGCGCTGGAGAAGGGCAGCGTGGACGGCGTATCGGCGCAGCTGATCGTCGAAGCCTGGATGGAAGAGCAGTACAACTAAGCCATCAACAGCAAGGCAGGGGGTGTGCCCCTGCCTTGTTTGCATCTATCTCCCCGTCACGCCTGTGACTGCGGCGCCAGCAACCCCTCTTCCTCCTGCGGTGCGGCATTCATCATCCGGTTCAGCCAGGGCACCATCATGCCCATCACCACGGCGATAATCAGGGTCGCTATCCCAATCTTGCCAAACACGCCGGTATAGATGGGCAAAGTCAGCAGCGGATCCGTGACCCCTTGCGGTACGGCGGTGAAGGTGGCGACATAGCCCCCGAGCAGCGATGCCATCGCCTGGGTCAGGAACCACATCCCGAGGATAAAGCCCATCAGGCGTTGCGGCACCAGTGCAGCCACCATGGCCAGACCCAGCGCACTGATCATCAGCTCGCCGATGCTCTGGAACAGGTAAATAAGCACCATAAACCAGGGCGAGGTGAGCCCCTGCTCATCGGCAAACCACCAGCCGGAAGCTGCGGCAGTCAGAAAACCGAGCGAGCAGAAGAACATCCCGAGGGTAAATTTGAGCGGCATGGTGAGATCCCGCCCCTTGCTGCCCATCCGGGTATAGATCACCGCCAGCACCGGGCTACCCACTACCACCCAGAAGGGGTTGAGCGCCTGGAAGCTGACCGGGTTGACGCTCATGCCCAGCATCTCATGATGCATGTTGTTGATGGCAAAGAAGTTCAGTGAAGTCGGCATCTGGGCGTACAGCACATAGAAGAGCACCGCCTCCAGCATCAGCACGAAGGCCACATACATCTTGTTGCGACCCACGGTGTCGAGCTTGAACGCCTCGCGAAAAAAGACAATTACCACGGCGATAGTCACCGTCATCAGCACCATGTTGGCGATCACCACGTGGTGCATCAACCAGGCACAGAAGAAGACCATGACAACCGAGCCAGCCAATACCATCAGCAACTTGCCGTAGTTGAGGGGCAGATGATCCGGCTCGGAGCCAATGTCTTTCACCATATTGCGGCAGGCAAAGAAGGTGAGCAGCGCAATCACCAACCCGACACCGCAGAGGTTGTAGGTGACGGTATAGCCGTAGTGATCGGCAATGACCGGAGCCAGCGACAGGGAGATAAGCGAGCCGATATTGATCGACATGTAGAAGAGGGTAAAGGCCCCATCCAGCCGCGGATCCTTCGGGGCATAACATTTGGAGAGCAGACTGGCCGGGTTGGCCTTGAACAGGCAGTTGCCGACCGCGATGGTACCGAGCGCATAGAAAATCAGGTCAGGATTGTAAATCGACATGCCGGTCATGAAATAGCCGATAACCAGTACAACCGCCCCCAACACCATGGTGCGCTTGGTCCCGAGAATATGGTCGCCAACATAACCACCGATCGAGATAAGGCCATACACCAGCGCCGAGAAAGCGCCGAAGGTGATAAACGACTGCTCCTGGGAAAAACCCAGTTGCTGTACAAAGAAAACTGCCAGGATCCCCTGCACGCCGTAATAACCGAAGCGCTCCCAGAGTTCGACAAAAAATATCATGAAGAAGGGTTTGGGCTGTTGTAACAACCCGGTCGGTGCTGTTGCTGGACGCATAGTAACCTGCCTTGATAGCTGCTTATTGTTATTAATCTGATGGCGGTGAGCCCATGAAATGAAATACCTGCCAAGCCACCCGACTGCGACCTTGCCCTGTGCCGGCAAGCCGCCGCTCGATATCTGGCAACAGATGTTTCATTCGTCATCTTCAAGGTGCTAAGTGGGGCAAGAAGCGACACTGATGCACCGCAAAGGGGCGAGCAGAAATAAGGGGGCACGCCCCGTCATTTCAAGGTGAGGCATGTTATGTCACTGGCAATTAACTGACTTAATGGTTGATCACACTTTAAAACCCAACTTTCATGATGTTTTCTAATGAAACAGGATTACAAATTCTCTTGCAAAGAGTGTCACTCGAGACGTGATTTATCTTCAATTCTGTGTATTGAACGACAGCAAATGGCTCTCTGCACAGCCATCGCAGACTCAGGACAACTGGCAGGCACAAAAAAGCCGGCGCAGATCCGCCGGCTGAATTCAGGTAGCCCCCCGGGCTGGCGCTCGCTGATAGAGCCGCCTTATCTCCTGCAGTAACCACTGAACCTTTGAGTCCTGATTATGCCGCTTGTGCCAAAGCAGGATAAAAGTGAGTTCCAGCTTGCTGTAGAGGCGCTCGGGCAGAGGTAGCGGCAAGGTAACGAGATTGGGATGATATTTGGCCGCAAACGCGGTGCAGTAGGAGGGCGCAACCGCAATAAGCTCCTGCTGCGACTGGGCTGCCATATACAGCGCCTGCTCGAAGCTGGATACCATCACGGATACATTTCGCTTGAGCCCTTCATCCTCCAGCAACATATCCAGACTCCATGTCTCTTTGACCTCCAGCACCACGCTGCAATGGGAACAGGCCAAAAAGTTCTCCAGCGACCACAGTTGCCGAAGCAGCGGATGATCTCTGCGCAGGAAGACTACGGGCCTGTCGCAAAAGAGCTCTTCATGATCGATGTAGTAGGGAAGATTACCCAGTTTGAGCAGAGAGCGGTCGTAACTTTCGCGCACACAGACACCCAAATCTGCGTCGCCATTGACAAGGTCGCCAAGGGAATGGCGATTCCATGCCAGCATCTTGACTATCGAGTTGGGGTACTTCTCATGAATTTTGATGGGCAGGTCACTGAGTAGATAGAAAGGGGATTGCACCATCAGACTGAAGCGAGCCCCATCGGGGATAGCATCACGATTAAGCGAGGCGATCACCCCGGTAAGCTGGAACCAGAGTTCCAGCTCATCCCCCAACGTCAAGGCAAGATTGGTAGGTTGCAACCCCCTGCGCCCTCTCACAAAAAGCGGATCGGCAAACCACTCCCGCAACTTGGCCAATCCCTTGCTCACCGTGGAAGGCGTAACATTGAGCAGCTTGGCCGCACCGGCCACACTGCGCTCAGCCAGCAGGTATTTGAAAAGCACCAGCAGATTCAAATCAAGATCTTTGAGCGCACGCATATCTCTTCTCGTCAGGCATTAGCCATAGCTGCCTTGATACAATAGCGGCCCGTCATAACGCTTGCCATCGCAGCGTAATGACGGGCCGATAGAATGGCTTGCCGTTGAACCTCAACAGCAAGAGACTAATTCCCGCACTGCCATCAATCTGATTTGTGATGATGACCCAAACTTTGCCTAGCTCTTTGGCACCACAAAGAAGAGACCTTCCAGATTCGGGAAACCAATCACCAGCATCTCTGTCCCCCCGTCATTTTTAAAGGTTGCTATATAAGCGACCACACCATCCCTGGCCTTGGCTAACGCTTCGTTATTGTAGTAATCATTAGGCGTCCAGTTAGCCCCCTTTGCCGGGTCAAACTGGCATTGTTCAAATCCACTAAAATATATTATGTCACGACGAGAGCGTGGTACATTATTACGGCCAAATAATGTACATCCGGCAGCAGGCAACTCCAGGGTAACTGTCACCATATCCCCATTGCGGGTAGTCTCTACATTCCCCAGCATATCGGTTGCAAGCCCATTATTGGGATGCCAGCTGGCTGTATTAACAAGGCTGGTTTCTATCGGTGTTAACTTTATTTTACCAGACCAGTTGGCATAACTGGCCGTCCCAATCAAAGATAAATCAAGCCCATTAGTGGCCTTTTTCACCTCATCAACCATGCTCAACTTATTGGATGCAATAGATATTTTTTGCCTGCTCTGTTCGACTGATGGTGCGCTATGACTTCTGCTCACCCTATTCAAAACCAGCTCGCCCGGCACCTTGGTTACTTGATTAAAACCAGTAAACCATGAACTAAATATTTGACCGTCGTCCACCATAACTTGCCAATTATATTTCTGTCTTGACCCAAAGTTATAGTTTAAAGCTAAACCTGCCAAACCTAATGTACTATCACTATTTATTAGTTCAGACTTATAAAAAATGGCCGACTTGGGATCGATGTTTTTAACATCGTGGGGGGTTATTTTACCATCGATGTTGACCAATTGTTGCGGAGTGTCTGGATTACTCTGCTTTACTACAGTGACTTTGGATTCGTCGGAGCCACCGCCACAACCATACAAGGCCCCCACACAGCTCACAACCAACAATATACTCTTCAGTTTCATCACACCTTGTCTCCTCTCTTTGTCATCCTGCGCAATCAATTCTTGTCGTACGAGGCGCATACAGGCCTGCGCTCAAACTGCCAAACACAGAGTCCCAAAATCCCCGTTTTGTCTCTATCTGCACGACATTTTCAACACCATGACAAATAGCTGCCGCATCAATTTTGTCATTTAGACCGAAGTCGACATCAGAAAAGAAAAAATGGCTGGTAATCTCTTCTGAATGGATAATCGCACCTTTATTAAGTGCAATAGTCTGTGAGCCATCAGAGTGAACAGTATTCTTGGCACAGCCACAGAGTAATACGGTCAATAAACTGGTGACCGTTATAGTTTTGCAATTAATCATATAAACAACCTTTTTCAGTTCCACTCACCAACTACATCGAACCTTTACTGCTATAACCAAGGGATCAAATAGAGCTTCTCTGGTATAAATAAAAGTCGTAATGATTTACTTCATGAGAGTTCAAATACTAATAGACGCTCCCCTGAATAAACATCCAGATGCAAAACAGGGTAATAATGTCAAAAAAGTCAATATTATTAATGTTGTAATTACTGCGTAGCCTCTGGCATACACAGAAAACAATATTTTCAGTGCAATGCAGAGGCGTTTATTATAAGTGGCAGTATCTAACAGAGGGAGGTATAGAGTCTATAGCAAAACAGGAAGTCAGAACGTTCCATTACGGAATCAGTGTTAAGATAATGTATCAATATAAATACATTTTTATCAGTATCAGCTATTCAGCGCGCATAAAAAAACCGGAGCAAACGCTCCGGTTTTTATCCATTCGATTGTTCCGACTCGCGATTGTAGAGCCGCCTTATCTCGTTGCGCAGCCACATTACCTTGGCATCCTGATTGTGCCGCTTGTGCCAGAGCAGGATAAAAGCGATCTCCAGCTGCTGATAGAGTTTCTCCGGCAGTGGCAAGGGCATGGCAATCAGGTTGGCATGGTGCCTGGCCGCATACCCCCCGCAGTAGGAGGGCGCCACCGCGATAAGCTCGTGACTAGACTGGGCGGCAATATGCAGCGCCTGCTCGAAGCTGGAGACCATGATGGGCACCTCCCGCTTCAGCCCCTCGTCCTCCAACAGACTATCAAGAGCCCAGGTATCATTCGCTTCCCACACCATGCTGACCTGGGGACAAGCCAGAAAATTCTCCAACGACCACTTCTGCTGCAGCAGGGGGTGATCCTTACGCAGAAAAGCGACTGGACGATCGCTGAACAACACTTCGTGATCGATGTAATAGGGCAGCCGGTTTACCTTGGCCCGGGAGCGGGAATAGGTCTCCCGGGCACAAAAACCGAGATCGGCATCGCCATTGACGATGTCGTTGAGCGAGTGATGATCCCAACCCAGCATCCTGACAACCGAGTTGGGATACTTTTCGTAGATGGTCATCGGCAGATCGCTCAGGAAGCTGATGTAGAAGGGGGACTCCATCACCAGACTGAAGCGGGCACCATCAGGGATCGCCTCGCTGTTGAGCGAGGTGATGCTGTCGGTCAGCTGATACCAGACCTTGAGCTCCTCTTCCAGCGTCAGGGAGAGATTGGTCGGCTGCAGCCCCTGTCGTACCCGGACAAAGAGGGGATCGTCAAACCACTCCCGCAGCTTGGCCAGCGCCTTGCTAACCGCCGACGGGGTGACGCAGAGCCTCTTGGCTGCACCGGCGACACTGCGCTCCTGCATCAGATACTTGAAGACAATCAGCAGGTTCAGATCGAGCTCAACCAACGTACGCATATCCCTCCTCATTCCCGTTTATCCCCGCGATTGCGCTTCGCGAACAGCAAGCCATGGTACCAGCCCTTTCACTCCCAGGTAACTGAGCAACGTCAGCAGCAGGGAGCAGAAAAGCATAGCCAGCGGGGAAAAGCCCAACTGCCCCGTCAACCAAATATAGAGACCGGACAAGCTGATCTGCATGACGCAGAGCACCGCACTGGCGAAGGCCACATTGTGCTGGCAGCCATCCAGCGCTTTTCCCATGGCCACCCCGAAGCCGCAGGAGAAGCCGACACAGACCAGTGCAAAGCCGGCCAGCAGCAGCGTGACATCATTGCCCCGCAACCAGCTGCCCAGCAGCAGGCATGCCGCCAGCAGGTAGGCAAGGTGGGAGAGTGCCAGCACTCGCTGCTTGCCCAACCAACGCAACAGCAGTGGCGTCAGGAAGGAGGTCGACATGCTCACTCCTGCCATCACCATCATGACGACGGAGTACTGCTCGGGGGAGAACCCATACTCCTGCATCAGGATCAGGGGAGAAACGCTGACGTAGACCAGAATGGCGGTCACGCTGGTGCTGGTCAGCAGCGAAATCAGCATAAAGCGCGGGGAGCGCAACAAGGCAAATGGCAAACCTCCAGCGCTCTCCTGCCTGTTTGCCGGCCGGGTCTCCTTGAGCATCAAGAAGTTGATCAGACCGGTCAATGCCGCCACCAGAGCCATCGTGACGAAGATCCCCTGCCATTGAAAACGGGAGAGGATGAGGTAGCCCAACACCGGCGCCAGTACCGGAATGACGCAGATAACCCCGTTGATCATGGAGAGTGCCATCGCCAGCCGCTCTTCGCTCAGCACATCCCGTAACACGGTAAAAGTCATGATATAGAGTGCCCCCGCCCCGACCCCCTGCCAGAATCGCCCCAGATAAAACTGGGTGACATCGGTTGAATGGGCTGCCACCAGCGAGGCGGCAAGAAAGATGATGGCACCACCCAGCACCACAGGGCGACGGCCATAACGATCGGCAATCATGCCTCCCAGCAGGACTGTCGCAGCCATGCCAAAGAGATAGATGGAAAAGGCGGTGTGGATCTGCGCCTCATTGGCCTGCAGGCTCTCGGCAATCCGGGGGACGGCGACCAGATAGAGATCGATGCCGACCGGATAGAGGATGATCATCAGGAAGGCGCACAGCAGAAAAGTTTTCATGGAGGCTCCGTAACAGAAATCTGGCCCTGTTCTGCCAAAAGCGCGGCAAACAGCAGGCAAGCAAGTGACTATGCGGAGCAC
Source organism: Aeromonas sp. SCS5 (assembly GCF_001887375.1). NCBI lineage: Bacteria > Pseudomonadati > Pseudomonadota > Gammaproteobacteria > Aeromonadales > Aeromonadaceae > Aeromonas > Aeromonas sp. SCS5. The sequence goes on from NZ_LFCS01000006.1 coordinate 227,589, forward strand.
TATAGGGGGGGCCTACCACCACACCTAGTGAAGAGATGGCGATCGATACATTCCAAAATGGAAATATTGTTTCTGCCAATGTGCGATTAAGGCAACTGAATGGACAAGCCGCCGGGCAGAAGAGAACTATGAGCTGAGTAAAAATAAACGCGATAAAAAGTGCGCCGGGCAATCCCGGCGCACTTGCTTACGGTAAAACGCTATCCCCGTGATCAGTCGGCCAGCTTGCTCAAAATGGCGTAAGCCGCCTTGACCCGGGCATCATTGGGATAGTTGCGGTTGGCCAGCATGACGATGCCAATCCCCTTGGCCGGGACAAAGGCAACATAGGCACCAAAGCCGTTGGTCGAGCCGGTCTTGTTGTAGAGTCGCGCCCCCCCCGTCTCTTGGGACGCGGCAACAGGTTTGACCGGGTTGGCATTGTAAATCACCGCCGAGGAGTTGCCCGCCAGCAGCGTCTGCTCGCTGACGGGATAGGCGTAACTCTCCCAGCCCAGTCCCTGGGTCATCTCGCCTACCGAGTAGCGCCCTTGGTGGGTCAGGGAGATGGCCTGCTGCAACGCCTTGTCATCAACCCCGCTGATATTGGCCTTCACGAAGGCGAGCAGATCCGCCGAGCTGGTCTTGATGCCGTAGGCCTCGTCGGCCAGCATGCCGGGATTGACCCTGATGGGCTTGTCCTCTTTCGAATAGCCATAGGCGTAGTCCCCCATGGCCTGCTTCGGCACCTCGAGATAGGTGTGGTGCATACCCAGCCCAGGCAGCAGGGTCTGCCCCATCAAGCGGGCAAATGGCTGCTGCAGGCTGCTCGCCGCCAGATAGCCGAACAGACCGATGCTGGGGTTGGAGTACTCCCGTTTGGTACCGGCGGCAAAGAGCGGCGTCCACTGGCGGTAGTAGGCTTGCATCTTCTCTGCCGAGTCGACCTCATCGGGGAACTGCAGGGGCAAGCCGCCTGCGCTGTAGGTGGCGAGCTCGGCCATGGTGATGCCATCAAAGGCGGAGCCCTTGAGCCAGGGCGCGTACCGGCTCACCTTGTCATCGAGCTTGAAGCCCCCCTTGACCACGGCGTAGGCGCCGAGGGTGGAGGTATAGGTCTTGCTGACCGAGCCAATCTCGAACAGGGTCTGCTCGCTGACGCGCTGACCGCTCTCCCGGTTGGCAACGCCATAGTTGAAGTAGTGGGCCTTGCCATCTTTCAGTACGGCAACCGCCATTCCCGGGATCCGGTACTCCTTGAGCACGGGTTGAATGGTGCCGTCCACGATGGTAGCGAGCGGAACATCCTGCGCGGCAGAAGCGAATGAAGAGATCAGCAGGGAACCCAGCGTCAGCAGTGAGAGAGTTGTTGGTTGTTTCATGACATCTGTCTTGTGGTGAGTTGAGAAGTGCATCATAAGGACGCTTGGTGAGCTGAGAGTGAACAACTGTGAAGTCGGTGTGAAGTCATTGAAAAAATGGCAATTTCAATGGTTTTACGGCGTACTGAGCCCCCCCCTGAGCGACTGGCGTATAAGCTGTAGGTGCCAAAAGAGAGAAGCAAGATACGGACAAGGCGAAAGCGGGAGGAATAGTGGAATCACAGGAACAGATCACGGCGGTGCTGAGAGCGCTGGAACAGGTGATTCTGGGTAAACCGCTGCAGCTCAAGGTTGCACTGGTCACCCTGCTGGCCCGTGGCCACCTGCTGATCGAGGATCTGCCCGGCATGGGCAAGACCACTCTGGCTCAGGCGCTGGCGCAGGTATTGGGATTGAGCTGCCGCCGGATGCAGTTTACCGCCGATCTGCTACCTGCCGATTTGCTGGGCCTGCAGATCTTTGATCCCCTCCAGCAGCACTTCACCTTTCACCCCGGCCCCATCTTCACCCAGGTGCTGCTGGCCGACGAGATCAACCGCGCCAGCCCCAAGGTGCAGAGCGCGCTGCTGGAGGCGATGGCCGAGCAGAAGGTAAGCATCGAGGGGCATACCCATCCCCTCCCCACTCCATTTTTCGTCATCGCCACCCAGAACCCGGCCGATCAGGCGGGCACATATCCCCTGCCCGAATCCCAGCTCGACCGGTTTGCCGTGCGGCTTTCACTCGGTTTCCCTCCTCGCGAGGCGGAGCGCAGACTGCTGCGCGGCCAGCAGCTGAGCCAGCCTCTCCCCTGCCTGCTGGACGCCGATGCCCTGGCCCTGTTGCAAGCCGAAGCCGAGGCCATTCACCTATCGGATGCCACCCTCGACTACCTGCTGGCACTGGTACAGCAGAGCCGGTTTGATGGCGAGCTGCCACAGCCCCTCTCCCCCCGAGCGGCCCAGATCCTGCTGGCGGTGAGCCGGGCTTGGGCGCTGGCAGCGGGGCGACGTTTCGTCACGCTGGAGGATGTGCAGGCGGTCTTTCCCTATGTGGCGGAGCATCGGTTGCGGGGCAGTTTTGGCGTGCAGCACGGCGAAGCCTGCCCCCTGAGCCAGCGGCTGCTGGCCAGCGTCGATCCGGATCGGCCATGACTGACTGGCGCCAGCTAAAGGATCGCTGGCAGCTGCGCTGGCTTGATCGCCGCATCCCTCCGTCACGCCAGATCACGCTGGGGCCGCGCAGCCTCTTCATCCTGCCCACCCGCATGGGGTTGCTCTATCTGCTGGTACTGCTCGCCATCTACCTGCTCGGCACCAACTACCAGAACAATCTGGTACTGCTGGTTGCCTACTGCCTCGGCAGCCTGTTTATGACGGCCATGTGGCTCACCCATCGCAACTTGCTGGGTCTGGCCTTGATGGGCGGGCCCACAGCTACCGGCGAGGCGGGCAGCCAGCTCCCCATCAGAATACGGGTACAGAGCCCGCGCCCGATCTACGGCGTTCAGTTCACCTTGGGTGATGGCGTGCTCTGGCAGGCCGAGATAGGCTCCACGCCCCTAGACCTGCTGTTGCCGGTCACGGGTCGGCGCCGCGGTCGCCTCCCCCTTGGCCGGCTTAAAGTCGAGAGCCGCTATCCCCTCGGCCTCTTTCGCTGCTGGTCGCTGCCAGATCTGCAACTGGAAGGGTGGGTCTACCCCAAGTCTGTCCATGGCCCGCTGCGGGAGGGTGAGAGCACCACAGCCGACGAACAGCAGGGGGATATGTTGCCAGCCGCCATTGGCGACTTTGATACCTTGCGGGCCCACCAGCAGGGCGAAGCCATGAGCCGGATCGCCTGGAAGCAACTGGCACAGGGGCGAGGCCTGCTCAGCAAGCAGTTCTGTGAGCCGCATCGGTCTGGCCGCCATCTCACTCTGTCGCGGGTAGCAGGTGGCAATCTGGAGCAGCGGCTGGCGGTGCTCGCTTGGTGGTGCTGCGACTATGGCAAACAGGGGCTTCCCTTCTCCCTGACGCTGGCCCGGGAGACGTTGGGGCCTGATAGCGGCCCCGCATTTGTACAGCGCTGCCTGCTGGCACTGGCGCAACTGGATAACCCGGCAGACGAGGGCAGAACAGATGCTGCTCGATAACCGGCGCCTGCTGCCCCTCATCGCCCTGCAACAGCTGCTGCTCATTGCCGCACTCTGGCCCCAGCTACAGCTATGGGTCATGGCGGTGGGCGCCATCACCCTGTTTACCCGCGCCATGATGCTGTGGCGCGGATGGCGGCCTCCACCGGCACGAGTGCTGGCGATACTGGCCATCGGCAGTTTGTTGATGCTCCTGCTGCAGTGGCGGGGATTGGGCACCCTGCCCGCGCTGGTCAACCTGCTCTGGCTCGGCTATAGCCTCAAGCTCATCGAGGTTAGGCGCGATCGGGATGTCGAACAGGTGCTGCTGCTCGCCTTCTTTCTGATTGCGCTGGCACTGGTGCAGCGCCAAAGCATCGGCTGGGCGCTGTTGATGGCGCTCTCGCTCTGGCTGGCGGTCACTGCACTGGTCAATGCCGCAGCCCCGCAGCAGAAGCGCCCATGGCGCAGCGCGGGCGGCGCACTGCTGCTCGCCCTTCCCCTGCTGCTGACTCTCTTTATCGTGCTGCCAAGGTTGCCACCGCTTTGGCAGATGCCGACCGCAAGCCATGCCCTGACGGGCCTCTCGGAAGAGGTGGCGCCCGGCGACATCAACGAGCTGGTCAGCTCCTCCGAGCTGGTGTTTCGCGTCACCTTTGCCGATGGCCCGCCGCCGGCTCCCGAGCGCTACTTTCCGGTCATGCGGCAGGAGTATTTTGACGGACGGCGCTGGCAACTGAGCGCAGAGGTGAAAAGATGGCAGCAAACAGTCCCCTTGCTGAACGTGACATCCACACTATCAGATAGCCCGCTGCCCGCGGGGAGCTATGAAGTGCTCGCCGAGCCGCAGCGCCATCGCTGGGCCTTCGCCATGACGGCGCCCCGCGTGATGGAGGGGCCGGTACAAACCACTCCCATCGCGACCCTCTATCGACAGGGAAGCAACGAGCTGGCCATCCGCTATCGGGCAAGCACAGCGACGCTCCCCGATGCTACAGAGCGTGAACGGCAGCGCAACCTCCAGCTACCTGCCGAGGGCAATCCGCAGGCGCGGGCCTATGCCCGGGAGCTTGCCACCCGTTATCCCGAACCGAGCTCGCTGGTCGGGGCCCTGATGACCCGATTTCGCAGCCAGCCTTACACCTATACTCTGACACCGCCGCGGCTTGGCCCGGATGGGGTGGACGATTTTCTGTTCGATACTAGGCGGGGATTTTGTGGCCACTACGCCATGGCAACTGCCTTTGTGCTGCGGGCAGCCGGTATTCCGGCACGACTGGTGACCGGCTACCTCGGTGGCGAGTGGAATCCGCAGGGCAGCTATCTGGCAGTCCGCCAGTTCGATGCCCACGCTTGGGTGGAGTATCTCGACCGGCAGCAGCATTGGCAGCGCATCGACCCGACCGCAGCCGTCGCACCGGAGCGGATCGAGGGCAATATGGCGCAGGCGCTTGGCGAGCAGTTTGCCGCCGCCGATCCCCTCTCTTTGCAGCGCTATCGCAGCTGGGCCCTGCTCAACCAGTTGCGTTGGTGGGGCAACAATCTCGACTACCAGTGGAGCCGCTGGGTGTTGGGGCACGATGCCAGCCAGCTCTGGCAACAGGTTGCGCAGCGCTGGCCATCGCTGGCTGGGCAAACCCCCTGGCTTATCCTGCTCAGTTTGCTACTGGTCGCTCTGATGGTGAGCCTGCCGCTCCTCTGGCCTGCCCGCGCCCCCGCAACCCTGCGGATCTGGCAGCCACTGCTGCGCCGGGGAAAAGCGGCCGGCTGCACAGTGCAAGCGGGCGAGACGCTGGGCCAGTGGTGTGAACGACTGGCAACGCTGCGCCCCGCTCTATCCCGCCCCTTGCTGCAGGCGGCCTGGCTCTACCGGCGCTGGCGTTACGGGCCGCTCACCGCCCATCAGCAGAAACGCTGCCTTCGACAGCTGAAACGGCGAGTGCGCCAGATTTGCCAGAGCTGGGATCGCCAGACATAAGCGCATCACACAAGGCATAAAAGCAGAGAGGGGAGCCACCGGCTCCCCTCTCTTGCACATCATGCAACACGGATTACTTTTTGACGGGATTATCCCAGATACCCTCTTCCAGCTGGGAGCGGATCTCGGGGTACTTGTTGGCATCAAAGGTGGGCACCTTGCCCAGCCTGAGCTGGTCGTTGTAATCCTTCGCCAGCTTGATGGCGACGCCGGAGAGCAGCAGGATGGCCACCAGGTTGACGATGGCCATCAGCCCCATGGAGACATCCGCCATCGCCCAGACGGTCGGCAACTCTCCTACCGAGCCGAACATCACCATCCCCAGCACAAACATCCGGAACAGCATCAGGCCGCCCTTGTGGTTGTGCTCGAGGAACACCAGGTTGGTCTCGGCATAGGAGTAGTTCGCCACGATGGAGGTAAAGGCGAAGAAGAAGATGGCCGCCGCGATAAAGATATTGCCGCCATGACCAATCTGGGAGGAGAGCGCCCGCTGGGTCAGCTCCACCCCGGTCACACCGGAGCCCGGCTCAAACTGGCCGGACATCAGGATGATGGCCGCGGTACAGGTGCAGATGATGATGGTGTCCATAAAGACCCCCAGCATCTGCACATAGCCCTGGGAGGCCGGGTGCGGCGGATAGGGCGTGGCAGTAGCCGCTGCGTTGGGGGCCGAGCCCATCCCCGCTTCGTTGGAGAAGAGACCGCGCTTGATACCGTTGATCATCGCCTGGGAGATGGCATAGCCCAGCGCCCCCGAACCTGCCTGCTCAATGCCGAAGGCAGATTTGAAGATCAGCATCATCACGTGGGGCAGCTCGCTGATATTCATGGCTACGATGACCAGCGCCAGCAGGATGTAGGCCAGCGCCATAAAAGGTACCACCAGCTCGGCAAAACGGGCGATGCCACGAATACCGCCGAAGATGATGAGACCGGAAAGCGCCACCAGTGCCAGACCGCTGACCCAGTCAGGAATGCCGAAGGCCACCTTCATCGCCAGACTGATGGAGTTGGCCTGCACCGCATTGAACACCAGACCAAACGCCAGAATGAGGCAGAGCGAAAAGAGCACCCCCATCCAGCGCATGCCAAGCCCCTTCTCCATGTAGTAGGCTGGGCCGCCACGGTAGTTGCCATCCTCATCCTTGACCTTGTAGAGCTGGGCCAGAGTGCTTTCGACGAAGGCGGTCGACATGCCGATAAAGGCGATCAGCCACATCCAGAAGATGGCGCCGGGGCCACCCAGATAGATGGCAACGGCCACACCGGCCAGATTGCCGGTACCGACCCGGGCGGCAAGGCTGGTGCAGAGTGCCTGAAAGGAGGAGATGCCGGCGTTGTCCGATTTGCGGCTGTTTTTCAGCACGGAGAACATGTGGCCGAAGTGGCGGATCTGGATAAAACCCAGGCGGAAGGTGAAGAAGATACCGACCCCGATGAGCAGGTAGATGAGCACAGCTCCCCACATCAGGTCGTTTAGCATCGCAATCAAGGTGTCCATAATTCTCTCGTTGTTATTCACATCCATGGCCAGTGCAAATCTGCGTACACAGGCCGCTTTCTGTCTGTTGTTTAATTATCGTGTCGCTAAAGGGGCGGAATCTAGCACAGCGGAAGAACCCGGAATAGTGATCCCGATCACCCTGGACACAAAAAACGAACGGAAAACGCCACTAAAGCTCCATTTAAATCGCAAACTTTCAACAAATCCAATAATTTAATCAGACAAACGCGAATATAGCTCCATAGGAGTATTTTTCTGCCGGCCTATTTCTCTCCGTCAGAAACAGGCAAACGCTTGCATGAAACGGCTTTCAAGAGGGGATATTTCGCAAAACGTTTTCGCTGTAAGAAAATTTCAAGTATGCAACTCAACAATTTATGTGATCGGCCACGCAAATATGAATATTGGCTAAAAAAAATGGCTTGGTGGCAAACCGGAAACAGTCTGCCAAAAAATATAAAAAACCTTATTAATCAGTATGTTTTGCGCATTAAAACGGAACTTCTCAACAGCCTGAATATTTAACAGCCAAGTGCCCCTATTGCAGGAAGCACCACATAAGTATTAATTAGGCAGGCAATGATGATGGGTCATACCCATCGCGCTTTTCTGAGCCTGAGGCATCAAGATCCTGTAATTTTATTTCAGAACCACCGTCTCAAGCCCGCAACCCAGGGATTACTCCCTCATTAAGAGATGACATTCGCTATGGCCGATAAATTAACCCAGCTGAAAGCCCTGACCACTGTTGTTGCCGACACCGGCGATATCGAAGCGATCAAACGCTATCAGCCCATCGATGCCACCACCAACCCCTCTCTGGTTCTGAAAGCCTCCGAGATCCCCGAGTACGCACCGCTGATCGAAGACGCCATCAAGTGGGCCAAATCCCAGAGCCAGGACAAGGCACAGCAAATCATCGACGCGGGCGACAAGCTGGCAGTCAACATCGGTCTGGAAGTGCTGAAGATCGTTCCGGGCCGCATCTCCACCGAAGTGGATGCCCGTCTCTCCTTCGATACCGGCGCCAGCATCGCCAAGGCCCGCAAACTGATCCGTCTCTACAACGAAGCCGGCATCAGCAACGACCGCATCCTGATCAAACTGGCTTCCACCTGGGAAGGGATCCGTGCCGCCGAGGTGCTGGAGAAAGAGGGTATCCAGTGCAACCTGACCCTGCTGTTCTCCTTCGCCCAGGCTCGCGCCTGTGCCGAAGCCGGCGCCTTCCTGATCTCCCCGTTCGTGGGCCGCATCCTCGACTGGTACAAGGCCAAAAATGGCCGTGATTACACTGCCAGCGAAGATCCGGGCGTAGTCTCCGTTACCTCCATCTACAACTACTACAAGCAGCACGACTACCCGACCGTGGTCATGGGCGCCAGCTTCCGCAACACCGGCGAGATCCTGGAGCTGGCAGGCTGCGACCGTCTGACCATTGGCCCGGCCCTGCTGGAAGAGTTGAGCAAGACTGAAGGCGCCGTGGTACGCAAGCTGGACTACACCGGTGAGCACAAAGCCAAGCCGACCCCGATGACCGAGGCCGAATTCCGCTGGGAACTGAACCAGGACGCCATGGCTCACGAGAAGCTGGGCGAAGGTATCCGCATGTTTGCCATCGACCAGGGCAAGCTGGAAACCATGCTGGCTGGCCGCCTGTAATCGGTTAATTTTTCTACGAAAAACCGGGCTCCCTCAGGGGGGCCCGGTTTTTTTGTACCCGACTTTTAGCACGGTCATAGAGCTGTAACGAAAACGTTTTATTTTCAACCTCGTTATGTTATACGGATGGTGAAAACGATAAAAACCAAGGAGGGAGCCATGGAAATGTTCAACTTCGATTATGACGAGGTAGTTGAGCTCGGTTCACGTAGCCGCGGGACAACGGGAAAAAAACGCAAATGGCGCGAGATTGAGGCGTTGAAAGACAAGCACCGCCTGCAGAAGGAGCTGCAATCAATCGATATCGCCTATGAAGGTCTGACCGACGAGATTGAGCTGTAATCGAGTCAATCTTGGTAAAAGCGCCCCGCTCACCTGGGGCGCTTTTTTTGCCTCCAACCGGCGCTCAGAAGCACACCTGACAGCTTGTTACAGGGCTATAAAACAAAAGCCCCCGTATCGACGGGGGCTTGGTGCAGAGCGAGTGGACTTAGCAGTAACCGTAGCCCAGCAGACGCTGGTAACGCTGCTCCAGCAGTTGCTCGCTATCAAGCGGACGCAGGGCATCCAGATCCTGCTTGATGCGCGCCTTGAGGTTTTTGGCCATCTTGGCGACATCGCGGTGAGCGCCGCCAAGCGGCTCCTCGACGATGGAGTCGATGAGCTTGAGCTCTTTCAGACGCTGGGCAGTAATGCCCATCGCATCGGCCGCCACGGAGGCCTTGTCGGCACTCTTCCACAGGATGGAAGCACACCCTTCCGGCGAGATGACGGAGTAGGTGGAGTACTGCAGCATGTTGACGCGGTCGCCCACGCCGATAGCCAGTGCGCCGCCGGAGCCGCCTTCACCGATCACGGTGCAGACTACCGGCACGGTCAGACCGGCCATCACCTTCAGGTTGCGGGCAATCGCTTCGGACTGGCCACGCTCCTCGGCACCCACGCCCGGGTAGGCGCCCGGAGTGTCGATAAAGGTGATGATCGGCATCTTGAAGCGCTCGGCCATCTCCATCAGGCGCAGGGCCTTGCGGTACCCTTCCGGGCGCGGCATGCCGAAGTTGCGCTTGATCTTCTCCTTGGTCTCGCGACCCTTCTGGTGACCAATCACCATCACCGGCTCGCCGTCGAGACGGGCGATACCGCCCACGATGGCCTTGTCGTCGGCATAGGCGCGATCGCCAGCCAGCTCGTCAAAATCGGTGAAGATATGCTCGAGGTAGTCGAGGGTGTAAGGGCGCTGGGGATGACGCGCCATCTGGGATACCTGCCAGGCACCCAGATCACCGAAGATCTTCTTGGTCAGCTCTTCGTTTTTCTTCTCCAGCCGATGGATCTCGTCTTTAAGATCCACGGCACGATTGCCTTCACTCACATGTTTGAGTTCATCAATCTGCGCCTGCAACTCGGCAATCGGCTGTTCAAAATCCAGAAAAAGACTCATAGGGCCTTAGAACCTCTAATCAAAAACCAACTCGACCCGCTCTCGCCCAAGCAGGACGCGCAAGTCATCTAACAGTTGATCGGTGGGCGTCACCCGCCACTCGGTACCGAGCGTCAATCGCACCCGGGAACCGGGGCGACGATAGTTTACCTGAACCGGACAGACTCCGGCACGGGCGGGCTCCAAAATCTCGCACAAACGCGGAAAAAAGCGATCATCGATACGCTGTTCATCAAGGGAGATGCGAATTGCTCTGGCAAAACGCTCCCTCGCATCGTTGATATCCAGTAATTCACGGGCCGACATTTTAAGGCCACCGGAGAAGTCATCAAAGCTGACCTGTCCAGAAACCACCAAAATACGGTCTTTTTGCATCAACTCTTCGTACTTTTCCAGCGCTTCGCTGAAAAGTGTCACATCGAGACGGCCGGAGCGGTCGTCCAGAGTGAAGATCCCCATCTTGTTGCCGCGCTTGGTCACCATGCTGCGGGCGGCAATCACCAGCCCCGCCGCCGTGGTCACCGTATCGCGGGAAGTAGGATGCAGATCGCACAACCGGCCCGACGTATAACGACGCAGCTCGCCGCTGTACTGGTTGATGGGGTGGCCGGTGAGATAGAGGCCGAGGGTCTCGCGCTCCCCTTCCAGCCACACCTTGTCAGGCCAGTGCGGCACATTGGCGAACGCCTTCTTGACGTCGTCAATCTCCTCGGTAAGCACGCCGAACATGTCGACCTGCCCCACCGCCTGCGCCTTGGCATGCTGCTCGGCGGCGCGCATCGCCTCCTCCAGGGTCGCCATCAGGGCGGCGCGGTGAGGGCCCAGCCGATCCATGGCGCCGGAGAGAATAAGCTTCTCCATCACCCGCTTGTTGAGCTTCTTGATGTCGACCCGGTTGCAGAAGTCGAACAGGTCGCGGAACGGGCCGTCCCGATCCCGCGCGTCCAGAATCGCGTCGATAGGGCCTTCACCCACCCCCTTCACCGCGCCGATACCGTAGACGATATGACCATCTTCATTGACGCTGAAGCGGTAGCGGCCGGTATTGACGTCCGGCGGGATCACGGTGAGCCCCATCCGCTGGCACTCGTCCACCAGGGTCACGATCTTGTCGGTGTTGTCCATATCGGCGGTCATGACCGCCGCCATGAACTCGGCCGGGAAGTGGGTCTTGAGCCAGAGGGTCTGGTAGGAGACCAGCGCATAGGCGGCGGAGTGCGACTTGTTGAAGCCGTAGCCCGCAAACTTCTCCACCAGATCGAAGATCTTCATCGCCAGTTCGCCGTCGACGCCATTCTTGATGGCGCCCTCTTCGAAACCGGCCCGCTGCTTGGCCATCTCCTCGGGCTTTTTCTTACCCATCGCCCGGCGCAGCATGTCCGCGCCACCGAGCGTGTAGCCCGCCAGCGTCTGGGCAATCTGCATCACCTGCTCCTGATAGAGGATGATGCCGTAGGTGGGTTCGAGGATGGGCTTGAGGCTCTCGTGCTGCCACTTTTCGTCCGGATAGGAGATGGCTTCATTACCGTGTTTACGGTCGATGAAGTTATCCACCATGCCTGACTGGAGCGGGCCCGGTCGGAACAGGGCCACCAGTGCGATCATGTCTTCGAAACAGTCGGGCTGCAGCCGCTTGATGAGGTCCTTCATACCGCGGGATTCAAGCTGGAATACCGCTGTGGTCTCGTAGCGCTGCAGCAGGTCGAACGAGCGCTTGTCATCGATGGGAATGGCGGCGATGTCGACCGGCGGCTTGCCCTCTTTGGCAAGGCGCGGGTTAATCATGCCGAGCGCCCAGTCGATGATGGTGAGCGTTCGCAGACCGAGGAAGTCGAACTTCACCAGACCGGCGTATTCCACGTCGTTCTTGTCGAACTGGGTGACCGGGTGATGACCCTCGTCATCGCAGTAGAGCGGCGCAAAGTCGGTGATCTTGGTGGGCGCGATCACCACGCCACCGGCGTGTTTACCGGCGTTGCGCACCACCCCTTCCAAGCGGCGGGCCATGTCGATGAGGTCTTTGACCTCCTCGTCCTGCTCGTAGAGCTCGGGCAGCTTGGGCTCGGCCTCGAACGCCTTGGCCAGCGTCATGCCCGGATCCGGCGGGATCAGCTTGGAGATACGATCGACAAAACCGTAGGCGTGGCCCAGTACCCGACCCACGTCCCGCACCACCGCCTTGGCCGCCATGCTGCCGAAGGTGATGATCTGCGACACAGCCTCCCGCCCATACATGTCGGAAACGTGCTCGATCACCTCGTCGCGCCGATCCATGCAGAAGTCGACGTCGAAGTCAGGCATGGATACCCGCTCGGGGTTGAGGAAACGTTCGAACAGCAGGTCAAATTCCAGCGGGTCGAGGTCAGTGATCTTGAGGGCGTAGGCCACCAGAGAGCCTGCACCCGAACCACGGCCCGGGCCAACGGGGATGCCGTTGTCCTTGGACCACTGGATAAACTCCATCACGATGAGGAAGTAACCCGGGAAGCCCATCTGGTTGATTACTTTCAGCTCGATATCGAGGCGCTCGTCATACTCGGGACGGCGCTCGGCCCGCACCGCCGGATCCGGGAACAGGAACTCGAGACGCTCCTCCAGACCCTCTTTCGATTTGGCCACCAGAAAATCTTCGGTAGTCATGTCGCCAGTCGGGAAGTTAGGCAGGAAATATTCGCCGAGGCGCACCGTCACGTTGCAGCGCTTGGCGATCTCCACCGTGTTCTCCAGCGCCTCGGGGATGTCGGCAAAGAGCTCGCACATCTCCTCCTGACTGCGCAGGTACTGCTGCGGGCTGTAGCGACGGGGACGGCGCTTGTCCATCAGGGTATAGCCATCGTGGATGGCGACCCGGATCTCGTGGGCGTCGAAATCATCGGCGTTGAGGAACACCACCTCGTTGGTGGCCACTACCGGCAGCTCGAACTCGGTGGCAATGGCCACCGCCATGTGCAGGTAGACCTCCTCGTCAGAGCGGCCGGTGCGCAGCAGCTCGAGGTAATAGGCATCCGGGAAGTGGGTCTGATAGAAGGCGACGCACTGCTCGGTCATCTGGCGGTTGCCCTTGAGCAGGAACTTGCCCACATCCCCCTCGCGCCCGCCGGAAAGGACAATCACCCCCTTGGCGTGTTCGGCAAGCCAGGCCTTGTCGATGACCGGACGCCCCTGCACATGGCCGCGCTGGTAACCGCGGGAGATGAGCAGGGTGATGTTCTGGTAGCCCTCGTTGTCCATGGCAAGCAGGGTGAGGCGGAACTGCTCGTCACCGAGCTCGTCACTCTGCACCCAGAAGTCGGCACCGACGATGGGTTTGATCCCCTTGCCGTGGGCTGCGCCATAGAAGCGCACCAGACCGCACATATTCATCTGGTCGGTCAGGGCAATCGCCGGCATGTTGTCGGCCGCGGCAGCCCCGACGATGGGATTGATCTTCTGCAGTCCATCCACCATGGAGAAGTCGGTGTGGACTCGCAAATGGATAAAACGGGGGTCAGCCATCGTCATGCCCTCTCATTACGCAAGCAGAACCAGCCAAGGCAGAAATCGTTCCGACAGATCAGCATGGATTATTCGAGCCCCAGTGCGCGGCGCACCGGCTTGAAGCTTTTGCGATACTCCGGCAGCGGGCCGCGCTCGGCCAGAATGGCGAGGTGCTCCGCAGTCGGATAACCCTTGTGGCGGGCAAAACCGTACTCGGGATGACGGCTGTCCAGCTCGGTCATCTCCGCATCACGGGTCACCTTGGCGAGGATCGAGGCGGCGCTGATGGCGGCCACCAGACTATCGCCCTTGACCACGGCACGCGCCTCCATCGGCAGAGCAGGACAGCGGTTGCCATCGATAAAGACCAGCTCGGGCGTCACCTTCAGCCCCGCTACGGCGCGCTGCATCGCCAGCATGGTGGCATGCAGGATGTTGAGATCGTCGATCTCCTCCGGGGTGGCTCGGCCGATGGCGAAGGCCAGCGCCTTCTCCTTGATCTCGTCAAACAGAGCGAGGCGCTTCTTCTCGGAGAGCTTCTTGGAGTCCGCCAGCCCGGCAATCGGATTGGCCGGGTCGAGAATGACCGCGGCGGTGACCACGTCACCCACCAGCGGGCCGCGGCCCACTTCGTCCACACCGGCAACCAGCTTGTCGTCAGGAATATCGATCATCATCTTGTAGCCTTGAATCAAAACAAGGAAGGTAGGTTCGAATAGCGAAGCGTATTCGAACGTTCCCTGGGCATCTATTAGTTAGGTGAGCGTTCGGTGACACAGTGACGCGATCGTCCGATTACGCCGCAGCGCGGCTAATCGAACCTACCGCTGCTACCTGCCGAGCAGCTCGGCTACCGCCTCGGCAGCCTGCAGATCGGCGTTGCAGCGAATGAGTTGATGGAGCTCGGTGAAGGTGTTGACCAGCGCACTGTTGTCGTGCTCGAAATATTTGCTTACCTCTTCCACCAGATTCTCCGGGGTGCACTCGTGCTGGATGAGTTCCGGCACCAGCATGCGCCCGGCCAGCAGGTTGGGCAGGGAGACAAATTCGGTCTTCACCAGCCGCTGGGCCAGCCAGTAGCTGAAGGGCTTGAGCTTGTAACCCACCACCATCGGCTTTTTCACCAGCATGGCTTCGAGCGCCGCGGTGCCGGAGGCGAGCATCACCACGTCGGCGGCGATCATCGCCTCGCGCCCCTGCCCTTCCAGCAGCACCATCTCGAGATCCGGTGCCACTTCGGCTTTGATAGCCATGAATTGCTCACGCCGTTTCTGGTTGACCAGCGGCACGATAAAGCCGAGATCCGGATAGCGCACCGTCAGGTGTTTGCACGCTTCGAGAAACAGAGGGGACATAAAGCCCACTTCCGCCGTGCGGCTGCCCGGCAGTACAGCCAACCAGCGGCGGTTGGCATCGATGCCCAGCTTGCGGCGCACGGCAGCCTGATCCGGCACCAGCGGAATGTCATCCGCCATGGTGTGGCCGACAAAACGGCAAGGGGCCTCGAAACGGTCGTAGAAAGCTTTCTCGAACGGCAGGAAGGCAAGCACCATGTCGGTGGCGGCCTTGATCTTGTGAATGCGGTTCTGACGCCATGCCCACACCGAGGGGCTGACATAGTGAACCGTCTTGATACCGGCGCGGCGCAGTTTCAGCTCCACCCCGATATTGAAATCCGGTGCATCCACCCCGATGAAGATGTCGGGCGGATTGGCGATGAAGTGACGCAGTAGTTCGCGACGGACCTTGAGGATACGCGGCAGACGCCCCAGCACCTCGGTGATCCCCATGACGGAGAGCTCTTCCATCTCGAACAGGGCCTTGACGCCCAGAGCCTGCATGCGCGGCCCGGCGATCCCTTCAAACTGCGCATCCGGGTAGCGGACTTGCAGCTCGCGCACCAGACCGGCAGCCAGAATGTCGCCGGAGACCTCTCCGGCGACGATACCGATACGAACCGGATCAGGCACGGATGATCCCGCGCTCGTTGTCTTTGAGGAAGTCAACATAGAGCTGGACGGCCGGTTCGGCTTGCGCCATCTCGATCAGCACAGGCAGCACCTCTTCGATGGTCTTGCCAGAGCGGAAGATCTCTTTGTAGGCACGCTTGACGGCAGAGATGGCCTCAGCGCTGAAACCGCGACGACGCAGACCTTCGGAGTTGACCCCGAACGGCTTGGCGTAGTTGCCGGCGGCCATCACGTAGGGCGGCACGTCCTTGTTCAGGGCGGCGCAGCCACCAACAAAGGCGTGAGAGCCAACGCGGCCGAACTGGTGAATGGCAGAGAGACCACCGAAGATCACGAAATCGCCGATCACCACGTGGCCCGCCAGGGTCGCGTTGTTGGCGAAAATGCAGTTGTCACCGATGATGCAATCGTGGGCAACGTGAACGTTGACCATGAACAGGTTGCCGCTACCGACCTTGGTCAGGCTCTGATCCTGGATGGTGCCGCGGTGCACGGTGCAGTTCTCGCGAAAGACGTTGTTGTCGCCAATCTCGAGGAAAGTGCGCTCGCCGGCGTACTTCTTGTCCTGGCAATCCTCACCGATGGAGGTGTGCTGGAAGATCTTGTTGCCGCGACCAATCTTGGTCGGGCCCTTGATCACCACGTGGGAGCCCACCCAGGTGTTGTCGCCGATTTCTACCTCGGCGCCGATGACAGAAAAGGGGCCGATTTCAACCCCTTTACCGATCACGGCAGACTCATGGACGATAGCAGTATCGTGAATGGTGGCAGTCTGGTCGATCACGTGTGTTAAACCTCGCGTTTGGCGCACATCAGCTCGGCGGTACAGACCACTTCACCGTCGACGGTGGCGACACCGGTGAACTTGGCAATACCGCGACGCTCTTTCAGGAACTCCACGTCGAGCACCAGCTGGTCACCGGGGCCGACCGGACGCTTGAAGCGAGCGTTGTCGATTGAGGCAAAGTAATAGAGTTCATTGGGGGACGGCTTGCCCACCATGGTAAAGGCCAGGATACCGGTGGCCTGCGCCATCGCTTCGAGGATCAGTACGCCCGGGAACACCGGCTTGGCCGGGAAGTGCCCCTGGAAGATCGGCTCGTTGAAGGAGACGTTCTTGATGGCGCGCAGGGTTTTGCGCTCATCGCTGATCTCGTAGTCGTCTACACGATCCACCATCAGGAACGGATAACGGTGGGGCAGCAGATCCATAATTTCCTGGATGCCCAGGCTCTTCTTTTCAGTAGTCAAAACAGTACCCTATACCAATCGTGATTATTCTTGATCCAGCTTCTTCTCAAGCTTGCTTAACCGCTTGTGCATCTCTTCGATACGCATCACCCGGGCGGCGGTCTTGCGCCACTCTTTATTGGTTTGCAGAGGGATGCCGGAAGAGTAGACACCGGGCTCGGTAATGGGTCGCATCACCATGGCCATACCGGTAACGGTGGCCTGGTCACAGATCTCCATATGCCCGTTAAAGACGGAAGCGCCGCCAATGATACAGTATTTGCCGACCTTGAGACTACCAGCCATCACGGTGGAGCCCGCCACGGCGGTGCCGTAGCCGATCTCGACGTTGTGGGCGATCTGGCACTGGTTGTCGATGATGACGTTGTCAGCGATGCGGGTATCTTCCAGCGCACCGCGGTCGATGGTGGTGCAGGCACCGATCTCGACCCGGTTGCCAATGGTCACGCCGCCGAGCTGGGGGATCTTGATCCACTCGCCACGTTCGTTGGCGTAACCGAAACCATCGGCACCGATCACTGTACCGGATTGAACCAGACAGTCGGTACCCATGGTCACATTGTGATAAAGGGTGACGTTGGCCCACAGCCGGGAGCGAGCTCCCAGCCGGGTATTCTTGCCAACGAAACAACCCGGGCCAATGCGGACATCGTCACCCAGCACGACGCCGGATTCGATCACTGCATTGGCACCGATGGCCACTCTCTCGCCCAGCTGGACGTCGGCCGCGATGACGGCACTCGGATGGATATCCATGGCCGGCTGCGGGGTGGTGTCCAGCAGTTGGGCTACCCGGGCAAAACCCACGTAGGGATCCTTGAGCACCAGCGCATTGGTGGGACAGAAAGGGAGATCCGCCTCTGTGATAAGCACGGCAGTCGCCTTGCTCTGCTCCAGATAAGAGCGGTACTTCTTGTTGGACAGGAAGGTAATCTCACCCTCCCCGGCCTTTTCCAGTGTCGCTACCTTGCGGATTTCCAGGGTTCCGTCGCCATGGACCTGGGCCCCCAGTTGCTGGGCCAGCTGTGCGAGAGTAAATGCCATCAATTAGTTGCTCTTGCTTACCTGAGAAATAACCTGGCCGGAGATGTCCAGCTTGCTGGCGGCATACGGGGCGGCATTGCGCTCCAGCACCAGATCGTAACCATTGCTCTTGGCGATGGAGTCGATGGCAGCTTGCACCTTGGTCAGGATCTTGTTGCGCTCTTCAGACTGACGACGGCCATTGTCCTGCTCGAATGCCTGGCGCTTCTGGTTGAACTCCATCTGCAGCTTGGCCAGCTTCTCCTGGCTCTGCTTCTTCTGCTCGGCGCTCATGAAGGCTTCATCCTTGCGGAACTTCTCGACCAGCTTCTGGCCTTCCTGTTCCAGCTTCTGCAGCTCGCGCATGCGCGGCTCGAATTCGCCTTTCAGCTTGGCGGCAACGGCTTCACGCTGGGGCAGCTTTTGGAAAACTTCGCCCATGTCGACCACGGCAATCTTGGTCTCAGCGAAGGCAGAACCCATGCCGGCAGCCATCAGTGCAAAGCTCAAACCAGCTACTTTCAACGCTTTATTCACACTTACTCCTTGTTCCCTCATGGCGAGGGCTACCTGATTTACCCGATTATGCAAGCGGCATTGACACCGTCTTGTTACCTGGTGAGGCACGCAAGCTGCGCGTCCCATCATTGAATACCCCCACCGTATGGGTGGGGGTGAAACACTCATCAGAAGGTACGGCCGATGTTGAACGAGAAGAACTCGGTACGGTCACCCTCATATTTCTTGATCGGCTTGGCCAGTGCGAATACCAGCGGGCCCATGGGAGAGAGCCACTGCAGGGAGACACCGGCAGAGACCCGGATGTTACCCGGGCTGGAGTAGTCCTGGCTCAAGTAGTTGCAATCTGCCCCGGCGGCGCAGGGGTAGGCACCATTGGCAAAATCGGTGCTCCAGACAGTACCGGCATCAATAAAGGCGGTAGAGCGGATCTGCGGACGGTAGGTCTCGGAGACGAACGGAGTCGGGAAGACCAGTTCGAACGAGGCCACTGCCAGAGCGTTGCCACCGACCGAGGTGTCGGAACCTTCGTAGTTACCTGTTTCACATGGCTGATTGCCGGTACAGCCACCGGTACCAGGCTTGGTATAGGTCTTGTAGATCGCCTTGGGACCAATGGTATTGCTCTTGAAGCCGCGCACCGTATCGAAACCACCGGCGTAGTAGTTTTCGAAGAAGGGGAGCATGGAGTCATTGCCATAGCCATTGCCGTAGGAGACGCGCCCCTTGCCGATCATTACCCAGCTGTGATCCGCATCGAGCGGGAAGTAGTGGGCATCTTCGGCGGAGAGCTTGTAGTACTGCAGCTCCATGCCCGGTACGGTCACCTTGGCGTTGACCCGCTGGCGATCACCGGCGGTCGGGAACATCCCCTTGTTCAGGGTGGAGCGGGTCCAGCCTGCGGTCAGGTCGACAGTCACGAAGTCGAGGTTGGAGCCATCCTGCGAATAGAGGTTCCAGAACTGATCCATCTGCACCGACTGGCGGTTGTCGTTCCACTGATCCCAGCAGTAGGTGTTGCCATTGGTATCCGGGTTGTCTTTCAGACACTCCTGATAGTTCTGGGCATTGAACGAAGGACGGCTCAGCTTGGTGCTCTCGACACCGGTACTGAAGTCGAGACGGTTGAACTCGTTGACCGGGAAACCGCTGGAGAGACGGAAACCGATGGTTTCGTTTTCATAATCAACGATATCCGCATCATCGGCACGGAACTGGTTGTAGTAGACCCGGCCACCCAGGCTGACGCCATCGACGGTGAAGTAGGGGTCGTTGTAACTCAGATCGACGTTCTTGGAGTAGTCGTTGGTGCTGGCGTTGATGGCAACCCGCTTGCCGGTACCCATGAAGTTGTCCTGGGAGATCCCCGCCTGCAGGCTCAGGCCCGATTCGGTACCGTAACCCACACCCGCGTTGATGGAGCCGGCCGGCTGCTCCTTGACCTTGAAGTCGAGATCGACCAGGTCCTCGTTGCCCGGCACCCGCTTGGTGTCCACTTCCACGCTCTCGAAGTAGCCGAGGCGGTTGAGGCGGCTCTTGGACTGCTCGATATTGTCCGAGGAGAGCCAGGTGCCCTCCATCTGGCGCATCTCGCGGCGCAGCACCTGATCTTCGGTGGTGGCGTTGCCGGTGAAGTTGATGTTGCGCACATAGACACGCGGACCCGGCTCAACGTTGACGATGAGCTCGACTTCCTTGGTCTTGTCGTTGATCTGCGGGAACGTGACCACTTTCGGATAAGCATAACCATAACGACCGAGGAACTTGGAGAGTACCTCTTCGGTGTGGGTGACCTGGCTTGCAGAGTAGGTGCTGCCCGCTTCGATGGGGATCAGCCCCTTCATCTCGCCGCCGCGGTCGATCAGATCGCCCTTCAGCTGGACGCCGGAGACCTTGTACTGCTCCCCTTCCTTGATATTGAGGGTGACGTAAACGCCCTTCTTGTCCGGGGTCATGGAGACCTGGGTGGACTCCTGCTGGAAGCGGATATAACCGCGGTCCATGTAGTAGGAGCGCAGGGTTTCGATATCACCGGCCAGCTTCTGCTTCTGATAACGCTGATCCGCGGTGAAGTTCCACCAGGGCACTTCGTCACGCAGGGAGAGCTGGGCAATCAGCTTCTCTTCCGGGAAGACGCTGTTGCCGACGATGTTGATCTGCTGGATCTTGGCAGCCTGACCTTCGACGAAGGTGAACTTCAGGTCTACCCGGTTGCGCGGCAGCGGGGTGACGATAGCCTTGACCTTGGCGGAGTACTTGCCCACGCCATAGTAGAAATCTTCCAACCCTTTTTCGAGGGAGGTAAGCACGGTGCGATCCAGCGGGTCGCCGACACGGATGCCGGAGGACTCCAGACTCTGGGTCAGCTGCTCCTCTTTGATATCCTTGTTGCCGGAGAACTCGATGCTGGAGATGGTCGGACGCTCCTTGACCATCACCTGCAGCACCTGGCCATCGCGGTAGACCTTCACATCCTCGAAGTTGCCCGAGGAGTAGAGCTTCTTGATGGCATTCGCCAATGCGACGGAGTCGACAGAGTCGCCAACCCGGATCGGCAGGTTCAACAGTGCCGCACCCAGGGTCACCCGTTGCAAACCTTCGACCTGGATATCTTGCACCACAAAAGAGGCAGGGGCCGCCTGGGCCAGGAAACTGGCGCCCAGCAGGCAACTCAACACCAATGCTTTTTTAACAGCCATTTTGTTCTTATGTGTCCTTGTTGATGCTCTGGCCTCAGAGGCGAGCGAAATCGTTAAACAGCGCAATGCCCATCAATAACATCAGAATGGCGGCACCGATCCTGAAACCCACTTCCTGAATTCTCTCCGACACCGGTTTGCCAGTGACCGCTTCGATAAGGAAATAGACCAGATGGCCACCATCGAGCACCGGCAGGGGGAACAGGTTGATTATCCCCAGGTTGACGCTGATCAGCGCCAGAAAACTCAAGAAATAGACCAGACCATAGTCGGCACTGCTGCCCGCCCCCTTGGCAATGGAGATGGGGCCGCTCAGGTTATCCAGCGACACTATGCCAGCAACCAGCTTGCCGATCATGTCAAAGGTGAGCGTGATCAGGCTCCAGGTCTTCTGGGCTCCCTGCCACAGGGCCTGCAAAGGGCCATACTGTAACAGAATTCGGTATTCATCCGGTAATGGAACCAGTTGCGGCGAGAGCCCGACAAAACCAACCAGTTTGCCCTGCACCTTTCTGGTATCCGGGGTCAGGGTCACATCAAGGTCGCGGTTGTTGCGCTCGACCACTACCTGCAACGGTGCGCCCGGTGCGTGCTGCACCAGCTCGACGAACTGGGCCCACTCGGTGATCTCCTGCTCGCCGACCCGCTTGATGCGATCGCCAACCTGCAAACCCGCCTTTTCACTGGCACTCTTGGCTACCACGGCCGACACCACAGGCAATACCTTGCCACCAAGGGGCACGATCCCCAAGCTGCCGATCGGGGATTCCCGGTCCGGATCAAACTTCCAGCTCTCCAGCGACAGATTCTTGTCGGTGGCATAGCTGGTCTGGGGGGCTTTCACCTTGAGGGTGACCGACTGATCGCCCAGATGGCTCAGCAGGGCATAAGTGACGCTCTCCCAGTCGCCGGTCTGCTCATCACCGACCCCGACAATCTCCATGCCCGGCAGGATGCCCGCCTCGGCCACGATGGACGCAGGGCGTACCTCGCCAATCACCGGTTTTACCGCCGGCACGCCAATCATGAACATCAGCCAGAGGGCAAACAGGGCAAAGACGAAGTTGGCCATGGGGCCAGCCGCAACGATGGCCATCCGGGCCCATACCGACTTGTGGTTAAAGGCGTACTGCTCGTCGCCGGGTTTGAGCTCATCCACCCGGCCATCCAGCATCTTGACGTAGCCACCCAGCGGGATCAGGGCCAGCACGTATTCGGTGCCGTCCTTGCCAAGGCGACGCCAGATCGCCTTGCCAAAACCGATGGAGAAACGCTCAACCTTTACCCCGCAACGGCGGGCAACCCAGAAGTGGCCAAACTCGTGTACCGCGACCAGCAGGCCAAGGGCAACGACAAAGGCCCCGATATTCCACAACACACCGCCCATCAGCCAAGCTCCTCAATCAGGTGGCGGGCACGGGCACGCGCGACGCCATCCAGGGCAAACAGATCGTCGAGGGAGCTCACGGCACTGCTCTCCAGCGCCAGCATCACCGCCTCGTTGATCCGGGCAATATCCATAAAGCCAATCCGCTCGGCCAGGAAGGCGGCAACCGCCTCTTCATTGGCCGCATTGAGCGCAGTGGTTGCTGCTTGCCCCTTGTGGCAGGCATTGATGGCCAGCGCCAAGCAGGGATAGCGATCGTAATCAGGCCGGATAAAGCTGAACTCTCCGACACTGAAGAAATCCAAAGGTTCCACGCTGGAAGGGATGCGATTGGGATAGGCCAGCGCGTGGGCGATAGGAGTGCACATATCGGGGTTGCCGAGCTGGGCCAGCACGGAGCCATCCTTGTACTGCACCATGGAGTGGATCACCGACTGCGGGTGGATCACCACCTGGATCTGCTCGGGCGCCGCATTGAACAACCAGCGCGCCTCGATATACTCCAGCCCCTTGTTCATCATGGTGGCGGAGTCGACTGAAATCTTGGCCCCCATCGACCAGTTGGGGTGAGCGATGGCTTGTGCCGGCGTGACATGAGCCAGCTCGCCAACCTCGGTATAACGGAACGGGCCACCGGAACCGGTCAGCAGGATTTTGCTGATCCCCGCCGCCGCCAGATCGCAGAAACCGGGTTGGCGCTGCACCTCGGTCGGCAGGCACTGGAAGATGGCGTTATGTTCGCTGTCGATGGGCAGAAGCTCGGCACCATGCTCACGCACGGCCTCCATGAAGAAGGCACCGGACATCACCAGCGCCTCCTTGTTGGCCAGCAGAATGCGCTTGCCGGCACGTACCGCAGCCATGGTGGGGGCGAGTCCGGCCGCACCGACAATGGCCGCCATCACGCTGTGAGCATCGGGGTGAGCGGCTACGTCGCACAGGGCGGCGGCACCAGACATGACCCTAGTCGCACTGCCGTGCGCTTGCAGACGAGCAGCCAGCTCACGGGCGGCCTCCTCATCGACCATCACGGCAAAACGGGGGGAGAATTCGAGACAATCCCGCAACATGGCATCCACGTTGCGGGCGGCGGTCAACGCCAATACTTGCCAACTGCCCGGGTTGTGGCGCAGCACCTTCAGGGTACTCTGACCAATGGAGCCGGACGCCCCCAGAATAACCAGAGACTTGTGCATCAGAACTCCTGGCTGAGTAGCAGATAGCTGAGCAGGAACACCGGCAGGGCGGCCGTCAGGCTGTCGATCCGGTCGAGGATGCCACCATGGCCCGGCAGCAGGGAGCCGGAATCCTTGATACCGGCCTCACGTTTGAACATGCTCTCGGTCAGATCGCCGAGTACAGAGGCGAGCACCGCCAGCAGCGAGCAGAACAGCACGATCCCCATCTTGGCGGGCACAAAGCCCATGAACCAGGTCACCCCCACCGCCAGCAGGCTGGCAGTAAAGAGGCCGCCACACATCCCTTCGATGGTTTTACCCGGGCTCACGGCCGGTGCCAGCTTGTGTTTGCCGAACGCCTTGCCGAAAAAATACGCGCCAGAATCTGCCGCCCAAACCAGACCCATGACGAACAGCAGGATCCAGGCCCCCATCATGGGGTCGTGATAGAAGTTGTAACCACGGATGGCCACCAGTGACCAGAAGAAGGGAACCAGAGTCACCAGACCAAACAGGGACTTGAGCCAGACCGACTCTTTCCACAGCTTGGCGCTTTGGGGATAGCGCAGCACCAGCAGCAAGCCGAGCAGCCACCAGCTGACGGCGGTCCAGAGCACGCCCATCACCAGCGGGTGCAGATGGGGAGTCCAGAGCTGCTCCACCGGCAACCAGAACAGGCTGGCCCCGAGCAACAGGCAGAATACGATGGGTAACCATTGTTGCGGGGCGGCAGAGACAAAGCCGCTCCATTCACGGCTGGCCAGCAAAAAGACCAGCGCAGCCAACAGGGCAAAAAACTTCAATGGCAGAAAGAAAAGCGCCCCCAATACCAGGGGGATCAACATCAAAGCAGTAATAATTCGTTGTTTTAGCAAAAGAAACCTCTCTCTTGGGAGCGGGGTTTAGCCGGTCTGCTGCTCGGCGATCAATTCCCGGATCTGTTCACCCGTACAACCGAAGCGGCGTTCGCGGGCAACAAAGGAGGCAACGGCCTCACTGAACTCGGCCTCGTTGAAATCGGGCCACAACACCGGGGTAAAGTAGAGCTCGGCATAGGCGAGCTGCCATAAAACAAAATTGCTGATGCGATGGTCACCACCAGTACGGATCAGAAGATCCACCGGGGGCAGATCGGCCATGCATACCTCGCGGCCAAGCATGGACTCATCAATCTGGTCGGCCGACAATTCACCGGCCGCCACGGCAGTGGCCAGCTTGCGGGCCGCTTGGGCGATATCCCACTGGCCGCCATAGTTGGCCGCAATGTTCAGGGTCAACCCCTTGTTGTTGGCGGTCAGCGCTTCCGCCTTGGCGATCTTGGCCTGCAGCCGCTCGCTGAAGCGGGCGGTATCACCGATCACCTTGAGCCGGATGCCGTTGCTGTGAAGCTTGCTCACCTCACGGCCCAGCACGGTAATGAAGAGCTCCATCAAGGCACTGACCTCCCCTTCCGGGCGACGCCAGTTCTCGCTGGAGAAGGCGAACAGGGTCAATGCTTCGATCTTGGCCCGGGCGGCAAAGGTCACCGCCTCACGCACCGACTTGACGCCAGCCTTGTGCCCATAGACCCGCATCTTGCCACGGTTCTGGGCCCAGCGGCCGTTGCCATCCATGATGATGGCGACGTGACGGGGCAAAGAGGTGTTGGCGCAATCACCCAACGCAGCCAAAAGCGACATGGTTTTCTCCCACAAAGACAAAAGCGCCGTGCAGGGGCACTACACGGCGCTCGTAATATACCTTTCAGGCGCTTAGATTTCCATTAGCTCCTTCTCCTTTGCAGCAAGGGCCTCATCGACCAGCTTGATGTAGGAGTCGGTCAGTTTCTGGATCTCTTCCTGGGCGCGACGGTCGTCGTCTTCGGAGATCTCTTTGTCCTTCAGCAGCGCTTTCAGATCGGCGTTGGCATCGCGACGGATGTTGCGCACGGCAACACGGGCGTTTTCCGCTTCACCACGAACAACCTTGGTCAGGTCGCGGCGACGCTCTTCGGTCAGCGGCGGCAGCGGCACACGCAGGCTCTGGCCGTTGCTGGAGGGGTTCAGGCCCAGATCGGAAGTCAGGATCGCTTTCTCTACCGCCTGGATCATGGAGCGGTCAAATACGGAGATGGAGAGGGTGCGAGAGTCTTCGGCTACCACGTTGGCCAGCTGCTTCAGCGGAGTGGCCGCACCGTAGTACTCAACCTGGATACCGTCGAGCAGGCTCGGGTGAGCACGGCCGGTACGGATCTTGGACATCTGGGTCTTGAGTGACTCGACACTCTTGCCCATGCGCTCCTTGGCGTCGTTTTTAATCTCGTTGATCACAGCGGTTTTCCTTTTGGCGAACGAGCCGCCACGCGGCTCGCATCTATCTTATTTGCTGACGTGATGGATCAGGGTACCTTCCGGCTCACCCATGATAACCCGGCGCAGGGCACCCGGTTTGTTCATGTTGAACACGCGGATCGGCAGATCATGGTCACGTGCCAGAGTAAAGGCAGCAAGATCCATCACCTTGAGCTCTTTTTCAAGAACTTCATCATAACTCAATTCATGGTACAGCACGGCATCCGGATTCTTGACCGGATCCTCGTTGTATACACCATCGACCTTGGTGGCTTTCAGCACCACGTCGGCTTCGATTTCGATCCCGCGCAGACAGGCCGCAGAATCGGTAGTAAAGAAGGGGTTGCCAGTACCGGCAGAGAAGATCA
The DNA here is from genome assembly GCF_001887375.1 of Aeromonas sp. SCS5. NCBI lineage: Bacteria > Pseudomonadati > Pseudomonadota > Gammaproteobacteria > Aeromonadales > Aeromonadaceae > Aeromonas > Aeromonas sp. SCS5. Next base: position 253,829 of record NZ_LFCS01000006.1, read on the forward strand.
CCACTTTGCCTGCACGCAGCTGGCTGATGGCTTCGGCCCAGACGTAGGAGTCACAGATCCCCTGCAGGGAGATGGCAGACATCAGACGGGCATTCACATAAGCACGATGCAGGGCATCACGCATGGCCAGACCGTTCATCACGGTTGCCAGCATACCCATGTGGTCGCCCACCACGCGGTTCATGCCCGCTTTGGCAAGACCGGCACCACGGAACAGGTTGCCGCCACCGATGACCAGACCGACCTGAACACCCAACTCAACCAGCTCCTTGATCTCTTGGGCCATCCGATCCAGCACCGCCGGATCAATGCCGAAACCCTCGGCGCCTTGCAGGGCTTCACCACTCAACTTCAGAAGAACACGTCTGTATGCAGGTTTGGGATTGGTACTCATGTCACTGATTCCTGGTCATATAAAGACCGCGACATAAGTCGCGGTCTGGGGAAACGGAAAAACCGGTTCGATTAAGCCTTCTGAGCGGCCGCGATTTGAGCTGCAACTTCAGCAGCGAAATCGGTCTCTTGCTTCTCGATGCCTTCGCCCACTTCGAAACGGGTGAAGGAGACAACGTCAGCGCCTTCTTTCTTCAGCAGCTCGGCAACGGTCATGGAAGGATCTTTCACGAACGGCTGACCAGTCAGGGAAACCTCACCGGTGAACTTCTTCATGCGGCCTTCAACCATCTTCTCGGCGATCTCTTTCGGCTTGCCGGAGTTGATGGCGATGTCGATCTGGATTTCGCGCTCTTTGGCAACGACGTCAGCGGAAACATCTTCCGGCTTGACGAACTGCGGGCTGTTGGCAGCTACGTGCATGGCCAGATCTTTGGCCAGCTCGTCGGTACCGCCAGTCAGCTTGGTGATAACACCAATGCGGGAACCGTGAACGTAGGTACCCAGGTTGTCACCTTCAACCAGCATCACGCGACGCAGGTTCATGTTCTCACCGATCTTGGCGATCAGGTTGGTGATGGTCAGCTCTACGGACTCACCGTTGCCGAAGTCAGCGGCTTTCAGCGCGTCAACGTCAGCAATCTTCTGGGTAGCAGCGATCTCGACGATCTTCTGACCCATGGCCAGGAAGCCGGCATCCTTGGAAACGAAGTCAGTCTCGCAGTTCAGCTCGATCATGACGGCAACGTTGCCTTCGGTACGGGCGAAGATCACACCTTCAGCGGCGATACGGCCAGCTTTCTTGGCGGCTTTGGCCTGACCGGATTTGCGCATGTTCTCAATTGCCAGCTCGATATCACCAGCAGCTTCTTCCAGTGCTTTTTTGCAATCCATCATGCCAGCGGCGGTGCGCTCGCGCAGTTCTTTTACCAGGGCGGCAGAAATGTTTGCCATGTCCAGTATCCTCGGTCTTGAATTGACAAGAAACAGGGGCCACAAGGGCCCCTGCTAACCAATTACATCAGCTTGGTTAATAAGGGCTTTGCAGTCCTTATCAATTACTCAGCTTCAACGAAGCCATCTTGTTCAGCTTGAACAACGATGTCCTGAGCGCGAGCTTCCAGTACGGTGTCAGCAGCAGCATTCAGGTACAGCTGAACAGCACGGATAGCGTCGTCGTTACCCGGGATGACGTAATCAACGCCGTCCGGGTTGGAGTTGGTATCAACGATGGAAACTACCGGGATACCCAGGTTGTTGGCTTCTTTGATAGCGATGTGCTCGTGGTCGGCATCGACAACGAACAGAACGTCAGGCAGGCCGCCCATGTTCTTGATACCACCCAGGCTCTTCTCCAGCTTTTCCATTTCGCGAGTACGCATCAGCGCCTCTTTCTTGGTCAGCTTGTCGAAGGTACCGTCCTGGCTCTGGGTTTCCAGATCTTTCAGGCGCTTGATGGACTGACGAACGGTTTTCCAGTTGGTCAGCATGCCGCCCAGCCAGCGGTGGTTAACATAGAACTGGTCGCAACGCTCAGCGGCTTCTTTTACGGCTTCAGACGCGGCACGCTTGGTACCTACGAACAGTACCTTGCCTTTCTTGGCAGCTACGGAGCTGATGAAGTTCATGGCATCGTCAAACATCGGAACGGTTTTTTCCAGGTTGATGATGTGAACTTTGCTGCGAGCGCCGAAGATGTAGGATTTCATTTTCGGGTTCCAGTAACGAGTCTGGTGACCGAAGTGAACGCCGGCTTGCAGCATGTCGCGCATAGAAACTTTAGCCATTTTATACCTCTGTATTGGGGTTAGGCCTCCACACATCCCATATAACCGACCCGTTAAGGCACCCCGGCATATGTGTCGATGTGTGTGTGTTGTTTAAGTAAGGGTGATGAAATCGGGACGCAAGTTCCCCATTCCGGCGCGCTTTATATCATAACTTTGGCCACGACACCACCGGAGCGAGGCTAAACGAGCGCTAAATATGGATCCCGTCAACGGAGGTTGCGACTGCCATTTGACGTTGTGATGACAATCACACTGGAAGTACGAAGGGGTTGCGGATAAAATTTTGGCCTGATTGCAAACGCATCTATTTTTCATTACCTGTCCAGCCTGCCCTCGCAGGCCCGGTGGCAGGCCGCAAGAGAGATCCCATGTCCATTAAAATCAAGACACCGGAAGAGATTGAAAAGATGCGCGTTGCCGGCCAATTGGCCGCCGATGTGCTGGTCATGATTGCGCCCCATGTCAAAGCAGGCGTCACCACTGACGAACTGAACACCCTTTGCCACAACTACATCGTTGACGTGCAGCAGGCTATCCCGGCTCCGCTCAACTACCACGGCTTCCCCAAATCCATCTGCACCTCGGTGAACGATGTGATCTGCCACGGCATCCCGAACCACAAGAAGCTGCGTGATGGCGACATCATCAACCTCGACATCACCGTCATCAAGGATGGCTACCACGGCGACACCTCTGCCATGTTCATCGTGGGCGAGACCACTCCGCTGCGTCGTCAGCTCTGCAAGATTGCGCAAGAGAGCCTCTACGCCGCCATCAAGAAGGTACGACCGGGTGCCTGCATCACCGAGATCGGCGCAGTGATCCAGCCCATCGTAGAGAAGGCCGGCTTCTCCGTGGTGCGTGACTACTGTGGCCACGGCATCGGTGCCGAATTCCACGAAGAGCCGCAGATCCTCCACTACCGCAACGGCGGCAAGCTGGAGCTGAAGGCGGGCATGTGCTTCACCATCGAGCCGATGGTCAACAGCAAGAAGTACCACTGCAAGGTCAATCCGAAGGATGGCTGGACCGTCACCACCAAGGATGGCGGCGACTCCGCCCAGTGGGAACACACCCTGCTGGTGACCGAAGATGGCTGCGAAGTGCTGACCCTGCGCCCCGACGACACTATCGACCGCTTCATCAAACACAGCTAACATCGAACCCCGGCCCTTAGCGAAAAGCGCCGGGGTTTTTACTGCCCGTTTCAGCCATATGCCTGCCACTTGTGTGTGAGATGCCATGGACGCCAGCCTGCTTTCCCCCCACCTGTTACCCGACGACCAGCTCACCCGCGACAACTGCAAAGAGTACCTGAGCCGCTTTCTCGGCTGGCTGCACGCCCGCTTCGATGCCGGTGACAATATCATCGAGCTGGTCGCCACCCGCTCCGAATATATGGATCAACTGCTCTGCCGCCTCTGGCAGAAGTTTGGCTTCGACAAGAGCGACCTCACCCTCATCGCGGTAGGCGGTTATGGCCGAGGCGAGCTGCACCCCCACTCCGACATCGACCTGCTGATCCTCTATGACGGCGACGAGCTGGACGAAGTGCTGGGGCTGCGCATCGGCGAGTTCATCACCCTGCTATGGGATCTCAAGCTGGAGGTGGGTCAGGCGGTACGCAACGTGGCGGAGTGCATCGAGCAGGGCAAGGCCGACATCACAGTCGCCACCAACCTCATTGAGGCGCGCTACATCACCGGCCGCAAGGAGGGTTTCCGGCAACTCAAAGAGGCAACCGGCCCCCAGCACTTCTGGCCGAGCGAAGCCTTCTTTCGCGCCAAGCGCCAAGAGCAGGCGGAGCGGCACCAGCAGTTTCTCGGTACCGCCTACAAGCTGGAGCCGGACCTCAAGTGCAATCCGGGCGGTCTGCGCGACATCCAGACCCTCGCCTGGGTCGCCCGTCGCCACTTCGGTGCCACCACCCTGTTCGAGATGACCAGTCACGGCTTCCTCAACCGCGCCGAGTACCGCGAGCTGCTCGACTGCCAGAATTTCCTCTGGAAGGTACGCTTTGCCCTGCACATGGCCATCAACAAGGGCGACAACCGCCTGCTGTTCGACCGCCAGCGCACCGTGGCCCAGATGCTGGGCTTCGAGGGGGAAGGCAACGCGCCGATCGAGCAGATGATGAAGCGCTTCTACCAGACGGTACGGCGGGTTGCCGAGCTCAACGAGATGCTGCTGCAACTGTTTGACGAGGCGATTCTTGGCAACAGCGCCATGGATGTGCGCCGCCTCTCCGACGAGTTCCAGCTCCGTGGCCGCCTCATCGATGCAGTAGATGCCGAGCTGTTCGCCCGCGAGCCTGCCGCTATCCTGCGCCTCTTCTACCAGATGGCCCAGCATCCCGAGATTGCCGGTATCCACTCCGCCACCCTGCGCCAGCTGCGCGAAGCGCGGCGCAAGCTCAACTGCTGGCTGCAGGATCTGCCGGAGTGCCGTCGCCTGTTCATGGCGCTGCTGCGCCACCCCAACGGTATCGGCCTGCCGATGAGCCTGATGCACAAGTACGGCATTCTGGCGGCTTACCTGCCGCAGTGGAACCTCATCGTCGGCCAGATGCAGTTCGACATGTTCCACGCCTACACGGTGGATGAGCACACCCATCGGCTGCTCAAGAACATTCACGGCTTTCCCAACCCGGCCAACCGCCAGAGTCACCCGCTCTGCCACGAGGTGTTCACCCGGTTGCGCAAACCGGAGCTGCTCAGCATCGCCGCCCTGTTCCACGATATCGCCAAGGGGCGGCGCGGCGATCACTCGGAACTTGGCGCCGTCGATGCGCTGGAGTTCTGCCAGCTGCACGGCCTCGATCGCTACGAGAGCCGGCTGGTCGCCTGGCTGGTGCGCCACCATCTGCTGATGTCGGTCACCGCCCAGCGCCGCGATATCTATGACCCTGACGTGGTCACCGACTTTGCCCAGAAGGTGCGCGACGAGCAGCATCTCGACCTGCTCTACTGCCTCACCGTGGCCGATATCTGCGCCACCAACGACACCCTGTGGAACGACTGGAAGGGCACTCTGCTGCGCGAGCTCTACTTCGCGACCCAGAAGGCGCTGCGCCAGGGGCTGGAGAACCCGCCCGACATGCGACTGCGCATTCGCGAGAACCAGCGCCAAGCCAAGCAGCTGCTGGCGCAGCGTGACGTGCCGGAGGAGGCGATCAATCAGCTCTGGGGCGACTTCAAGGCCGATTACTTCCTGCGTCACAGCCCGGAACAGATCGCCTGGCACTGCCGCCACATCATCGAGCATGGCGACAACCCGGCGCCGCTGGTGCTGATCGGCAAACACCCGACCCGCGGTGGCAGCGAGGTGTTCATCTACTGCCGCGACACGCCGAACCTGTTTGCCACCGTCGCCTCGGCGCTGGATCAGAAGAACCTCAACATTCACGACGCCCAGATCATGAACTCGCGCAGCAACTTCGTGCTCGATACCTTTGTGGTGCTGGAACCCAACGGCGAACCCATTAGTCCCAACCGCACCGCCACCATCAAGAAAGCGCTGGAGAAGGCGCTGCAGGAGCCGGGCAAACTGGTGCTGCGCAACAAACCGCTGTCACGGCGCCACCGCCAGTTCAGCGTGCCGACCCGGGTCGTTTTTCTACCGCACAAGGGGGAGAGCCGCCACACCCTGATGGAGCTGACCGCCCTCGATACTCCCGGCCTGCTGGCGCGGATCGGCGCGGTATTCCAGCAGTGCGGCCTGTCGCTGCACGCCGCCAAGATCGCCACCTTTGGCGAACGGGTCGAGGACTTTTTCAGTCTGACCAGCCTCGATGGCGAGCCATTGACGGCAGAGCAGCAACTGCAACTGGAAGAGCGGCTGGTGCATCAGCTCAATCCGCAGCAATTTGTCATGGAGTGAGTGCAATCTGATTCGAAAGAGGCTGTTTTTACCTCCGTTTTCCCATACCAAACAAATGGTTGGCTGGGAAATATGAAAGAAATGGTCGCTGGCCGGAAGAATTCCGGTCAGCCACTTAAAAACAGTCGGAAAAGTGTGATACAACAAACAGAATTTTTTAAAGGAAACCTGTCATGACCGAGTTGCAACAGATCATTGAAGCGGCCTTCGAGCGCCGCGACACCATTACCCCGAGCACTGTGGACAGCGCTACCAAATCCGCCATCCTGCAAGTCATCGAACTGCTGGACTCCGGCAAGGCCCGGGTTGCCGAGAAGATCGCCGGTGAGTGGGTTGTTCATCAGTGGCTGAAGAAGGCGGTACTGCTCTCGTTCCGTATCAACGACAACGGCATCATCAAGGGCGACGACGCCCAGTACTACGACAAGGTTCCCCTCAAGTTCTCCAACTACACCGAAGAGCAGTTCAAGGCTGCCGGTGTACGTGTGGTGCCGCCGGCGACCGCCCGCAAAGGCTCCTTTATCGCCCCCAACACTGTGCTGATGCCCTCTTACGTCAACATCGGCGCCTACGTTGACGAAGGCACCATGGTCGATACCTGGGCCACCGTCGGCTCCTGCGCCCAGATCGGCAAGAACGTACACCTCTCCGGCGGCGTCGGCATCGGCGGCGTACTGGAGCCACTGCAGGCCAACCCGACCATCATCGAAGACAACTGCTTTATCGGTGCCCGCTCCGAAGTGGTTGAAGGGGTGATCGTCGAGGAAGGTTCCGTTATCTCAATGGGCGTCTTCATCGGCCAATCCACCCGCATCTATGACCGCGAAACCGGCGAAATCCACTACGGCCGCGTACCGGCTGGCTCCGTAGTCGTCTCCGGCTCCCTGCCCTCCAAGTGCGGCAAGTACAGCCTCTACGCTGCCGTGATCGTCAAGAAGGTGGATGCCAAGACCCGCGCCAAAGTCGGCATCAACGCCCTGCTGCGCTCCATCGACGAGTAAGCCGTTCACCGTGCTTTAAAGGGCGCCTGATGGCGCCCTTTTGATTTTGGCGCCGCTGTCACAGGCAAGCAGCACAAGCTCGGTTAAGATAGATGGGACAGGATCGTTTCAAACCGAGGAAGCCTGATGTACGAGAATCTCAAGAGTCTGGGGATCCAGGATCCCGCCTCCGTCGACAGCTACACCCTGCGCCAGGAGGCCAACCACGACATCCTCAAGATCTACTTCAAGAAGCAGAAGGGCGAGTTCTTCGCCAAGAGTGTCAAATTCAAATACCCGCGCCAGCGCAAAACCATGCTGGTTGACTCGGGCACCCATGAGTACAAGGATGTCACCGAGATCAACGCCAACCTCAAATACGTGGTCGATGAGCTCGACAGCCTTACCCAGGGCGTGCATGTTCATGCCGACCCGGACATCAAGCAGAAGATCCTGCGCGACTTGCGCCATCTGGAGAAGGTAGTGCAGAACAAGATCAGCGAGATTGAGCGGGATCTGGAGAAACTCTAACCCTTCCCCCTCTTGCTTAAAGAGCGCCCGCTGTGGCGCTCTTTTTATTGCCGCGTACCAACAATACCGGTCAAGTGCTTCATGACAGACTCAGCTCCCAGTCACCAAACGGCACAAAAAGAAGAGGGAGGCTTGCGCCTCCCTCTTCCGGAACCTGATGTCAGGCAACTGAATTAGTTGCTCTTCATCCAGATATCCATGTCGGTTTTCAGGTTGTCGGACTTGGTACCGAAGATGGCTTGTACGCCGGAACCAGCCACTACCACACCGGCAGCACCCAGTTTCTTCAGACCAGCTTGGTCAACCTTGGCTACATCTTTCACGCCAACACGCAGACGGGTGATGCAGGCATCCAGAGAAGCGATGTTCTCTTTACCACCGAAGGCAGCAACCAGAGCGGCGGACATTTCGTCTTTACCTTGGCCAACAGTGGACTCGGTGCTCTCGTCTTCACGACCCGGAGTTTTCAGGTTCATGGCACGGATAACGAAGCTGAATACCACGTAGTAGATGGCAGCGTATACCAGACCCAGACCAACCAGCAGCATCATGTGGCTGGCACGCGGGGACTGAACAACGAAGTCGATGAAACCGTTGGAGAAGGTGTGACCGTGTACGATACCCAGGGTGTTGGTCAGCACGTAAGCCAGACCAGCCAGTACAGCGTGGATGGCGTACAGTACCGGAGCAACGAACAGGAAGGAGAACTCGATCGGCTCGGTAATACCGGTCAGGAAAGAGGTCAGGGCTGCAGAGGCCATGATACCTACTACCTTGGCACGGTTCTCCGGCTTGGCGGCGTGAGCGATGGCAAACGCAGCGGCAGGCAGACCGAACATTTTGAACAGGTAGCCACCAGCCAGCTGACCGAAGCCGTTACCGGCAGCGCGGGACGCGTCATCAGCGGTCAGGAAGCAGGTCATGATACCGTGAACAGTTTCACCGGCACCGTTGACGCAGGTACCAGCCTGATAGAAGAACGGTACGTTCCAGATGTGGTGCAGACCGAACGGGATCAGAGAACGCTCAACCACACCGTAGATACCGAAGGCCAGTACCGGGTTCTGGTTGGCAGCCCAGTCAGAGAAGGCACCGATAGCGCCACCTACTGGCGGCCAAATGACGGAGAGGATGACACCCAGACCGATAGAGAGGAAACCGGTGATGATGGGTACGGCACGTTTGCCGGCGAAGAAACCCAGATACTCGGGCAGCTGGATTTTGTAGAAGCGGTTGAAGGCCCAGGCAGCGATACCACCGGCCAGGATACCACCCAGCACACCGGTCTCGATGCTTTCAACACCCATGACAGGTGCCATTACCTTCAGAGTGGCGACCATGATGCCGTAGCCAACGATGGCAGACAGGCCGGATACACCGTCGTTATTGGTAAAGCCAAGGGCGACACCCACTGCGAACAGCAGGGCCATCTGGCCAAATACGGAACCACCGGCCTGTTCCATCAACTGGGAAACAATTTCCGGCAGCCAGCTGAAGTGGGCAGCACCCACCCCCAACAGAATACCTGCGACTGGCAGGACTGATACTGGCAGCATCAGCGCCTTACCAACCTTTTGCAGATTAGCGAAAGCATTTTTCAACATTGTGTGCGCTCCTGAATGGATTGTCGTCCCTGAACGATTTATTAGGATGAACCAACGACTCTTCATCGAAATATTATCGAATGGGGTTTGCTTATTTTGACCATCAGAATATAACCCAGCGGGTCGTAAATTTCTGCTTTCGATGGAAGTGGAATATTGATTTTGGAGGGAAGATCACAACTTGTTCTGGAGGGAAAATTGCACATATTTTTTGAATGCAATTCTGCACAATCACTCTATTACACCTAAATATAAATTACAGTTTCGCATTGTATTTTTATTATTCCAAACAATGCAAACAGAAACGGCGCGTAACTCAATGTAACAAGCTTGTTCTCTATTATTTCAGTCTACCGATTAAAAAGGCCTCCAACAAGGGAGGCCTTAATAAATATAGTGATCACTCAAATTTGCTTGAGCTTATTTTTGCGAGCGCTTCACCGCATCGACAAATACCTGTTTCGCTTTGGTCGAACCGGCACGTTCGGCTTCATTGACCAGCTGCATCGCCTTGTCGATATCGCCCACTTTCACCGCCTTCTCGATCTGGGATTGATAGAAGGCTTCGGTTTCACTCAGCATGGCAGGAGCAGGTTTGGCAGGGACAGCTGCACTCGTTGCAACAGCAGCTGCTGTTGCTGCAGGAACAACCAGCTTGTTCGGGGTAGGGTCGACGATCGGTGTGTTGGCATTGATCGCTTCCTGGTAAACCGGTTTGTAGAAGTTATCACCCAGCTTGGTGGAGCTCATGTCTTCCACATCAACGCTAACCACACCCCAGGCAGAGTGAGGGATCAGCGGATCCTTGGCGCCATAATCCTGAACACTCAATGACTTGGCCATCATCTTGGAGGGGCTCATCGCTTGGGTGGTTTGGCTCAAAGTAGCCTGAGTGGTGTAAATCACCATGTAGGTTTCGTTGTTCGGGTTGCCAACATAGGAACGGTCAATGGTAAAGACGCCCTCTACCCGATCACCATCCAGCAGCCTGGCCGGCTTATAGGTAATGATGTCGGAACCGATAGTACGAGTCGGTTTGAACTGGGAGTCCAGCATCAATACGGTGGGGTTGAACAGGGTCTTGTCGATCAGACCTGCAACGGTAATTTTGAGATCGCCGGAATTGGTCGGCAACTTGAACGCTGCGTAATAGCTCTTGCCTTCCGGGAAGTTGAACGCTGGAGAGCTGCCATCAATGGCAATCAATTTTTTCTGCTCAGCGGCCAACGGCTGATACCGCAACTCACTGATACTAGAGCAACATACTGTGGCTGTGCCGAGTTGCTGCAGTGCGCTGGCACGGCTATCGAGGATACTCTTGTACTCCTGGGTGGGAGCCACTGTAGCCTCAAGAGACGCACACGCCGTCATCAGAGTGGAACACAAAATCGTCAACGCTACCTTGCTATATTTCATCTGCATACCCTACACGCCATCTTGAAAAAAAGAGCCCCCGACAAGCGGGGGCGACTTGATATCAGGTGATGGAGAGATTACCACCAAGCTTCGGCTTGTACACCGAAGTTCCAAGCATTGTCTTGTGCCTTGCCGTTGCTGTCAGCACGGAAAGCACCGTCCTGATCCACGTAAGAGGCGAATACACGGATTTCCGGACGAGCCCAGAAGCTGGAACCAGCAGACCAAGCCTGTGCGATGGTGTACTTGCTACCTTCAGTGGACTTGTCTGCAGTGTTTTTAGCCTTCTCGTTATCCTTGAAGTAACCCACTTCGACGATGGTCTTCATGACGTCGTTCCACTTGTACATCGGACGAGCGACGATGGAGAAGGTATCCAGATCTTTATCCTTGCTACCTTCCAGACCGTTGGCTTGTGCGTAGATGATCTGGTGGCCAAACTCGACCTTGTCACCTACCGGCAGTACACCCCAGTTGATCAGACGGAAACCATCGCCGCTTTCACCGTTGGCTTGCAGACCACTGCCTGAACCACCTTGGTAGTTAACACCTTGAGCAGCCAGACCATCCTTGAAGTACTGAGCAACAGTCTTGTTAAAACCACCCAGCATGGATTGGGTCAGCTCAGCAGTCACCATGTGGCCATCTTTCAGGTCCGGATACTTTTTCTTCTGCTGGTCGGTCGGGTTGCTCTTGGCAAAGTCATAACCCAGTTCCAGAGAGGCATCAGTCCAGAGCGGGATACCGGCATAACGGATATCAAAAGTATTGGTATCCAGAGTGTTAGTGTTGTCGCCCGCATCATACTTGTCCCACGGATCGTTACGAACAACAGCAACAGAGAGCTTGCCCGGACCAGCTTCGATATTTTCTACACCAGCACCGGCACCGGATACATCCCAGTAGTAGGTATCGGAGATATGGATGTCATGACGTTGATAGTAACGCTTACCAGCCCACAGGGTTTCGTTGCCACCAAACAGGTTTTTGGCTTGCACGTTGAACTGACGCAGAGCGAAGGTAGCATCACCATCTTTGCCGTCGCCTTCCCAGTCACGCTTCTGACCAGAGGTCATGGCAAACATGGAGTCAACATAGAAAGTCTGGTTGTTCTTGTTGTAAACCTCTTGGCCCAACTGAACTTCACCATAAGTTTCGTTCTCGTTACCAAGACGACCCACTTTCTGTTTAGTGATGGTCTGCATGTCGCCGTTATCGGAAACACCGACACCGGAACGCATATAACCGTGGAAATCTACGGCAAAGGCGGCTTGGGAAGCCAGGGCGGCAGTAACAGCTGCAGCAATCGGGAGCCACTTCATTTTCATTGTCATATTCCTTATTTCCCGCTGTGAGGAGTGTGATCCTGAATATTTATCACCGGGCAATCCTGCTGGTGATAACCGAGGTCGATTATAGGGAGCGCATATCGCGACAAATATGAACCGACTCACAAAATGGCGACAAATCGCTCGGCAAACGATCGCCTCACACCAATGACGCAAAAAATCCAAATAAAAAGCAATAACTAACCAACTATGTCAAAAATGAAGCGATCAAGATCAACCTGAAACCGCTCTCATTGATTAATTCGCGACGAGATGAAAGTGAATATTTGATCACTCATTGGCAAAAACATGACTGAAATCGCTTTCATGATTGAACTTTTATTTGCCTGATATGTCTTGCTGCCTTTTGGAACAGCACAAACAAGAAAACGGTGTCAGTGAGAAATATGTCGTTATTGTCAGTGCGGATATTTGATGGGCATGGGAAGAATGGCGTACAAATAATAATCCCCTGCCGAACCGGACAGGGGACTTATATGAGGCAAATTACCGCGTCATTTTGCGGCTATATATGCCAGCTTTTTAGCCAGGCCAGAGCGACCCGCTCCGGCTCATCGTGCAGGGTCGCATCCAGTTCAAGGCGCGGGACAACCGCTGTTGCCCCCAGCTCCTGCAACTGACTATCCAGCCGACGGCCAGCGCCGCAAAAATGGTCGTAGCTGCTGTCCCCCATGGCGACCAGAGCGTACCGCAACCCCTTGAGCCAGGGTGCGCGCTCAGCCAGATCGGTGGCAAAGGGTTGCAGATTGGGAGGGATATCCCCCTGCCCCGTGGTGGCACTGACCAGCAATAAAAAACGGCCGGGGTCGATATCCTCCAGCCGTGCCTCTTCATAAAGCGCTGTCTTGTGCCCTTGCCGTGCCAGCTCATCTGCCAGCGTCTCGGCCACCAGCATGGCCGCACCATAGACGCTCCCCACCACGATATCGATCTCTGCCATCACCTGCTCCCTGCCATTTCAGTCGGATGATGAGTCACTTTATCGACAAGCTGGCGCCAGATGCAACCTGATGCGGATCAGTAGTCGCTCTCGCTGGCAGGCCAGCCCAACTCGGCAAACAGACGCAGCACATCCTGACCAAGCGGCGCCTGGATCCGCATCGGAACCTTGAGGATCGGGTGGGTAAAGCTCAGGGTGCGGGCCACCAGCAGCAGGCGCTCGCAGCCGTAGTGCTCGCGGAAGAAGCGGTTATGGCGGCCATCGCCGTGGGTGGTATCGCCCACAATCGGGTGGAACAGATGATCCATATGGCGGCGCAGCTGATGCTTGCGGCCGGTTTTCGGGAACAATCTGACCAGACTGTAGCGACTGGTGGGGTGTTTCTTGGAGACCGCGTGGGGCAGCTCGACCCGATGCAGCCGGCGGAAGGTGGTGACTGCCTCCTGCGCCGGCCGATCCGGGTCGCTCATGGCATCGGCGATCTTGTCCAGCTGCTCCTTGAGGGGGTAGTCGATCACCCCCTGCTCGGGCGCCCAGCCGCGTACCAGCGCCAGATACTCCTTGTGCACCTGACGGTTGGCAAACGCCTCGGTCAGGGTACGAGCCACCGCCGGATCGAGGGCAAACAGCAGCACCCCTGAGGTAGGCCGGTCTAGGCGATGAACCGGATAGACATGGCGACCGCCGATCAGATCCCGGGTCATCTGCATGGCAAAGCGGGTCTCGGCCTTGTCGAGCCAGCTGCGATGCACCAGCAGGCCGGAGGGCTTGTTGACCGCCACCAGCCACTCATCCTGATAGAGCAAGGTGAGCAGCAGCGCTTTCTCTTCTTTACTCTGCTCGTCCATCATTGCTCGACCACTTTGCCGGAGAGCAGCAGGTCGAAGCGGGCGATCAGCCGCAGCAGAGCCTCCACCTCGGCCAGCTCCTCTTTATAGACTTCGCTGGCCATGGGGTAGAGGGAGACGCTGCTCGGCAACGGCGCCTGCATCACCACCAGCTGCTCCATGCGCGGGATCAGCACGAACTGCAACCACTGGTCAAAGCTCAGGGTATCGACACAAAAAGGCAGGGTGCTGGCCAGTGCCTCCTCGCCCGGATGCTCCGCCTGCCAGCGCTCGAGACGCTGCAGCTCGGCCGTGAGTTCCCCCAGCAAGCCGGCGACCAGCAAATATTGATTCATATCGTGCACTTCCTCATCACCACAGGTTGATCCGGGATGGCCGCGCGCTTGCCGAGCAAGGCAACAACAAGACGCCAGCCAGAGCGGCAGCCTTCGCAGCCAACCGCCCGTAAAAAAGGGCGATACTATACACCTCCTCCCGAGCGGCTGCCATGCAGAGATCCCGCCGCAGACTCGCCATCAGGGCCGGAGCCAACGCTGGCTATCCGTGGCCATGGCCTTATAATCGGCCCGCATCATATTCAAGCCGGAGCTCTCCATGTCTGCGACGCCGACCGCCATCAATACTCTGACCGACTTTCTGACCCAGGCTGGCACCCAGTTCCAGCTGTTTGACATGGGCCGCCAGGTGCGGCCGCTGGCCAGCGACACCTTTGTGCGCATCGAACAGCAGCAGGAGCCCTACCCCTGGCCGCTGCAGCAGCACGCCTGGCTCAGCGTTCACTTTTTCCAACCGAGCGAGTCGCGCCACTACCTCTGGTTCCTCAAGTTTGCCCTCGACGAGCGCGGCCTGCTCATCTCGAGCGGCCCCAAGCACTTCATGGATCAGGTGGTGGAGACGCTGGGCTACAAGCTGACCGGCGAGCTCGACGAGGAGAAAGCCAAGCGACTGGCTGACAACCCCTACACCTTCCGCCCGGCCGAGGCCAAGATGGCGAGCCTGCACGCCAAGCTGGCGCGCCAGCTGGAGCAGGCCCCGTCTGCCTATTACGAAGCGCTCTGCCACTATCTGGCAGCCCCCAACGACACCGGCTGGCAGACGCTGGGGCTGCAGGGTTTTGCCGATCTGGCGGAGCGGCTGCATGATGAGCGCAATCTGGCGCTGGTCTGCAAGGCGCTGCCCAAGTTGCCACAAGAGCCGCTCTACGCCCTCTGCCAGAGTCTGGAGAGCGCCCCCTTGCCACCGGCCGTGCAAGGCGCCCTGCTCGAGCGGATCGGCAAGGAGCAGGAGTGTGCCGCCCCCAACCCGGAGACCCTGGCATACCTCTGCCGCGCCATGGCCTCCTGCCCCGGCAGCGCACTGCGCACCAACAAGCTGCTGACCCTACTGCAAACCCAGCCAAGCCCGGCGCTGCTGCTCGCCATCGCAGGCCGGCTCTGGCCCGATCTGCAGGATGCCAGACTGCTCGGCGACTATCTGGAACAGCTCGCCCTGCAACCGACCCAGTTCTTCAATCAGGTTTTTGCCGAGCTCGTCACTTTACCGGCCCTGCGCAATGATATGCTGGCCAGACTGCGTGACCCGGAGCGCAGCGAGGAGCTGGGCAAGGCGATTGGCCGCCTGTTTGCCTCTGCCTGATCTGCGGCACCGCCGGGCCCATTGGCCACGGCCCGGACAACAAGGGAGTCTGACCACAGGCTCCCGCTATCTGGCTGACAGCCGACTCTGACAATGATCCGACAACAAGGAAGCTGCCTATGGGAGAGATGCTCGGAATTCTGGCGCTGATGGCGATAGCCGGTGCGTTCTGGCTGCAACGCCGTCAGGCCGAACTGGCGTGGCAATATATGCGTCGCTACTGCCAGCACCACGACCTGCAACTGCTGTCGCTGGCCCGCAGCCGCCGTGAAGTGGCCGGCAAGCCGCTCAGGCTGCTCACCCACTACCAGTTCGAGTTCTCCAGCGATGGCGAGAGCCACTATCAGGGCACCCTCAAGATGCAGGGCCTGCACGTTATCGGCGTCGAGCTGCCGCCCCATCGCATTCCCACGGTTTGACATCCCCTTGCTTCATTACCCGGCCTGCTTATCCCCCTCCCAACCCGGGTCGGGGCCGGCAAGCCATATGACACAGATCGGACGAATGCCTTTGATGAGCACAAACGGCATGCTGGATGCCGCCAGCTGTGCGCCCTCCTCGGCATAAGCTAAAACTGGGTCATTTTCCTAAAACCCATAAATTTTGTTTATAGCGGTCAAGCCGGGCCATCTCCCGCCTCTCCAACCCTCGTCATCAGCGGCGCAATGCCTCCTCCGCCATCAGGATGAAACCCCAGCCCGCCGCGGGGGGAAAAAATCCGCCTGTCTATAATCTCAGGGATTAGCCAAGGGAGAGACGAGATGGACCCCCTGCACCACGATTTGCCCGCCCTGTTCGCCCAGCTGGGCATGGCCAACGACGAGCTGAGCCTCTATCGCTTCGTCCATGAGCATCATCTCGACAACGAGACCCTGCTGCCGGAAGCGCAGTTCTGGAGCGCCGCTCAGGCCAGCTTTCTGCGCGATGCCCTGTGGCACGACTCCGACTGGTGCGAGGCGATCGACCAGCTCGACCTGATGCTGCGCCAGCCCCGCTGAGCCCTCCCCTTTTATCCCCTGCGGGCTTTGGTTAAGATCCCGCCCCGACCAGCCACTTCGGCCCCCCATCCATCCATTCAGCAGAGCACGCTTATGTCCGCCCACGAGATCATCCGTATCGCCAACGAACTGGCCGCCAAGGGGATCATCCCGACCACCGCCATGATCAAGGCTCGCCTGAGCCAGCCGGTTGCCATGGCCGAGCTGCTGAAAGTGCTGAGCCAGTGGAAACAGCAGCCCGCCGGCGCTCCGGAGGCTGCCAGCCAGGAGCAGGCAGCCCCCGCCCCCGTTGCCGAGCCCACCCTGCTGCAACTTGCCGAACAGCTCAATCGTCTCGAGCGCAAAGTGGATCGGCTGACCGACCTGCTCATCCAGCAGGGGAAAAACTGAGCCATGTATATCGTCGAACTCTGCTTTGAGTGCTATCGCGACACCTCCCTCGGTGAAGCCGAGCGGGCCATCGTCAACTATCTGGACATGCTGCGCTATCAGGGCCAGATCCTCGGCCGCGAGTTTCCCACCAGCATGCACGAGGGCTATTTCGTCAGCCGGGTAGTCTGCCCGGAGCAGGACAGCCTGCACCCGGACAACCAGAGCGAGCAGGTAAAACTGGCCGAGCAGCAGCTCAATCAGGCGGGGCTGCTGGCGCCGAAACTCCATCTGCAGGGGGCGGATCTGCTCTCCGACAGCACAGATCCTTGCGGCCAGCAGGGCGAGCGCCCAAGCTGGATGATGCTCTATACCAGCTTCCTGCATACCTGCTCGCCACTGCGCTGCGGCGACCACTTCGCCCCCATCCCGCTCTATCAGGTACCGGGCATCGCCAACGGCGATCACAAACAGATCATCAAGTGGCAGGAGGATTGGGAGGCGTGCGACCAGCTGCAGATGAACGGCTCCATCGCCGAACATGCGGCGCTGCACGAGATTGGGGAAGTGGGCAGTCGTCTCTATCGGCGTGGCAGCGATCTCGCCAAACGGCTTGAGGTGCTGACCGGCATCCCCACCTACTACTATCTCTACCGGGTGGGCGGCGTGAGCGCGGCCGAGGAGAAGGCGCGCCCCTGCCCAAGCTGTGGCAGCGAGTGGGCGCTGGCAGCGCCGCTGCACGAGATCTTCGACTTCAAGTGCGACAGCTGCCGGCTGGTCTCCAACCTCTCCTGGGATTTCAAGGATTAAGCGCGCCCTGCCCGTGACCCAATAAAAAAGAGCCTTGCCGCGTGGCAAGGCTCTTTTTGTTGCGATATTCGTTTCGACATTTCGTTTCGAAATCTGTTCTGCCAAGCGACTGTGGCGCGAACAGGCGCTATTGCGGCAGGGTCTCCAGCCGCTCCAGAAACGCCGGCAACGAGGGGGCCAGCGGCAGCCGGCGGCCGGAGTCGAGCCACTCCAGCCACACCTGACCGCTCTCGTTATCCAGCGAGATGAGGGTCATCTCGTTGCGGGTGGTGGCAAGGAAGATGGAGGGAGTACGCTTGAGCTTGCGCAGCATCAGCAGGTGGCCGATGAGGTTCTCCTTGAGCAGGTCGAGATCCGCCTCGTTCCACGGCAGGATCAACTCAAGGCGCAGCCCCTTGAAGAGGCAGGGGACAGGTCGGCTGAACCAGTGGCCAAACAGGGTGGTCGCAGCAGGATGAAGCTGCAACTCCAGCGCCTCGTTCATGGCGGTGAAATCGCCGGGTTCGCTGCGTAGATAGGGGCGCCAGCTGATCTGGCCGTCGACCGGCTCGCCAAGCTGACAGGGGGAGCGCCAATCCGATTCCCACTGGCACAGGGGCAAGCCTCGTCTGGCCTCGCCGTCACGCTGCCAGCGGGTAAAAAAGTGCTTCAGGGCAGACAAAACTTGATCCGACATCGAAAATCCCCACAATTGCTGGCAAAGTCCGCTATTGCACCATCAAACCGGGTGACAGACAAGGTTGCCAGCGCCCCGTTGCAGCTCGGGGTTATCCCCGCTGGCAAGGCTGCGAGCACGCTCTGGCCATGCAATGGCCCGCTTCCTCCCAATCATGATGAACACATTAGGTGAGCAAACCTGTGAGCAAACAAGATAGATACGCCGGCGCCAGCGCCCTCAAGGGCTTGAGTCTGGGCCAGCAATCCGACTACATCAGCCAGTACACCCCCTCCCTGTTGCAACCGGTTCCCCGCAGCCTGAACCGGGATGATCTGAAACTCGGTGACGACCTCCCCTTTACCGGTTGCGATGTCTGGACGCTCTATGAGCTCTCCTGGCTCAACAGCAAGGGCAAGCCGATGGTAGCCGTGGGCGAAGTGACCATTCCGGCCACCAGCCCGAATCTTATCGAGTCCAAATCGTTCAAGCTCTACCTCAACTCCTTCAACCAGACCCGTTGCGACTCCATTGAGGCGGTGGCGGCCTTGCTGGAGCAAGATCTCGGCGCCTGCGCCGGCGAGCCGGTCAAGGTGACCCTGTTCCCGCTCGCTAGCGCCCCGCACCAGATCGCTACCCTGCCCGGCGAGTGCATCGACGAGCTGGATATCGAGGTCGACCACTACGAGTTTGATGCCGAGCTGCTGCAGGGCGCCGCCAGCAGCGAGCTGGTCGAGGAGACCCTGCACAGCCACCTGCTCAAGTCCAACTGTCTGGTCACCAGCCAGCCGGACTGGGGCTCTGTGGTGATCCGCTACAAGGGGCCGAAACTCGATCGGGAGAAGCTGCTGCGCTACCTCATCTCGTTCCGCCAGCACAACGAGTTCCACGAGCAGTGCATCGAGCGCATCTTCATCGACCTCAAGCACTACTGCCAGCCGGAGCAGCTCACCGTCTATGCCCGCTATACCCGTCGCGGCGGCCTCGACATCAACCCGTTCCGCTCCGATTTCGAGGCGGTACCCGCCAATCTGCGGCTGATCCGTCAGTAAAACGGGCTGACAATAGAAATGAGAGGGCGTCGGTTGGACGCCCTCTTCTTATCTGCAGGGGAAGCATGAGTAAACTCTGGACGCACAGGGGGGCGTTGGATAACATGCCCTCACCCCTGTGCCGTCCTTAATCCAATGAATCAACTGTTTTTTCTGGCCATGATGATGTCCTCCCTGTCCGCTCCGAATCTGGATCTGGACAAGGAGCAGCTCTCTGTCGACCTCCAGCAGGCTCAGTCGCTGGTTCAGACCGATCCCGCCAGATGCGTCCAGATCACCTCCGCCTTCCTGACGCGCGCAGCCAACAATCCCCAGCAGATCATCAGCAACCGGCAGGAGTTCGGCTATCGCGAGCCGATCCTGAACTACAGCACTATCGCCCAGTCCGTCGGCGCCTATCTGCTCAAGGGGGAGTGCCTGTTGCAGCTGGGCCAGTATCAGGCTACCCAGCAGGCGCTCGACAAGGCGATGGTTCTGGCGGACAAGGAGAATCTGCCAGAGCTCAAGGCGCACGGCCTCTATCTCAAGATCCGCAGCCAGTTGCTCAAGCCTGACCACCAGAGCAGCAGTCGCCCCTTGCTGAGCGAGCTTGAGGAGCAGCTGACTGCCCCCAACCTCAAGCAGAGCCAGCTGCAGATCTACAGCCGGTTGCTACGCACCAGCTATGACATTGACAATCAGCAGCTCGAGGATGCCAAGGTGCATCTGGCCGAAGCGCGCAACTGGGCAGCGAAAGCCGGTTATCCGCTGGCCAGCGCCTGGGTCAGCGCCATCAGTGGCGACCTCTACCGCGCCCTGCAGCAACCCCAGCTGGCCCTTGGTGAATATATCGATGCCCAGCAGCAGGCGAGAAATCTCAACGATCCGCTGTTCCTCGGCCTGCTCTCCAACCAGATCGTCAAGCTCTACCAGCAAGAGCAGGAGCCCCAAAAAGCGCTCCAGTATGCCAATGAAGCGGCCAACTACTTCCACTCCATCGGCAATCCCTCCCTGCTGTGCGACTCGCTCATCGTGCTGGCGCGCCTCAACCGGGATCAGGGAGACCTCAATCTGGCGCTGGTCTACTTCTTCAATGCCCTCGACCTCATCGATGAAGGGAGCAACCGGCCACAGTCCTCCCTGCTCAAGTACGAGATTGGCAAGACCTACCTGCAAAGCGGCAACCTCTCGCTGGCCAGCAACTACCTCAATGCGGCACGCCAGTCCCATGAGCTGAATGATGCCAAAGAGCCGCTGATCGATACCCTGCTGCTGCTCGGCGAGCTCTATCTGAAAAAGCAGGAAGCCGCCATCGCCATCCTGCAACTGGAGAATGCCCGGGCACTGGCCGACCAGATCGGCGATACCCGCCGCCAGTACGAAGTGTTCCGCCTGCTCTCGCTGGCCTACGAACAGAAAGGATTCCTGCGCCAGGCTCTCGACAGCTACAAGCGCTTCCACCGACTGGGTGAGGAGGTGCGCCAGCAGGAGATCGCCCAGGAGCAGGCTGCAATCCGTGACAACTATGTCCACGTCGAACGGGTGCAGCACATCAAGGAGCTGGAGCAGCAGCTAAGCCAGAGTCAGCACCAGCAGGAGCGCTATCTCTGGTCGAGCATCACCACCAGCCTGCTGCTCGCCCTTTTTATCTATCTCTTCTTTACCCTCTGGCTCAAGCTGCGCACCGCCCGTCTGCAGGCCAAGCGCACCGGTGAAGCCCTGCTGATAGAGCCCCGCTCGGGACTGGCCAACTGGCAGCGTCTGATGAACCGCTGGCCGCGGGAGATGGCAAAACGCCAGCTCAAATCGGAGCGCTGGTATCTGAGCGAAGAGCCCACCAGCGAATTTGACGACAAGCTGCACTATTTGCTGTTCCGGGTTCCCTTCCTGCTCAATGTGCGGGAGCAGCACGGCTATCAGGCCAGCAGCGAGATTGAACAGGCCTTTGGCGCCTATATCGAGACCCTGACTCCTCAGGATGGCCGCATCTACGATTTGCGCGAAGGGCACCTGCTCTATGTGGTGCCGCAGCGGCATGTGGCCAATCTGCACCAGCTGGCCGGCGATCTGCTGATCGCCATCGCCGCCTTCCCTTGCGACTACCCCATCGATCGCCGGGTCAGCCTTGGCATCGTCAGCCACCCCTTCCTGCCGAAGGCGGCGACCGCACTTGATCACCATGGCCTGTTTGACCTCTGTTATCTCGCCCTGTCGGGAGCCATTCAGCTCAGTGAAAAACACCAGCAAAACGTCTGGCTGGAGCTCGCCGCCATCGATTGCCAACAGGCAGCATTTTTTAATGGGGATGTGTGGCAATGCGCCCTGATGGCAATTGACAAGGGACTGGTAAAAGTCAATTCTTCTCATGAAAAGCAATGGGTTAATTGGCACCAGCTTGCAAGGAAGCAAGACACCGGCCCACAACCGTAAAATAGATAACAGACGAGGCTCGATAACGGGTTCGGTCACTGTTGCTATCTGACACGAAAAACAATAATGACAACAGGGCGACCTGATAATGAATGATATCGCTGCCGTAGCAGGACAATTGGCAAGGCTAAGGGAATCCCTTCAGCAGAAACAGCTGGAACTCGACGGAGTACTCTCATTCTCCGATGCCGAGCGTGCCCGCGGCATTCAGTTTATCAACAAGCTGATGCTCTCCTGCCGTGGCTTCGACCGTGAGCTGGACAACCGCTTCGCCAAACTCAAGCAGAAACTGGATAATAATCCCGCTTTCACCGCCCTTGACGCCGATCTGCTGGCGATCGAAAAACTGCTGCAGCAGCACAGCAATGCCATCGAAGAGTCGATGACCCTGACCCAGGCTGCTATCGATCTGGGCTCCAGGCAGCTCAAGACCATCAAAGGCTTTCCGGAAGAGACCCGCAAATCCCTCAAGGAGTTTTTGGCCAGTCCCGCCGGTTACGGCATTGCCGACCATCAGAAGAAGGTGATCCGGCTGCTGGAGTTCTACCAGCAAGCCATCAAGATCCAGCTGCTGCCAAGCCAACCCCTGCAGGTCAATCCGGAGCAACCCGCAGCCGAGAGTGAAGCGAACCCCGGCGAGCCCCAAACAGAAAACGATGCCTTCGATCTCAAGGAGCATGTCCGTCTGGCCGACGAGTTGCAGCGTCTCATCACCGAGCTCGATTTTGCCGGTTCCATCGGCGAGAGCCTGAGTGACATTCGCCGCCAGCTGCTGATCGGGATCAACCCCGCTCTGCTGGCTGAAACCAGCCTGCAGGTGATCGAACTCATCATCGAGGGCACTCGTGAGGAGCGCAAAGCTTCCCGCGCCTTCCTGAGCACCCTCAACGAAAGCCTTTCCGCCGTTCACGTCGGTTTTACCGAGTCGCTGGATGAAGGGCGCGCCCTGCACAACGAGACCAAAGAGACCCGCGAGGCGCTGGTTAACGAGTTGCAGGCCATCGATCAGACGCTGGCCAGCCACAACACTCTCGATGCGCTTAAAGAGGCGATTTCCGGCCATATGGGCGCCATCAACCAGCTGTTGCAGGAGCGCGAAAACACGGCGGCAAGGGAGCGCCATCTGCTCACCCGCCTCTCCACCATGGAGTCCAAGCTCAGGTTGATGAAGGAGGAGACTGCCGAGTACAAGAAGCGGCTCACCATCCAGAAGCACAAGCTGTTCCTCGACAGCCTGACCCAGGTGCACAACCGGGCCGCCCTCGACGAACGGCTGGAGCAGGAGTACAAACGTTGGCTGCGCTACCGCACGCCGCTCTGCATGGCCATTATCGACATCGACCACTTCAAGAACATCAATGACAACTACGGTCATATGGCGGGCGACAAGGCGCTGAAAGTGGTTGCCAAGGCGCTGCAAAGTGCACTGCGTGACACCGACTTCATCGCCCGTTTCGGCGGCGAGGAGTTTGTGGTGCTGCTGCCCAACATCAATCCGGACAAGTTCCAGAAGCCCCTTGAAACATTGCGCCAGACCATCAAGAGCATTCCGTTCCGCTTTCGGGATGCCAAGGTGGAGATCACCATCTCCATCGGTGCCACCCTGTTCAAGGAGGGGGATAACCCGTCCGATGTGTTCGAGCGGGCGGACAAGGCGCTATACCACTCCAAGCATACCGGTCGGGATCAAGTGACTCTGGCCTGACTGGCGGTCAAAAAAACAGCGAACAGTCGTCCCCCTATTTCCCTCCCCCCTCAGTTACCACTACTATCGAAGTCAGGGGATGCAAGAAGGCATCCCCTTTTCTCCCCAGGGAAAAGCACAACGATAACAAGATGAGTAAAGGGGAACCCTATGATTACGCATATAAATCCGGTCGGCAGCATGGATTTGCTGTCACAGCTCGAGGTCGATCGCCTCAAGCAGACAGCCTCCAGCGATATCTATCAGCTGTTTCGCAACTGTTCGCTGGCGGTGCTCAACTCTGGCAGCCACACCGATAGCTCCAAAGAGATACTTGAGCGTTTCAAATCGTTTGATATTCACGTGATCCGGCGCGAGCGCGGGGTCAAACTCGAGCTGTTCAACGCGCCGGAGCACGCCTTCGTCGATGGCGAGATCATTCGCGGCATTCAGGAGCACCTCTTCTCGGTGCTGCGCGATATCCTTTATGTCTCCAACCAGCTCGAATCGAACCGTCAGGTCAATCTGACCAATTCGACCCACATCTCCAACGTGGTCTTTGCCATCCTGCGCAATGCCAAGGTGATCCAGCCAGGCGCCGATCCCAACCTGATCGTCTGCTGGGGCGGCCACTCCATCAACGAGATCGAATACCAGTACACCCGGGCAGTCGGCAACGAGCTGGGTCTGCGCGAGCTCAACATCTGTACCGGCTGTGGCCCGGGCGCCATGGAAGGCCCGATGAAGGGTGCTGCTGTTGGCCACGCCAAGCAGCGGGTACGCAACGGCCGTTACATCGGCCTGACCGAACCCTCCATTATCGCGGCCGAGCCGCCCAACCCCATCGTCAACGAGCTGGTGATCCTGCCGGATATCGAGAAGCGACTGGAAGCCTTCGTACGCCTCGGCCACGGCATCATCATCTTCCCGGGCGGAGTAGGTACGGCAGAAGAGCTGCTCTATCTGCTCGGCATCATGATGAACCCGGCCAACGAACGCCAGCCGATGCCCATCATCCTGACCGGCCCGAAAGAGAGTTCGGACTACTTCCGTGCCATCGACGACTTCGTCAAGGCGACCCTGGGTGAACCGGCTACCCGCCTCTACCGGATCATCGTCGGCGATGCGCCGGAAGTGGCGCGGGTGATGAAAGAAGCGATGCCGAAAATTCGCGAATATCGCAAATCGGTCGGCGATGCTTACTCCTTCAACTGGTCGCTCAAGATTGAGCCGGAGTTCCAGCTCCCCTTCGAGCCGGATCACGCCAACATGGCCAGTCTGGATCTGCACCGCAACCAGCCCCCCCAGCTGCTGGCGGCCAACCTGCGTCGCGCCTTCTCCGGCATCGTCGCGGGCAACGTGAAAGAGGGCGGCATTCGCGCCATCGAGAAGAAGGGCCCCTTCAAGCTGCACGGCGACAAGGAGCTGATGCACCTGATGGACAAGCTGCTGGAGAGCTTCGTCAAGCAGCAGCGGATGAAGCTGCCCGGCAGTCAGTATGTGCCTTGCTACGAAATCGTACGCTGACGGGTACAGCAGTTAAATCGAGGGGCGCAATGCGCCCCTCTCTTTTGCCACTAGCTGCCAACGGCCATCAATCCCCCATCAGGCTCGCGGGTTTGTTACAATGGGGCGTTCCGACTGCCAAGAGTGCCCCATGTCAAACCCAAGGCCACACCTGCTTATCATCGATGCCCTCAACCTCATCCGCCGTCTGCATGCGGTGCAATCACAGCAGGCGCTGACTCCTGCCCAAGCGCTGGTCGCCACCCGCGCCAACCTCGTCAATACCTGCCGCAAGTTGCTGGCCAATAGCGAACCGACCCATGTCATTGCCGTGTTTGATGGCGAGGTGCATAGCTGGCGCAAGGAGATCTATCCATCCTACAAGGAGGGACGCACACCCATGCCACCGGAGCTGCGCGAAGGGCTGGGTACACTGCAGGATGCCTTCTGGGAGTGCGGCATCGACGCCCTGCTTTCAGAAACCGATGAAGCCGACGATCTCATCGCCACCCTGGCCTGTGGCATTGCCCAACACGGGGCAAGGGCTACCATCATCTCCACTGACAAGGGGTTCTGCCAACTTATCTGCCCGCAGATCCAGATCCGCGACTACTTCAACAAGCGCTGGCTGGATGCCGCCTTTGTCGAGCAGCAATACGGGGTTTCGCCGACACAACTGGTCGATTTCTGGGCGCTGACCGGTATCGGGGGCTCCAACATCAAGGGTGTTCCGGGAATCGGCCCCAAGACCGCAACCCAACTTCTGCTGCAGTATGGTGATCTGGCCACCATGCTAGCTGCCAGCGAGCAGGAAGAGGCAGCGAAAGCGCTGCTCAAGCTGCGTCAGCACAGGGAAGAGGCGCTGCTGGCCCAGCGATTGGTGCGGTTGCAACAGGATATTCCGCTGGGATTCAACCTGCGGGATATCCGTTACCCACCCCAGCCAGAATAACGCCCGAACAAAAATGCAGGCAAGGGCGCGAACCATGACGAGACTCACCCTCGTCGTTGATGAAAATGAGTAGAATGTAAAGGAATGTGGTTGGATTGCTAAGTAAATGATATAAAGCAGCCCCATCCTCCCCTATACCCTGGAAGTGGAACCCTCTCATGTCCAAAAGAACAATTACCGTTATCCCGGGCGACGGCATTGGCCCCAGCATCATCGAATCAGCCATCCAGATCCTGACCCACGCAGGCTGTGATTTCGAATATGAGTATGCAGATGCGGGTCTGGTTGCCCTTGAAAAGCATGGCGAACTGCTGCCACAGGCAACGCTGGATCTAATCGAGAAGAACAAGGTCACCCTGAAAGGGCCGCTTACCACTCCGGTTGGCGGCGGTTTTACCTCCATCAACGTCTCCCTGCGCAAGAAATTCAACCTCTACGCCAACGTGCGTCCGGTCATCTCCTTCAAAGGCACCAAGAGCCGTTACGAAAACATCGACATCATCACGGTGCGCGAAAATACCGAAGGGATGTATTCGGGCGCTGGCCAGAAGCGCAGCGATGACAACAAGAGCGCCGAGGCGATGAGCATCATCACCCGCGAGGGGGCCGAGCGCATCGTCAAGTTTGCCTTCGAGCTGGCCCGTCAGGAAGGGCGCAAGAAGGTCACCATCATCCACAAGGCCAACATCCTCAAGTCAACCTCCGGCCTGTTCCTCGAAGTGGCTCGTGAAATCGCCAGCCACTACCCGGATATCCAGAGCGAAGAGATGATCGTCGATGCCGCCTGCATGAATCTGGTGATGTATCCGGAGCGCTTCGATGTGATGGTCACCACCAACCTGTTTGGCGACATTCTCTCGGACCTGTGCGCCGGTCTGGTTGGCGGTCTCGGCATGGCGCCGGGTGCCAACATCGGCGATGGTGCAGCTATCTTCGAAGCGGTGCACGGCTCGGCGCCGGATATCGCAGGCAAGAATATCGCTAACCCGACCTCGGTGATCCTCGCCTCCATCCAGATGCTGGAGTACCTCGGCATGCAGGATAAAGCAGAGCGGATCCGTGAGGCGGTACGCGCCACTATCGAATCCGGTGATCGGGTTACCCGGGATCTGGGTGGTAGCGCCTCCACCAGCGAATTTACTCAGGCCATCATCGATCGGTTATGAGTTAATCCATTGATATTGAAAGGGAGCTTCGGCTCCCTTTTTTATCTTCACAATAACCTCACCCAGCCGTCTGTTGCCGTCTATTTTCATAGGAGAAGTGACAGGGAGGGTCTCCGATGCGTACTACCGGAATGGTATTTTTGACAGGGCTGTTACTCTTGACTGACCGGGCTGTCGCATTGGAAAACAGCACCAATCCGGGGGCCATGCTCCCGCGTCAGCAGGCGCTGACCAGCCGTGAAGTGTGGCGCTCTACGCTGGATACCAACGATCTGCTCAAAGCTCCCAAACCGCTCTCATTCGGTATTGAAGTCACCACCGATAACTACGGCAACCAGCAGATAACCTCCTACCCGCAGCTCAATCTCACCCCGGAAAAGAGTGTCAGCCTCTCTTTCGAGCGCTACAAACCCAAGGTCAAATTCAGAACCGGCACCATGAATACGGCGATAAAACTGAGGGGCAACGGAGTAAAACTGCAGCTCAATCCGGTCGACAAGAGCATTCCCCTCGAGATCGAGCTGAAGGTCACCAATGACGAATCCTCCCTGCGCGTCGATTATCGCTTCTAGCCAGAACCAGATAGCAAAAGACCGGTGAGTTTCCTCGCCGGTCTTTTTACTATCTCGGATGTGCATCCTGTCTATCAGGCCTTGGGTTGCAGCTTGGAAACCCAGTACTTGTTGTAGACATGCACGGTGATCTCTTCACGATCGTGGTAGAGCTGCTTGGCCTGGATCACGAACGCGTTGTCGATCTCCTTGAGCATCTCACGCAATACCTCGATATTGTGCACCGATTCGGCATAACGCTTCTTCATCGGCAGCTTGAGGTTGAACATCGCCTCCTGGCAATCATTCTCCCGGAACCAGTCCGCAATCATGTGAACGACCCGCGCCGGTTTATCGACCATGTCACACACCAGCCAGTAGGTGTTCTTCTTGCTCGGACGCCAGACAAAGCCGTCATCGCGCACATGTTTGACCTGACCGGTATCCATCAGAGATTGCGCCATCATGCCGTTGTCGACCGCCGTCACCATCATGCCACGACGCACCAGCTGATAGGTCCAACCACCCGGGCAGGCCCCCAGATCCACCGCCTTCAGGCCGGAGCAGAGACGCGTATCCCACTCTTCTCGCGGCACGAACACGTAAAACGCCTCTTCCAGCTTGAGGCTGGAGCGGCTCGGCGCATCGGCCGGGAAGCGCAGACGCGGGATCCCCATATGGAATCCGGAGTTGTTGAAGGAGTAGGAGTAACCCAGCAGCACGTGATCATTGGCCATGAAGAAGGCGTGGAACACCGGGCGGTTCGGCGTCTCCTTCTTGGTCAGGATCTCGTTGTTGCGCAGCGCCTGACGCAGCGGAACGGTGAACTTGCGGCAGAAGGCCGACAGCTCTTTCGCTTCGTTGGTGTCAGCAGTTTCGACCCGCAAATCGCCACAAATGGTGTATTCGCGAACTGCGTCGATGATGGGGGTGATCCGATCCGCAACATCCAGATCCTTCAGATCGTGGGTGACCACCAGCATCTGACGGATAAAGATAAGCTCGCGGAATGGCAGCTTGCGAGCCAGCAGGTCTGCCTGCTCCTCGTCATACAGTTCGAATATCACATAACCACTGTCGTCCTTGACCCGGGCGAAACCGTAGCACTGCATGTTACCGGCACGCTCGGTGATCTCTGCAGCCGCCTCTTTCTCAAAACCGGGGCGGCAATAAAGCAGCAGATTATTCATTTTTTCCTCCAAGACGACAGCCAGCCCATATCAGAGCCGCCCATCCCAACATAAAACAGAGGCCACCGGCCGGGGTAATGAGCCCCAGCCCCTTGCTGCCAAGCAGCACCATGGCGTAAATACTGCCGGAGAATCCCAGGATCCCCAGCACAAATGCGGTGCCGGCAACGGTAATCACCTTGCTGCGCACCCCGCACCAACCCAGTACCAACAGGGCCAGTGCGTGAAAAAACTGATACTGCACGGCGGTATTAAAGGCCGCCAGACGCTCGGGAGCAATGCCGGTGGCGGCCAGTCCGTGGGCGCCGTAAGCCCCCAGCATGGTTGCCGTCAGCCCGAAAAAACCAGCCAGCACCAGCCAGTGTCGATGGATACTCATCCTGACTCTCCTTCTGTAATTCCCCGACGCGTCAACCCGGCGCCGGCACAACACCAACGAATTGCCGTATCCGGCTGGCGGACTGTTGCAGATTATCCTGCTCGCAAAGACCACTGCTCTTTCTCGGCTTGAAACCATGATCACCATCGGTCAGCCAGTGGACCGATACGGCGGATGAGAAAGGAAAATCGGCCAGTTCGACGCGAGAACCGAAAGTATCGCGCTCCCCTTGCAGCAGCAGGGTCGGCGTCTTGATCTGCTTGAGAACCTCGCCCCGCCAGCGGTCGGGCCGAGCCGGGGGGTGGAAAGGATACCCGAGAATGAGCAAACCTGCAGCATTCATCTCGCAATAGATCTCGTCACTGATCTCGGCCGCCATCCGCCCTCCCATCGACTTGCCAGCCAGAAACAGCCGGGGATGGGCAAATTCCCGCACCATCTCGCGCCAGTGGGCAAGCAAGACGGGTTGCCGGTCTGGCGGGCGACACTTGCCATCCTGAGCCCGCTTGCTCATATAGGGAAAGTTGAAGCGCACCACCTCGATATCCGGCCCGGCCAGCAGACGCGACAGCTCGGCGAGAAAGGCGTGTTCCATTCCGGCGCCGGCACCATGTGCCAATAAAATGCGAACGGGGGCATCAACTGCCCCCTCACGGATCACCTCATGCATCGGCGAGTCGCGCTCTGCGGCGGGCCTCTTCCTGCTCCACCAGCTCCAGCATCCAGTCGCGGAAGGCTACGATCTTGCCCTGATCGGACTGCTGCTCCTGACAAACCAGATAGAAGGCATTTTTGCTCACCAGCACCTGCTCGAACGGACAGATGAGGCGGCCAGCCTCAATCTCGGGCTGAGCCAGCACGCTGTGGCCAAGCGCCACCCCCTGACCGTGGATCGCCGCCTGGATCACCATGGTGGAGTGGCTGAAGATGGGGCCCTGATTGACGTTGGGCGCATCGATATCGAGCTGGCGGAACCACGCCTTCCAGTCGCGGCGGGAAGTGTCGTGCAACAAGGTGTGCAAGGTCAGATCCTGCGGAGTGCGCAGTGGCTTCGGGCCAGTCAGCAGCAAGGGGGAGCAGACGGGGATCAGGTATTCGGTGTGAAGCTTGTCCGAGCGCAGACCCGGCCAGTTGCCACGGCCGTAGTAGATAGCCACATCAACATCATCGGTCAGTGAGCCTTCATCCAGATCGACCGCCTTGATCCGCACATCGATGTCGGGATGGCGCTCGCTGAACTTCACCAGCCGCGGCACCAGCCACTGGATGGCAAAACTCGGCTGCAGGCTCACCGTCAGCGCCCCTTTGGCGCTGCGTGCCAGCAGCTTGTCGGTCGCTTCCGAGATGGAGGCAAAGATATCCTTGATATCGAGGAAGTAGCCCTGCCCCTCTTCCGTCAACAGCAGGGAGCGGTTCTTGCGGCGGAACAGCTTGATGCCAAGATACTCCTCCAGCGCCTTGATCTGATGACTGATGGCAGCCTGGGTAACGAACAGCTCTTCCGCAGCCCGGGTAAAGCTTAAGTGACGAGCCGCAGCTTCGAACGCCTTGAGGGCATTGAGCGGGGGTAAACGACGAGACATGACACCAGCCGACGATGAGTTTTTCTAATGGGGCGCATTATAATTTGTCGGTTGCGGGTCGACCAGTGAATAAACATAATTCGCCCAGCAATCAGTCGCCATATGGCTCACATTTTCTACTACATGTTGGTTTGCATGGGTTTTTCGTGAGTCGTTCGACTGTGATTGTGGTGTTGTGTTTCTTCCTCTGCGGGAAGAGGGGTTTAAATCTTATCGATTTGACCCAGTCTGTCATCTGAATGTGTTTGGCGCCTCCTGTCGGATGGCGCCTTTTTTCATTCCCCTACACCTTGAACTGACCCACCAGTTGCTGCTGCTTGTCGGCCAGCGCCGACAATTCGCGACCATTTTCGGCGGAAGTCGCAGCCTCGGCGCGGATGGTGTGGCTCACATCGCGAATGTTGCTGACGTTGCGGTTGATCTCGTCTGCTACCCTGCTCTGCTCCTGCGCCGCCCGTGCTATCTGCTCGTTCATCTGGTGGATGGTGGAGACCGATTGGATGATCTGCTCCAGTACCCGCACCGAGAGATCGACCTTGCCCAGCGTCTGGTCAGCCTGACCATGACCATCGTGGATTGCCTTGACCACGGCCCCGGTGCCGGACTGCAACTCGCTGATCAATTTCTGGATCTCGACAATCGCATTCTGGGTTCGTCCCGCCAGATTGCGCACCTCGTCAGCCACCACGGCAAAACCACGACCCTGTTCACCAGCTCGCGCAGCCTCGATGGCCGCATTGAGCGCCAGCAGGTTGGTCTGCTCCGCAATCCCCTGGATCACGGTGAGAATATCATTGATGTTGTCACTGTTGGCGGAGAGCCGTTCAACCACCGGCAGGGCATTGTTGATGATGGCCATCAGCTTGCGCATTGCCTCCTGGGTATCGGCCACCACATATTTGCCCTCTTGGGCAGCCGCGTCGGTTTCATTGGCCGCAGCCACCGCCGAGGAAGCGTTGCCGGAAACCTGCAGAGCCGTTGCGCTGAGCTCTTCAAAGGCAGTAGCGACCAGATCGACCTCCTGATACTGGGTCTGCATGCCGCTGCTGGTGCGCTCGGCAACGTGAGCCGCCTGCTCAGCACTGGTACGCGTTCCTTCTACCGTGGCGATGACCTGACTGATGGTCGATTGCAGCTTGTTGAGGAAGCTGTTGAACCACTTGGCCAGCTCGCCAATCTCGTCCTGACGATGGATTTCGATGCGCTGGGTCAAGTCCCCTTCACCAGTGGCAATATCCTTGAGTCGGGCAACCACGGCACGGATGGGGGCAACGATTTGACGGGCCATCAGCCAGATAAAGCTCAAGGCCAGCAAGGAGATAAGCGCGCCAATCCCGAGCTGGGTGGCGACGCTGCGGCTCGATTCACTGGCGAGATCCTCTTGCAGCTGCTGGGCCGATGCGAGCACCACGGCTCGGGGCAATTCGATATAGATGCCCCACTTGCGATCGGTACCACGCATGGTCACGGGGACAAAGGTTTGCAGTATGGAGCCGTCGCTACTCCAGCGGCTCAGCTCCTGCCCTTGATTGAGCCACCCTTTCAGGTCAGCAGCCAGCCCCTGATACTTCTGATCCAGCGCTCGCCCCAGCGTGACATCGAATTGATCAGCACCTGCCACGCGCCCTTCATGACTGACCAGCAAGATCCTGCCTTTACCGTCATAGAGCTCCTTGTCCATGGTGGAAACCAGATTCTGCAATGCAGTCAAAGAGATATCGACGCCAACCATCCCCAGCAAGTTGCCGTTATCCAGCAAAGGGGTGGTCACCGACGTGATCAGAACCTTTTTATCGCCGACGTCATCCAGATATGGTTCAAGCAGGCAGAGCGCCTTGGTGCGAATGCTGCAACGATACCACTCGTTTTCAACGCCGCCAGATGCGGTCGGTGTTTCGTCAGCCAGCACATCCTCGTTTTGCACTTCAGGCACCAGCTTGCCGTTGTCATAGGCCCAATAGGTTGAGAAACGCCCTTTGTCATTGGAGCCAATCTCGCTGGAGCCCTGATAGTTGCTGTCCTCTCCGTCCAGCTGATCGGGTTCAAACACAGCGTAAACGCCGAGCAGATTGGTGGAAGAGGCTGCGGCATCGTGCAGCTGCTGGTTGATAGCGCCACGTAGCGCCTCGGAGTGAACAAAGTTGTCGGCCGCATTCTTGCGCTGGAACAGCACATTTTCAGCAAGCAGAGTAGCCCGGAAATAGGCCTCGTCCAGATAACTGGTCACCTTGGCAGCCTGCTCCGCTCCCATCGCTTTCATCCAGTTTTCTGCCGATTGCTGCGCCTCGTGCATTGTTGCTTGTCGCACTTGCGCCTGCATCTTGTTGGCATTGTAAAGAGATGAAGCAACCAGAGCGGCTGCGGTAACCAACAAACAACAACCGGCAATCAGGGTGATCCGACCCTGGACAGAAAGAGCACTCATGCCAATATTCCTAACGTCATAGCGATATGGATAGTTTATCGACTTTATAAACAAAAACTTAACTATCTCAGAGCAAATCCAGCGATAGTTGGTTAACTTCTCCCTCTTTCGGCAAACCCACCACCAACCCCAGTAGACGTACCGGACGCCCTTGCGCCCGCAGCAACCCCTCTTTCAATAAGGGTATGAACAACTCGGCCTGATATCCTCCCTGGCTGCGATAAACTGTTGTCTGGTGAAAATCGGCAAATTTGAGCTTGATCCCCTGCCCCATAAGCTGTTCTGCCGGGCAGACCTGCTGAAAGCGGCGCTCCAGCTCGGGTAACAGTCGATTTAGCACCTCCGTGCAGGCCAATTCATCACAGAGATCGCTTGCCAATGTGGTTTCCACGCCCACCGTCTTGCGAACCCGCAGTGCCTGTACCGGCTCTTCATCCAGACCCCAGATGCGGCTCGTCAACATCTCTCCCAGCTTGCCAAACCGGCTTTGCAACTCTTCAGGCGCCAGAGCGCGGGCATCTTCACAAGTGAACAGACCTTGCGCCTCCAGCCTTTCTGCCGTCTTGCGCCCGACGCCGGGCAACTTGCCAAGAGGAAGCAGGCAGGTAAACGCCTCCACCTCGTCAGGGCGGATAATGAACAGACCATCCGGTTTGCGCTGCTCCGAGGCGAGCTTGGCCAGAAACTTGTTTGGCGCGACCCCAGCCGACGCGGTCAGCCCCAGTTCGGTGACGATGGCATGCCGGATCTCCCTGGCCATCAGGGTGGCACTACCGCAGCAGCAACGACTGTGAGTGACATCGAGATAAGCCTCATCCAGCGACAAGGGCTCCACCTGATCGGTATAGCGATGAAAAATGGCTCTTAACTGACGGGAAATATCCTTGTAGAGCGCCATCCTTCCCGGCAACAGCACCAGCGGCGGACAGAGCTTTTTCGCCAGCGCGGTGGGCATGGCCGAGCGCACACCAAAGCGACGGGCAACATAATTGCAGGTCGAAATGACGCCACGCCGCTCGGACGCCCCCCCTATCGCCAGCGGTACTTCCCGCAATGCGGGGTTATCCCGCATCTCCACCGCAGCAAAAAAGCAGTCCATGTCGATATGGATGATTTTGCGCATACCACTGTATAAATAAACAGACATCACATCATATTACTGCAAGCCCGGGAGGAGCTCTATCTCAATCAATGGCTGCGTTCCTGTTAGACTCCAAAGAGACCTCATCAATCACTGCAACAAGGAGTGTTGGCAATGAAATACCTCTGGTTGGGACTCTGTCTGCTGCCACTCGCCGGGATCGGCAAAAACAATCCGACCGCCGAGTGCCGTTGGCTCTACGATCGCATCGCGGCACTGGAACAAGCCATCAAGAAGGGGGACAAGCTGGGCACGCAGGAAGAGCTCTCCCGCTGGCGCACCGAGTTCAAAGAGAAACAGTGCAAAGAGTACGACTACTGACCCGGGGTATCGTTCGTGCATAGAAGAACGGGCCCCTGCCGATATGGCAGGGGCCCGTTGTCAGACAAGATGAGAGCGCAGCTAAAGGCTCATGAAGCAGATAACCCTTGGCTAAGGCAACACCATGGGCGCTGCAACCGCCGCAGCCAGCTCATCACTACGCAGCACCCGCACCAGTTCGAGGGCAAACTCGATGGCGCTTCCCGGCCCCTGACTGGTGATCAGGCGATGCACCTCATCCCTCACGACCCAGGCAGTAGAGAGCTGCGTTGCCGGTAACCGAGCCTGAAAAGCGGGGTGACAGGTCACGCAAGCCTCATCCAGCAAGCCATGGTGGTGCAGCACGACGGCAGGAGCCGCGCAGATGGCAGCTCGCCAGCGACCCGCGCTTGCCTGCGCTCTGAGCAGCTCGATAGCAAGCGGGGTATCGCGGATCACTTCGCTGCCAGGCAGGCCACCCGGCACCACGATAGCCTCGAAATCACGATGAGCCAGCTCATCGATATGGCAGTCGGCCACCAGCTGGACCCCGCGCGATGCCTTGATCTGGCGCTCGCCAAGCGGGCAACAGGAGGCCAACACCACCTCAATCTGAGCACGCACCAGGGTATCGACAATCGCCACCGTCTCGATCTCTTCCGACCCGGGCGCCACCAGAACCAGTACGCTCATCTTTGCCTCCTTGCTGTTGACCTCGTCAGAGTCAGGCTGTCTGACTCTTCTCTTTGACCGCCTGATAGAGTCCCTGATTGACTGGGACCGCGATGCCATGCTCGGCCGCTTTGGCCAGGAGGAATCCGGTGATCGCTTCAATCTCGGTCTCTCGACCCAGCTCCATATCCTGACACATGGAGGAGTAGTTGTCGGCTGTCAGCTCGACCACTGTCATCACCCGGCGCAGCAACTCTTCAGCGGTCGTCGCAATGCCTTGTGCGCTCATCACATCGGCCACCTCGACGCAAACCTGCTGCAGTGCATCGGCAAAACGGGGGCCTGCCAGCTCGCCATTTTTCAGCTTGTGCAACGCAGTCAGCGGGTTGATGGCGCAGTTGATGGCCAGCTTTTGCCACTGACGCTGCAAAATCTGCTCATCCCAACCGGCCTGACCGAGCGCCAGTGCCAGTTCGTCAGCCAGAGCGGCATGTGCCCTGGCGGCCTCATTGACCGGCCCGAGCCAGGTTTCGCCCTTGCCGGTGTGGCGAAACACGAAATGGCCCAGCTGCATGGCACCATGGCTGGTCACACCGGCAATAACCGGATTGTGGGGGAACATGGCAACAACCTGCTCGGCAATCCCCATGCCGTTGTGCAGCAATATGATGGGCACTCCGGCATCCAGCTTGCCAACCAGCGGCGCCAGGGCGGCCACCACCTGACTGGCTTTGGTCATCACCAGCAGACGCTTGATCTTGCCCGGTTTGCTGGCGAAACCACGCTCGATATTGAGCAGCTGAACGTGCCCTTCCAGCGAGGTGAAATCAAACCCCGGATGCAGGGTGGATTGATGATGCTCGCGCAACAACACTCGGGTTGACTGACCGCTTTGGGTCAACAGGGAGGCAAAAACGCCGCCGAGAGCACCGCAACCCAATATGGACCATTGAGTGGTGGCAGGCTGTCGGGAATTCT
Organism: Aeromonas sp. SCS5; assembly: GCF_001887375.1. Classification (NCBI taxonomy): domain Bacteria; kingdom Pseudomonadati; phylum Pseudomonadota; class Gammaproteobacteria; order Aeromonadales; family Aeromonadaceae; genus Aeromonas; species Aeromonas sp. SCS5. The sequence continues at coordinate 290,014 of NZ_LFCS01000006.1, forward strand.
TTAATCCGCTTGGCATGGTGTGACTCTGTCAGGGTAAGGGTTGCAATCCTCTCAACCTGTTACCGGGGATAAGTGAAGCTGTCGCTGGCGGACACTATCGGGTCCACCCATCCTGTGCGCACAGGATTCTAGCAGAGCAGCCCCATCAAAATCAGCAAATTTGCCTTATTTCTGGTAGATTTGGCCCCCGATAACGCAACATGAGGAGCCCGGCTATGCCGTCATTCGATATTGTCTCTGAAGTCAAAATGAACGAGGTGTTGAACGCCGTCGACAACGCCAATCGTGAACTGGCCACCCGTTTCGATTTTCGTGGGGTAGAAGCCAGCTTCGAGTTGAACAAGGAAGAGGTCAAGCTGGAGGCAGATGCCGATTTCCAGCTCAAGCAGATGGTTGAAATCCTGCGTGGCGCCCTGCTCAAGCGCAATATCGAAAACAGCTCGATGGACGTGGGCGATTCCGTTCACTCCGGCAAGCGTTTCCACCTGACCGTCAAGTTCAAGCAGGGGATCGACAAGGAAGTGGCCAAGAAGCTGGTCAAACTGATCAAAGATTCCAAGATCAAGGTGCAGGCTGCCATCCAGGGTGATGAAGTGCGCGTCACCGGCAAGAAGCGTGACGACCTGCAAGAGGTGATGGCGATGGTGCGTGGCGCCGAGCTGGGCCAGCCGATGCAGTTCCAGAATTTCCGCGACTAAATAATGCTGTTGCGTGGCGCCGCTACCGAGCATGTCACGCAATAAGCGCGAAAATAAAAAACCGGAGCCAAGGCTCCGGTTTTTTTGTTCCTCAAGTTTGATTAGAACTTGTAGGTAACGTCGAAGTAGTGGCTGAAGCCAGAGCTCTTCCACGGAGTACCGTCGAATGCAGTGGAGCCATCTTTGTTGCCATAGGCATCCATGAAGTACTTCAGGCCGTAACCGACAGCGAAGCGGTCAGAGTGCCAGTAGATACCGTGGAAGGTAGCCAGGTTGTCAGTGGTACGATCGGCACGGTTATAGGTATCCAGATCGAACTGATAGTCCAGGTAACCTTGGTAGGATACGAAGCTGCCGTTACCGAAGGTGTAGAAAGGTTTGAACCAGTTCATGGAGAACTGATAACCGTTCCAGGAGTTCTCTTCTTGTCTGAAGAACTGGTTCTCGTTGGAGTAACGAGCGTACAGGTTCATGCCAACCTTGCCGAACCAAGGAACCATGACATCAGCGCCCAGACCGATCTGGTTTTCCATCTGACCGTCAGCGATGTTGTTCAGGTTGGCAATGTAGAGCTCTTGCACAGGACCAAAGGAGAGGTCTTTGCCAGTCAGGGCATCCAGAGACAGACGCGGAGCAAACTTCATGAACAGGTTCTGGCCGCCATGCTTGTCGCTATGCTTGTTGTCGAGGATGTCGAAAATATCGACATAACCATACAGATCAAACATGCCGGAACGACCACCGAACTCCATTTCCAGATAGGTGTCGTTGTAATCTTTCTGGCCAGCAGTGAACGGACGCTGGTCGATGGTGTGCATTACGTTGAACTGCATCCACTTGAAGTCGTTCTTGTGGATGTCACCGCTGTAGTCAGCAGCGAAGGCCGGAGTGGCAGCAGCAGCCATCAGGCCGGCAGCGATCAGAGTCTTGGTAAATTTGGCCATTTTATTGGTCTCTTGTGCGTTAGTTGAGGTTTTCCGTAGCCTGCCCACAAGGAGCGAAAGGAATTCTAATCAAATAAAATAGGGGGAGAAACAACTTCTCGGGAACTTTATCCGGAAGTGTGAATCTAATCACCCCCGATTCTACGCAAACGCTTGCTATTTGTCAGCCGCTGAGAGCAACGCACTCCCCTTTCTGGCTACCAGCACAATCAACAACAACACAGGCAAGCCCAATAAACTGGTTCCGACAAAGAAGGCACTGTAGCCAATCTGCTCCACAATTTGTCCGGAAAAACCGGCCAGCAGTTTGGGCAACAACAACATTACGGAGCTGAACAGGGCGTACTGGGTCGCCGAAAAGGCGACATTGGTAAGGCTCGAGAGATAGGTGACAAAGGCAGCGGTCGCGATACCGGCGCTGAGGTTGTCGAGGGAAATTATCAGCGTCAGCAGCTCCAGATTGTGGCCCACCTGATGGAGCAGCGCGAACAGCAGGTTGGTACTGGCAGTGAGCAGCGCGCCAAGAAACAAAATGCGCAAGGTGCCAAACCGCATCACCAGCACGCCACCCACGGCTGCCCCCACCAGCGTCATGATCACCCCGAACACCTTGGTTATGGTGGCCACTTCTGTCTTGCTGAACTGCATGTCCACATAGAAGCTGTTGGACATCACCCCCATCACCACATCGGCAACCCGATAACAGGCGATAAGCGCCAGGATCAGCATTGCCGAGTGACCATAGCGACGGAAGAAGTCGGCAAAGGGGCTCCAGACCGCCTCATAACCCCAGGCACCGGCACTGGCCAGCGGTGCAGGCCAGCCACGGGCCAGTAACAGCGCCTTGCGCTCCCTCTGCTGCTGGCTCTGTCCCGCCAGATCGATCTCCGGTTCGTGACACAAGAGGGTGGTAATCACCCCAAGGGACATCAGCGCAGCCATCAGCAGATAGGTCACCTGCCAGCCGTGATAGTCATACCCGCTGTTGCTGCCAAACCAGGCCGCCAGAGCCAGTGCGCCGGCACCGGCGATGATCATAGCCAACCGGTAACCGGTCATGTAGGAGGCCGCCATCGCCGCCTGCAGCCGCTCCGGTGCCGACTCGATGCGATAGGCGTCGATCACGATATCCTGCGTCGCTGAAGCAAACGCCACCAGCAGGGCGAACAACGCCAGCTGGGTCAAACCACTCTTGGGATCACAAAACGCCATACCGACCAGCGCCCCGGCGATCAGCAGCTGGGAGAAGAGCATCCAGCTGCGGCGACGCCCCAGCAGGGTAGAGAGCAGTGGCAGCGGCATGCGATCCACCAGTGGCGACCACAGCCACTTGAAGCCATAGGCCAGTGCCACCCAGCTCATGTAACCGATATCGGTCAGGCTGACATCCGCTTCCCGCAGCCAGTAAGAGAGGGTGCCAAAGACCAGCAACAGGGGCAGACCCGATGAGAAGCCCATGGCAAAAAGGATCAGCACTCTGGGTTCGAGATAAACGGCGAGGGACTCTCGCCAGCTCGGTTTGCGGATCATGTTGAACTACCTGACGAATCTGGGAAAAGTGCGCCATTTTGGCAGGTTGGAGCGCGATAGCCAAGGCAGGGGGATAGATGAACAAAAGGCTCACCCTGAACGGGATGAGCCTTTAAAACAGTTACCAAACCAGCCAAAGAGAGCACGGCAGGGAAAACTGGCACCTACTTCTTGGCTTTCTTCTCTACCGGGGGTTCAGCCAGCAACACCACCTTCTTCAGGATGATGGGACTGGTCGGCACATCGTTGGCACGCAGAATGGGGCTGTAGCCAGTTTGTACCTGCGCCAGCTTGTCGAGCACTTCCATCCCCTGCACCACCTGACCAAATACCGTGTAACCGGCACCGCCATCGGCGTTGAGGTTGTTGTTGTCGACCAGATTGAAATAGAACTGACGCGTGGCGCTATCGACCGCCTGGGTACGGGCCATGGCGATGGTGCCGCGCTTGTTGGGCAGGCCGCCACGGGATTCGTTGACTACCGGTTCATAGGTCGGCAGCTGCTGGAACTGCTGGTTGTACCCGCCGCCCTGCACCACGAAATCCTGGATCACCCGGTGGAAGATGCTGCTATCGTAGCTGCCATCAGCCACATAGCGCAGGAAGTTCTTCACCGTCTGCGGTGCCTGCTTGGACGCCAGCTCCACCACGATATTGCCGTGGTTGGTCTCCATTCTGACTTTCGGGCCTGCGAACGCCAGCGGGGCGATCAGCATGGCCAGCAACCAGAGTTTTTTCATCATCAGACCCCTGCACCGTTCGGTTGACCTTTCAGGTAACCACGCAGCGCATCATCCGCCATGATCTGCTGCAGCACGCTACCCAGTTGCAGGTTCAGTGTAGACTCCAGGTCGGCCATGCTTGGCTCGCTCGGGCTCTCCTTGCTGGAGGACATGTTGAACTGCTTGGTCAGACGGTTGCCCTGAAAATCGGCGATCACCTGCAGGCTGACGCGGGACTTGGTGACATAGGTAAAGGTCTTCTCTTCCACATTGACTGCGGCGTTGGAGATCACCAGCGTCAGGTTGGTGGTGCCACTGTTGCCCACTTCCAGACCCTGGCTGCGCAGACCTTCGGCCAGCCGCTCGGCCATCAGCAGGTTGAGCGGACGCTCGCTGTTGACCAGCACGGGCGCTTTCTCTTTATGTTTGATGGAGAAGACGTAGGCAGCCTCACGCTTGTCTACCCCTTCCATGGTGATGCGATTGCCAGAGTAGTATTGCTGGTTGGCGGGGATCACCTGCGGATTGAGCAGCGCCGTCTCCGGCCAATGAGTGGCACACCCGCCCAGCATCAGGGCGGCCAGCAGCAAGAGTGACTTTTTCATCATGGTTTCCTTTGGCTTTAGCGTTTGATGGCTTTCAAAATAACGAATTTGCTGTTCGACGCAACGACTTGTGCGTTGGCAAACAAGCGCTTGAGTTTGTTGTGATAGTCCAGATGACGGTTGCCTACTATCCAGAGTTCACCCCCTTGAGGCAACACCCGGTGCGCATCGCTGAACATCTGCCAGGCGATATGATCGGTGATTGCCTGCAACTGATGGAAGGGAGGATTGCAGAGGATCCGATCCGCCGAACCAGCCGCGACACCGTCGAGACAGTTGTTGACCATAAAGCGGGCGCGCGGCAGCGCATCGGCCAGATTCTGTTCCACATTGAGCCGAGCCGAGGCAACCGCCATGTAGGACTCATCGATAAAGGTCACCTCCACCTCGGGATCCCGCGCCAGCAGCGAGAGTCCCAGCACGCCGTTGCCGCAACCGAGATCGATCACCTGACGAGCGCTGTGGATGGGCAAATTGTCCAGCATAAAGCGGGCACCGATATCGAGACTGGTGCGCGAGAAGACGTTGGCATGGTTGTGGATGAGCATGTCGGTGCCCTCCAGCGGCCAAACGGTCGGAAAGGGGTTGGCCAGCGCCGGCAGGTCAGCCTGCGGCTCGCAGTGGATAAGACGCGCTTTTTTCCAGGCCAGCGAGGTACGAGTCGGCCCCAGATACTTTTCGAACAGCTTGAGGGTCGAGGTATGAATATCCTTCGCCTTGCCGGCTGCGATGACACGGGTCGCCGGTGTCACCACCTCCCGCAGCGCCAGCAGTTGCTGCTCCAGCAGCGCCTGATATTTGGAGACCTTGATTACCACCAGCGAGGGGGCAACCGGCAGCGGCGCCAGCGCATCCTGCATGGTGATCCCGCCAGCATCCAGTCCGTTCTCGGCCAGATTGGCCAGGATCCCGCGCTCGCTGATGTAGGAGTCGGTCACGCAGCAGGGAGCATGGCCATACAGAAAAGCAGTCAGCGCTCCGAAGCTGTCATTCATGATGATAACGGGGCCAGCCTGCTCGAGCGGCGCCTCCGCCAGCGTGTTGATCAGATACTCGTCTGCCGCATCCCATGCTTGCAGGGTCTCCTGGCTCAAGCGCGGATAACGGTAGAGCGTGAGCTGGCAATGGGGCGTCTCGAGAAGGGTTTGCATAGGATGGGTCCAACCTCGGCTTGATTCGGATAACAGGCGCCTGGGACGACGCAAAGTGGCGCTATTCTAGCGAGGAGCAGGAATTTCACCAGTTGCATGCGCGTCAGAGCGCTCTGCTGATGGATGATTTCCTTCGCAAGGGGGGTTATTCAGCCCCGCAACTGCCGATAGAATGGCCCGACATTCACGTTTCGGAAACAACACAGATGACCATGCAACAACTGCTCGAAGCCAAGCTGACCGCAGCTCTCTCCCCCAGCCTGCTGGAAGTGATCAACGAAAGCCACATGCATCGGGTTGAACCTGGCTCGGAGAGCCACTTCAAGGTCATCATCGTCAGTGAGCAGTTTGCCGGACAGCGCCTGCTTGCCCGCCATCGCCAGGTCAACGCCATTCTGGCCGACGAGCTGGCAGGGCCCGTTCATGCGCTGGCGCTGCACACCTACACCGGTAGCGAGTGGCAAGAGAAAGGCAATGCCCCGCGCACCCCGAGCTGTGTGGGCAAACCGTCGATCTCCTGACGGAATTGACCTCCCGATAACCTGAACATCGGCAAATAGCCATAAATTAAACAAATCCTGTGCATTCCCAGCCTTTTTGACGGGTTGGAAATGCAATTTTCCCGGACGATGTTCAAGGCTGATCCATCCAGGTCTCCCCCTCCGGTTTCCTCGACAAAGCGTAAATAAAAAACCTTTAAAACCACGAGTTACAAGGGGTTTGGCGATTATTCATTGCAGGTTAATTTTGTGATGCCACGGGGATTTTGCCCATTTGGCATGGAAAAAAATGCACCTTGAGTGGTAAACTCAGGCGCTTTTGAATGACCTCGCATGTTTAATAATCGTTGTGTCAGCCCGCCTGGCACGGCTGCAATGCCGATTCATTCAACCACCCGTCGTGATGTATTTCTCGGCGCTAACCAACCTCTCTTCCCGTAACGGTAGTGCAATTAAGTATGATTACAATCAAAAGAGGACTGGACATCCCCGTGCTGGGTGCGCCAGAGCAAGTAATCTACGATGGCCCCGCCATCACCCGTGTTGCTACACTGGGCGAGGAGTTCGTGGGGATGCGACCTACTATGTTCGTCAAAGTAGGTGATCGCGTCATCAAAGGTCAGGAGCTCTTCGAAGACAAGAAGAATCCGGGCGTTAAATTCACAGCTCCCGCCACCGGTGTGGTCTCAGAGATCAACCGTGGTGCCAAACGTGTTCTCCAGTCCGTGGTCATCGACCTGGACGGCTCCGATGAACAGGTTACCTTCGAGCACTTTGCCTCTGCCGAGCTGGCCAAGCTCGAGCGCAGCAAAGTACAGGAGATCCTGCTTGCATCCGGCCAATGGACCGCGCTGCGCACTCGTCCCTTCAGCAAAGTTCCCGCGGTAGGCACTGCCCCGCGCGCCATCTTTGTGACCGCCATGGACACCAACCCGCTGGCCGCCAACGCAGAGCTGATCATCAAGGAGCAGTCTCAGGCGTTCCTCGACGGTCTGGCCGTGCTGACTCGTCTGACCGACGGCACCGTCTATGTCTGCAAGGGCGAAGGCAGTCTGCCTCACTCTCCTCTGGCCAAGGTCAAGGAAGAGATCTTTGTTGGCCCGCATCCTGCCGGTCTGCCAGGTACCCACATCCACTTCCTGGATCCGGTCAGCAGCACCAAGGTGCAGTGGCACATCAACTATCAGGACGTGATCGCATTCGGCAAGCTGTTCACCACCGGCCAGATCTTCACTGACAAGGTGATCGCTCTGGCAGGCCCGAACGTGCTCAAGCCGCGTCTGCTGCGTACCCGCATGGGTGCCTGCATCAGCCAGCTCACCAACAACGAGCTGCGCGCTGACGAAAACCGCGTCATCTCCGGTTCTCTGCTGAGCGGTGCCAAGGCTGACGGTGTTCACGACTATCTGGGTCGCTACCACAATCAGGTTTGCGTACTGGGCGAAGGTCGCGAGAAAGAGTTCCTGGGCTGGATCAACCCCAGCGCCAACAAGTTCTCCATCACCCGCACCACCCTTTCTCATCTGATGAAGGGCAAGCTGATCAACTTCACCACCACTACCAACGGTAGTGACCGTGCCATGGTGCCTATCGGCAACTATGAGCGGGTGATGCCACTCGACATCCTGCCGACCCTGCTGCTGCGGGACATGATCTCCGGTGATACCGACGGTGCTCAGGCACTGGGTTGTCTGGAGCTGGATGAGGAAGATTTGGCCCTCTGTACTTTCGTCTGCCCCGGCAAGACCGAGTACGGCCCCATCTTGCGTGAGTGCCTGACCAAGATTGAACTGGAAGGTTAAGCGATGAGTTTCAAGCAACTTCTTGAAAAAATGGAACACCACTTCGAACCGGGTGGAAAGTACGAGAAGTACTACGCCCTGTTCGAAGCGGCGTACACCCTGTTCTATACCCCGGGTTCCGTAACCCGCAACGCCTCCCACGTTCGTGATGCGCTCGATCTGAAGCGCATGATGATCATGGTGTGGCTGGCCGTGTTCCCGGCCATGTTCTGGGGCATGTACAACGTTGGTAACCAGGCCATTGCCGCCATTGCCCACATGGGCTCGTCTGCTGGTGCCAGCAGCTGGCAATATGCCCTGGCTACCATGCTGGGTGCCTCCCTCGATCCCGCTGTTGCCGGTATTGGCAGCAAGATGATGATCGGCGCCGCCCACTTCTTCCCCATCTACCTGACCGCCTTCCTGGTCGGTGGCTTCTGGGAAGTGCTGTTCGCCATGGTACGCAAGCACGAGATCAACGAAGGCTTCTTCGTGACCTCCATCCTGTTTGCCCTGATCGTGCCGCCCGAGCTGCCCCTGTGGCAAGCTGCTCTGGGTATCACCTTCGGTGTGGTGATGGCCAAGGAAGTGTTCGGTGGTACCGGCAAAAACTTCCTGAACCCTGCTCTGGCCGGTCGTGCCTTCCTGTTCTTCGCCTACCCGGGCCAGATCTCCGGTGACGCCGTATGGGTTGCCGTCGATGGCTACTCCGGCGCAACCGCGCTGAGCCAGTGGGCACAAGGCGGCCAGATGGCACTGATCAACGGTGCAACCGGTCAGGCTATCAGCTGGATGGACGCTTTCCTGGGGAACCTGCCGGGTTCCATCGGTGAAGTCTCTACCCTGATGATCCTGCTGGGCGCAGCCATGATCGTCTACATGCGCATCGCCTCCTGGCGCATCATCGCTGGCGTGATGATCGGTATGATCGCCACCTCCCTGCTGTTCAACGTCATCGGTTCCGATACCAACCCCATGTTCAACATGCCGTGGCACTGGCATCTGGTGCTGGGTGGCTTTGCCTTCGGTATGGCCTTCATGGCAACCGACCCCGTCTCCGCCGCCTTTACCAACAAGGGCAAGTGGTGGTACGGCGCCCTGATCGGCGTAATGGTCGTGCTGGTTCGCGTAGTCAACCCGGCGTTCCCGGAAGGCATGATGCTGGCCATTCTGTTTGCAAACCTGTTTGCTCCCCTGTTTGACCACTTCGTCGCTCAGGCAAACATCAAGCGGAGGATTGCTCGTGGCGTTTAATAAAGACTCAACCTTCGGCACCATCAGCGTGGTAACCGGCCTCTGCCTGGCCTGTTCCATCGTGGTATCCGTTGCTGCCGTTGGCCTGCGTTCTACCCAAGAGGAGAACAAGGCGCTGGACAAGCAGAGCAACATTCTCTCCGTAGCCGGCGTAGACATCAGCGATGTGGCCAAGCGCGATCTGGCCAAGCTGTATGGCGACAAGATCGAAGCCCGTCTGGTAGATCTCGCCACCGGTAACTTTGTTGACGGCGATGCCGACAACTTCGATACCAAGCAGGCGGCCAAAGATCCGGCGCAAAACATCCGTCTGGCTGCTGCCGACGACAAGGCTGGTCTGCGTCAGATCTCCAAGCTGGTTCCGGTGTTCTTCGCCAAGGATGCCGAAGGCAAGATCGACAACATCATCCTGCCCATCTACGGTCAGGGTCTGTGGTCGACCATGTATGCCTTCGTCGCGGTTGCCGCTGATGGCCAGACCATCAAGGGCATCACCTACTACGACCACGGTGAAACCCCGGGTCTGGGCGGTGAAATCGAGAATCCGGCCTGGCGCGAGCTGTTTGTCGGCAAGAAGCTGTTCGATCAGGATGGCATGCCGGCGCTGCGCGTCATCAAGGGTCACGCCCCGGCGGGCTCCGAGCACGAGATCGACGGTCTCTCCGGTGCCACTCTGACCGGTAACGGCGTACAGCATACCTTCGACTTCTGGATGGGTCCCAAGGGCTTCGGTCCTTTCCTGGCCAAGGTTCGTGCAGGAGAAATCAACAATGGCTGACAAGAGCGAAATGAAAAAGTTGCTGTTGACCCCTGTGCTGGGCAACAACCCCATCGCCTTGCAGGTGCTGGGTGTCTGTTCTGCACTCGCGGTTACCAGCCAGATGAAGACAGCGTTTGTAATGACCCTCGCGGTTATGGCGGTCACCGCCTTCTCAAACCTGTTCATCTCTCTGATCCGCAACCAGATCCCGAACAGCGTGCGGATCATTGCCCAGATGGCCATCATCGCTTCGCTGGTTATCGTGGTTGACCAGGTGCTCAAGGCCTATGCCTATGACATCTCCAAGCAGCTGTCGGTCTTCGTCGGCCTCATCATCACCAACTGTATCGTGATGGGTCGTGCCGAAGCCTACGCCATGAAGAGCGCGCCGCTCCCCTCCTTCCTGGATGGTATCGGCAACGGTCTGGGCTATGGCGCCATTCTGCTGAGCGTCGCTACCGTGCGTGAACTGCTGGGCTCCGGCACCTGGTTCGGCATCGAGCTGCTGCCGCTGGTGAACAACGGTGGCTGGTATGTACCCAACGGTCTGCTGCTGCTGCCGCCGAGTGCATTCTTCATCATTGGTCTGATCATCTGGGGCGTTCGCACCAAGGATCCCAAGCAGGTGGAGGCGAAGGATTAAGGTATGGAACACTATCTGAGTCTGTTGATTAAATCGATCTTCATCGAAAACCTGGCACTCTCCTTCTTCCTGGGGATGTGTACCTTCCTGGCAGTGTCCAAGAAGGTCAAGACCTCCATGGGTCTTGGTATTGCCGTTATCGTGGTGCAAACCATCGCCGTACCGGTCAACAACCTGATCTACAACTACGTGCTGAAGGCAGGTGCCCTCTCCCCTGATCTGGATCTGAGCTTCCTGAGCTTCATCACCTTCATCGGGGTGATCGCGGCGCTGGTGCAGATCCTGGAGATGGCGCTGGACAAGTACTTCCCGGCTCTCTACAACGCCCTGGGTATCTTCCTGCCGCTCATCACCGTGAACTGCGCCATCTTCGGTGGCGTCTCCTTCATGGTGCAGCGTGACTACAACTTCATGGAGTCTGTGGTCTACGGCGTGGGTTCAGGTGCAGGCTGGATGCTGGCGATCGTTGCGCTGGCAGGTATCCGCGAGAAGATGAAGTACTCCGATGTTCCGGAAGGCCTGCGTGGTCTGGGCATCACCTTCATCACTGCCGGCCTGATGGCGCTGGGCTTTATGTCCTTCTCTGGTATCTCCCTGTAATCGGCTTTCCTGCAATCAGAAAGGAACGATAGATGGAAATTATTTTGGGTGTGGTCATGTTTACCGTGATCCTGCTGGCACTGGTGGCAGTCATTCTGTTCGCCAAGTCCAAGCTGGTGACCGCGGGCGACGTGACAATCAGCATCAACGGTGACCCGGCCAAGGCTGTGACCAGCCCGGCCGGTGGCAAGCTGCTCGGCGTTCTGGCCGGCAACGGTATCTTCGTCTCCTCCGCCTGTGGCGGCGGTGGCTCCTGCGGTCAGTGCAAGGTGCGGGTGAAGTCTGGCGGCGGCGACATCCTGCCGACCGAACTGGATCACATCAGCAAGGGCGAAGCCCGTCACGGCGAGCGTCTGGCCTGTCAGGTCACCGTTCGTGGCGACATGGACATCGAACTGCCGGAAGAGATCTTCGGGGTGAAGAAGTGGGAATGTACTGTTATCTCCAACGATAACAAGGCCACCTTCATCAAGGAGCTCAAGCTGCAGATCCCCGATGGCGAGAGCGTACCGTTCCGCGCCGGTGGTTATATCCAGATCGAAGCGCCGGCCCACCACGTCTACTACAAGAACTTCGATATTCCCGAGGAGTATCGTGGTGACTGGGATCGCTTCAAGATTTTTGAGCTGGAGTCCAAGGTCGATGAGCCGATCATCCGTGCCTACTCCATGGCCAACTATCCGGAAGAGTTCGGCATCATCATGCTGAACGTGCGTATCGCTACGCCGCCGCCCAGCAACTGGACTGCCCCTCCGGGGCAGATGTCCTCCTACATCTTCAACCTGAAAGCGGGTGACAAGGTGACCATCTCCGGTCCGTTCGGCGAGTTCTTCGCCAAGGATACCGATGCCGAAATGGTATTCATCGGTGGTGGTGCGGGTATGGCGCCGATGCGCTCCCACATCTTCGACCAGCTACGTCGCCTGAAGTCCAAGCGCAAGATGAGCTTCTGGTACGGTGCCCGTTCCAAGCGCGAAATGTTCTATGTCGAAGACTTCGACATGCTCGCCGCCGAGAACGAGAACTTCACCTGGAACGTCGCCCTGTCCGATCCGCAACCGGAAGACAACTGGGACGGCTACACCGGCTTCATCCACAACGTGCTCTACGAGAACTATCTCAAGAACCACGAAGCGCCGGAAGATTGCGAGTTCTACATGTGTGGTCCTCCCGTGATGAACGCAGCCGTCATCAACATGCTCAAAGATCTGGGCGTTGAAGACGAAAATATCCTGTTGGATGACTTTGGTGGTTAATCCATGCACAGTGTTGTAAAGACCTGGCTAGCCTTCGGGCTAGCCTTTTTCTTGACTGGGTGCGGTCAGGAAACGGTCCAATCCAAACCGGAGATCCACATCACCGGTAGCACCATGGGCACTTACTACTCCATCAAGGTGGCGGACAGCGTCATCACCGATCCGGCCAAACTTCAGGCCGAGGTCGATGTCTTGCTGGAGCGGGTCAACGATCAGATGTCCACCTATCGTCCCGATTCCGAGCTGTCGCGCTTCAACCAGCACCGCGGCTCCACGCCGGTGGTGGTTTCGCGGGATACCGCGCGGGTAGTCACAGAGGCCATTCACATTGGCCGTGAGAGCCAGGGGGCGCTGGACGTCACCGTCGGCCCCTTGGTCAATCTGTGGGGCTTTGGCCCGGACAAGCGACCGACCAAGGTACCGTCCGACGAGCTGATCACCCAGACCCGTCAGAAGACCGGTCTTGGCAACCTGCACGTCATCACCTCGGTGGATGCCGATACCCTGCAAAAGGATATTCCCGATCTCTACGTCGACCTCTCCGCCATCGCCAAGGGCTTTGGTGTCGACAAGGTGGCCGAGTATCTGGAATCCCTGGGTGCGCGCAACTATCTGGTGGAGATCGGCGGCGAGCTGCGGATCAATGGTGTCAACGGCAAGGGTCATCCCTGGCGCGTCGCCATCGAGAAGCCGACTGCCAATGCCGGCTCGGTGCAGGAGGTTATTGTCCCGGGTGACAATGGCGTTGCCACCTCCGGCGATTACCGCAACTACTATGAGCTGGATGGCCAGCGCTTCTCCCACACCATAGACCCGCGCACCGGCAAACCGATCCAGCATCGTCTGGTGTCGGTGACCGTGATCCACCCCTCCTGCATGACCGCAGACGGGCTGGCGACCGTGTTCATGGTGATGGGTACCGAGAAGAGCCTGGCCTATGCCAACGAGCGAGGTCTTGCGATCTTTGTCATCACCAAGACCGACAAGGGCTATGAAGAGGCCTACTCCGAGGCCTTCAAGCCTTATCTGGTCAAGAAGTAAGAGGTAGAGATGCAGATTTTTCTGATCACCTTCGGGGTATTCATGCTGGTGATTGTGGCCATGGCCATTGGCTACATCTTCCAGAAGAAGACCATCTCGGGCTCCTGTGGCGGCCTGGGTAGCGTCGGCATCGAGAAGGAGTGCGACTGCCCCGAACCTTGCGACAATCGCAAGAAGAAGATGGCCAAGGAAGAGGCCCGTCGCAAGATGCTGGAGGAGAACCGGATCATCTGATCTGCCTGCCTTGCGATAGACAAAAGCGCGCCATCGGCGCGCTTTTTTTATTGGCTTTCACACAGAGCACACCGGTCAGGATGTTCGCTCGATATAGAGGATCACCTCGCCCAGATGGATGCCGAACTTGCTGATGGCGGCGCGATTGATCAGGCGATCCTCATCCAGCAGATACATCCAGTCATCGAAGCTCACCCGCACCACCTCACCGTCCGGCAGCGCCAGATCGAGTTGATAGCACCAGTTGAGGGCAAACCCTTGCGTTTTACCCACGGCCTCCCCAACCACATCCGATGCTGTCCCACGCCAGTGGCCATCTGCCCCCTTGCTCAGATACCAGGTGCGAGTCTGCTGGCGACCATCATCAAAGTAGAACTGCTCGAACAGCTCTCCCTTACCATCCTTCCAACGACCCACCATCTCGACCCGAAAGCGGCTGGTCACTTCGCCGCTGCGGTCGGTCACCAGACCGTGGGCCACCAGCTTGCCATTGAAGAAACGGGCGAGATCCCAGTTCGGCCCCTGCCCCCGATAACTGTCGAGACTGGCACCGCAACCACTGAGCAGCAGGGCAAGGCACAATACAAATAGCCGCAGCCCAAGTAGCAGTGGCCGTAACAACAACGGGATACACAGCATGGCAGACTCCACTATCAGGATTGGCCGCGCAGACGGCGGGTCAGTGCAGGATCCAGACTGTTGTCAGCCAGCCAGATTGCGAGAAAGGCGGCCGAAAATCGGGGATCGTCGAGGGAACCAAGGCGTTTGTCTTGCCACCAGAAGTGGCCATGCCCCGCCTCATCGACATAGAAGGTGAGCCGATCGCCTGCAGCTACATCCGGCCAGATTGCGGCAAGTTGCTCCAGCCACTGCTTGCGCTCGGTATCGCTCCCCACTCCGAGGCGCTGCCACTCGGATGAAGTGGCGCCGAGCAGATCGTCCCGCTCGATGGCTCTGGCATAGGTGAGGGTAAGCGCTTGTGGATAGTGGCCCGGCTGGTAGCGACCACTCTCGCTCAACAGGGTGGCGTCGTAGAGCTTGAACCAGAGCCACTGCATCTGCCCCTGCCCGACCGGACGCAGCTTCTGCCAGGGGAGTGTTGCCGCATCGCTGGTGGTCGCAACGAGCAGGCTAAGGGCGGCAAGGTGGAGGCTAATTCCACCCCATATGCCAGTGATTGGGGTCTTCGAGTTCATGCCAGTCCATCTCCTGTTCCTGCAGGGTATTGATATCCTGCATCACTACCTGCACCAGCTGTCCCTGCGCATTCCGCTGGCAGGCAACCACCAGATAGAAGCGATCCGTCAGCTCGTGCTGGCTCTCTTTGGTCCACTTGGAAAAAAGCAGCGTGTCGGTCGAAAAGGAGTTCATCATGACTCACCCTCCAGCTTGACCATTACCCACAGGAGTACGGGTAACCACCACATCCAGATCACTGCCAGCAGCGCCGCACTGATCCCGATGCCCCAGGGTAAGTGTACTGCCCCCATGGCGGCTCCCGCCACATAGGAGGAGGTGCCGCCAACCATGCCAAACAGAGCCTGCTGCCAGCGAGGCAAGCGCAGCAGCCAGTGCAAGCCATGGGATAGTGTGAGGGCAAAACCGAGCCAGAGCAGTACAAGCCAGAGGGGAAAACCGGCGGGAAAGTGGAACAAGCCGAGCTGCCAGAGCAGGGCATCCAGCAGACAGCCGGCCACCGCGATGGGGAACTGCCGCCAGTAACGCCAGCGGCTGGGCGAGAAGAGAAAGTACAGCAGCAACATTGCCAGCAGCGGGCCCGGCTGCTGCCACTTCACCGCCAGCAACCAGTAGAGGTTGAACCCCAGCAGGTGAGCCCACTGCCACATGGTCAGTGACCGCTTACTGGCAAATCACCTGACCAGCCAGCCGGCCCCGGCTTGGCGGCCTCCAACTGCACCAGACTGATGGTCCGCTCCCAAAATCCCCCCTCGCAATAGGCAAAGTAGAAGTGCCAGAGCCGGATGAAATCCTGGCTGTAACCAAGCTTGGGCAGCTCGGGTGCCAGTGCCAGAAAGCGCTCGCACCAGTGAGCCAGGGTGCGGGCATAGTGATGGCCGTGATCGTGCAACCGCACCAGCTGCATGTCGGTCTCCCGCGCCAGCAACCCCGCCATCTGGGAGACGCTCGGCAGGCAGCCGCCGGGGAAGATGTAGCGCTGGATAAAATCGACACCGCGCAGATACTGGGCATGGCGCTGATCGGCGATGGTAATGGCCTGAATGAGCAGGCGGCCACCGGGCTTGAGCAGCCGCGACAGCTGGCGGAAATAGTCGGGCAGGAAAGCGTGGCCCACCGCCTCGATCATCTCGATGGAGACCAGCTTGTCATAGGTGCCTTCCAGCTTGCGGTAATCCTCCAGCAGCAAGGTGATGCGATCCCCCAGCCCCTCCCGCGCAATCCACTCCTTGGCATAGTCATGCTGGGCCCGGGAGATAGTCGTGGTGGTCACCCGGCAGCCATAGTGGTGGGCGGCATAGATGGCGAGGCCACCCCAGCCGGTGCCGATCTCCAGCAGATGATCGTCAGGCCCCAGCTCCAGCCGCTCGCAGATGGTGCGCAACTTGGCTTGCTGACCCTCTTCCAAAGTGGCCTCGGCGCTCGGGTAGATGGCGCTCGAGTACTGCATATGGCTGTCGAGAAAGCCCTGATAGAGGGTATTGCCGAGATCGTAGTGGGCGGCGATGTTGGAGCGCGAACCGGTCAGGGTATTGCGGTTGAGCCAGTGGCGCACCTTGTTGAAGGGGAAGCTGAGCCAGCCGAGGCGCCGTTCGAGGGAATCGAGCAGGGTCAGATTGCGGGCCAGCAGCCGCACCAGCGCTACCGGATCCGGGCTGGTCCAGAGCCCCTCCACCCAGGTTTCTCCGGCGGCAATGCTGCCCCCCAGCAACAGGCGACTATAGAAGGTCGGATCCTGCACCACCAGTTCGGCATGCAGATCGGTGCCAGCGACGCCAAAGCTGTGGCGCTCACCGCCATCCCGCAGCAGCAGCTGGCCATGTTCGAGGCGACCCAGCAGATTGAGCAGCAGTTGCCTTGCCCCCTTGTCGATAAAAGAGGCAGAGAGGGTTGATTGAGCAAGTTCCATTAGCGGCTCTCCGGATGGGTAAAAATCGGGGTTCGTTTGATAAATAGACGCAGGGCCTGCCAGTAGATCCCGAGCAGCACCTTCATGGTCATCCAGGGCCAGCGGGCCAGCAGGGCTACAAGCCCCTTGCGCGACAGCGGTTCGCGAGTGAGCGCCAGGGTTGCGTCAAACAGCTTGGCTTCACCGGATACGGGATGACTCTCGATGTGGATCAGTGTCTCCCGCACGGGCGGCCTGATCCGCCAGTGATAACGCATCGCCAGCCCCATAAAGGGGGATACGTGAAAATCCTTGTCATGGGGTGCCAGCGCCGCCAGATCCAGCAGGTAGTAGTGACGCTCATTCCAGGGGGTGTTCGACACCTCCGCCAGCAGATAGCGCGCCTCGCCCTGCCGGTAGCAGAAGTAGAAGTTGACCGGGCTGAAGTAGAACCCGAGACAGCGCACATTGCCGAGCAGCAGTACCCGCCCCTCGGGCTCGGCATTGCCACCCAGCTCGCTCACCTTCTGCCACACCGCCTGCTTGAGGCATCCCTCACTCCCCTTGAGATAGTCGTAGCGGTGAAACGAGAGCAACCCCGAGCGCTCCACTCCGAACCAGCGCCCCTGATCGAGCTGCGGCAACTCGTCGAGATCCAGTCCCAGCATAAAGAGGCTGTAGGAGAAGGAGTGGGGCCGCGGCGCGAAACGGCGGTGGCGCACCGAACCCTGCCAGATGGCGCTGGTAACACCGGCCAGTTCGGCGGCACGCTCATGTTTGGTGGCCACAGTGGCGCCGTTCATAGCTCGGCCCCGAACCGTCTGGCGACATCCAGCGCGCTGCGTACCCCATCCTCGTGGAAGCCGTTGTACCAGTAGGCGCCGCAGAAGTGGGTGTGCTGTTGGCCACAGATCTCCGCACGCCGCTGCTGGGCAGCGATGGAGGCCTGATTGAACACCGGATGGTGGTAGACGAAGCGGCGCAGTACCTTGCTCTCATCCACCTTGCCCCTGGGATTGAGGCTGACGCAGAAGGGCTCCGGCGAGTTCACCCCCTGCAGGATGTTCATGTTGTAGCTCACCAGCGGCCGTGCCTCGTCGTTGCCATCGAGCTGATAGTTCCAGCTGGCCCATGCCTTGCGACGGGTGGGCAGGCAGCGCGCATCGGTATGGAGCCAGACATCGTTGGCCTGATAGGGCATGTCGCCGAGGATGGCCTGCTCCCGCTCGCCGGGATCCGCCAGCAGCGCCAGCGCCTGATCGCTGTGGCAGGCGAAGATCACCTCGTCAAACCACTCCTCGCCGTAACTGCTCAGGATCACCACGCTGTCCGCGTCCCGCCGCACGCTCTGCACCGGACAGGCGAGGCGGATCTGCGATTGCCAACCCGCGGTAAGGGGGCCGATATATTCCCGCGAGCCGCCCGGGATCACGTACCACTGGGGGCGATTGGCCACATCGAGCAGGCCGTGGTTGGCAAAAAAGCGCAGGAAGAAGCCAAGGGGGAAGGCGCGCATATCAGCCAGGGTCGATGACCAGATCGCCGCCCCCATCGGCAAGATGTAGTGGCGGGCGAAGTAGTCGCTAAACTCCCCCGCCAGCAGAAAGTCCCCCAAGGTCAGCTCGGGGACTGCATCCTGATGTTGACCATCTGCCAGCCAGGCTCGTGCCTCCCGGTTGAACCGCAAAATCTCGGCGACGAAACCGTAGAAGCGCGGACTCAGCAGATTGCTGCGCTGGGCAAACAGGGTATCTAGATTGTGGCCGTTATACTCCAGCCCCTCCGGGCTCTTTACCGAGAAGCTCATCTCGGCCGGTTGCCGCGCCATGCCGATCCGAGCCAGCAACTTCAAGAAGTTGGGGTAGGTGCGATCATTGAAGACGATAAAACCGGTGTCGATGGCATAGCTGCGGCCAGCCTGATTCACATCGACGGTGGCGGTGTGACCGCCCAAGGTCGGCGCCGCCTCGAACAGGGTGATGTCATGGAGTTTGTGGAGCAGAAAACCGGCGGTGAGCCCCGAGATCCCTGAACCGACGATGGCGATCTTTTTCTTCATGAATGGCTTCCTTTCGATACGAGTGCGCGGCCAAGGCGCAGCCAGAGCCCCACCGGCAGCGCACCAAGCAGGCGCAGCAACCAGATGAAACGGCGGGGAAAGTGGATCTGGTGACGACCGGCGGTCAGCCCGTCCATGATGGCGCGGGAGGCCTGCTCCACCGTCACCAGACAGGGCATGGGAAAATCATTTTTGGCGGTGAGCGGCGTCTGGACAAAGCCGGGGCGGATCAGGGTCACCCCGATCCCTTTGCTGGCCAAATCGAGGCGCAAGGTATCCGCCAGATAGTCGAGGGCCGCCTTGGAGGCGCCATAGGCCTCGGCTCGCGGCAGCGGCAGCCAGTTCACCGACGAGCTGACGATGGCCAGCCGAGCTCCCGCCCCGAGCAGCGGCAAGAAGGCGGCCAGCGCATGGCCGGTGGCGGTCAGATTGATCTCAATCACCCGGGCAAACAGCTCGCTGTCAAACCCCTCGCCGACATCCATGTACTCGCAGTTGCCTGCGTTGAGGATCAGCAGGTCGAGGGATGGCAGCGTAGCAGCCACCCCGCTCATCACGGCCAGATCCCGGGCATCGAACTGCAGCGGCGTGATGCCGTACAGCCCCAGCGCCTGCAGCCGTTCACCATCGCGGCCACAACCCCACACCTGCCAGCCTGAGCGCCGGTAATCGAGCGCCAACTGGCGACCGATGCCGGAGGTCGCCCCGGTAATGAGCACCCGGCCGCTCATGCACCGAGCCTCATCTTGATGGCGCGTACCACGGGCCCGAGCAGCGGCAACTGCTCGTAGAGCATGGCGCCCAGGTCAAAATAGTCCCGGTGCTGGCACACCTTGCCCGCCTCGTCGAACTCGAGGCGGGTGGCCCCCTCCACCGTCACCGGCTCACCACCACGCAATCTGGGGTGAGAGAAGGTCATGGTCCAGCCGAGCCAGGCCTGCAGCCCCTGTTGCTGCTGACTGGTAATGACGAAGCGACAGTAGGCGAGGCGCTGATAGAGGGCGGCAAAATAGTCGCCAAGGGCCGCCACCCCCTCGATACGGTGGGCCGGATCGGTAAAGACCACCTGTTCGGCATAGACCTCGGGCAAGCGGTGCAACTGCTGTTTGTCCAGTTGCTGATAGAGGCCAATAAAGCGGGCCAGCGGCTCGTTCATCCTATTTCTCCAGAGAGCGAAACATCTCGATGGCTCTCACCCGGGCAACGGCGTGATCCACCATGGGTGCCGGATAATCCTGTCGCCCCTTGAGCCGCAGCCAGTCGTGGGGCTGATGCACATAAGCGGCAGGAATATCGGCAAGTTCAGTTACCCAGGTACGGATAAACTCCCCTTGTGGATCAAATCGTTGCCCCTGAGTGGTGGGGTTGAAGACCCGAAAATAGGGCGCCGCATCGGCGCCGGTACCCGCCGCCCACTGCCAGCCGCCGTTGTTGGCCGCCAGATCGCCGTCGATCAACCGACTCATGAAGTAATCCTCCCCGAGCCGCCAGTGGATATGGAGATCCTTGGTGAGAAAACTCGCCACGATCATCCGCAGCCGGTTGTGCATCCAGCCTGTGGCGTTGAGGCAGCGCATCGCCGCATCGACAATGGGGTAGCCGGTGCGCCCCTCGCACCAGGCAGCGAAGGCATCCGGGTCCCAGCTCCACGGCAAGGCCGCCGTCTCGGGCTTGAAGGGGCGATTCATGGAGAGGGTCGGGATCAGTACCAGCAGGTGGCGATAGAACTCGCGCCAGACCAGCTCATTGAGCCAGACAAAGCCGGGCTGGGCATTCGACTGGGGCCGATAGCCGAGCCGCTGCTGGAGCGCCGCCACGCACTGACGGGGGCTGATGATGCCCGCCGCCAGATAGGGGGAGAGCACGGACGTGCCTGCGATGGCAGGAAAATCGCGGGTCTCGCCATAGTCGAGCACCGCCTGCTCCAGAAAATCGTTCAAACGGCGCCGGGCTTCCGCCTCCCCCACCGGCCAGCGTGGATCAGTCGTCAGCTCGCCGAGCGTCTCATCAACCCACGCCCGCTCGGCCAGCGGCGGCCACGGCAGCGGCTCGCCACGGGGCGCAGGAGCGCGATGAATGACAAACCCCTCCTCATCGAGTGCCTTGAGCCAGGCTCGGCTGAAAGGGGTGAAGACCTTGAACATCTCCCCCGACCCGGTTAGCACCCGCCCCGGCGGCAATACGCAACAGCCGTTGAGCCAGTGGCAGCCCACCGCCTGCTCTGCCAGCGCGGCGCTGACGGCATGATCGCGGCGCTGCTCATCGATCTCGATAGCCTGATTGGCGTAGAGCTGGGTCACCCCCAGCTCGCGGCAAAGATCTGCCAACGCTGCGGGCACCTCGGCAAAGATCTCCACTCGCAGCAGATGGAGCGGGATGCCGAGGGCCGCCAGCTCGCGGCCCAATTCATCGACCTGCGCCAACATAAAGCGCTGACGAATCGGGGCCATTTTGTGCTGCTGCCACTGGGTGGGGGAGATGATAAAGAGCGCGGCTACCGGTTCATCACCGGCGCAGGCATGCCTCAGTGCCGGGTTGTCGGCAAGGCGCAGATCGTTGCGCAACCAGACCAGCTTCATGATTTTTTCCTCCCCCGTCCGCTGGCGCCAGCCACAGCAGGTGCGTCCACCATCAGCTCGGCAAGGCTCGCCTGCCAGCCGTGGGCTTTAAGCCACTCATCATCGTAGAGGCGCCCCAGCTCGCCAAACAGGCGCGTACCGGCGGGCCACCCGGTGGCCAGCTCCTGTTTGCCAAGACCGGCTCCCAGCAATACCAGCCAGGGGGTAACGGCACGTCCTTCCAGCAGGCTGACATGACGAGGTTCGACCGCTCCCAGCAGTTGCACCTCATAGCCCTGACCGATCAGCTCGTAGGCGGCCCAGACCAGATCGAGGGGGCCCACCTGTCCCCAGCTAGCCAGCGTGATCGGCACGCCCTTCTCCTGCTCGATCAGGTGGCGGGCGAAGCGGGTATGCAGCCAACCCAGCCACACCTGTTGCAGCAACTCGCCATCAGGCCGCTCGCGCCACAGCCCCAGCAGCCGCTCCACCAGAGGTTGCAGTACCCGGCTGCGCACCAGCTCGAACGGGTAGCTCGCCAGCAGGTCGTTGAGCTCAGCTTCCGCCTTGCGCTGGTTGAAGGCGAGCAGCGCCTGACTGAACTGCTCCAGGGTCTGCTGCCAGTGATCGCTCACCGGCTGGGCGTGGGGTTCGTTCAAGAGCCCCTTCACCTGCCCGATGCTCACCCCCCGCTCCAGCCAGCTCAGGATCTCGCCGATCTGGCGAATATCCTGCTCGCTGTAGAGGCGGTGGCCCTTTTCGGTTCGGGCCGGCTGCACCAGACCGTAGCGACGCTGCCAGGCGCGCAGGGTCACGGCGTTGACGCCGGTGAGGCGGGAGACCTCGCGAATGGGGTAGATCCCCTCATCAGCCAGAGGAGCAACTTCTTGCGGTAAATCAGACATGACAACGTCCATCAAACAGAGGGGTGAAGCGCTCCGGCGCAAGCCATGCGCCGGGGCAACAGAACGGATTCAGAGCCCGTAACGCAATTTGAGCGTATCGGGGTGCGGATTGAGATAAACCTGCTCGGCGAGATAGGGATTGGGGTACTCGCGCAGGTAGTGGCGGATCAGGGTGAGCGGCACCAGCAAGGGGAAGATGCCGGTGCGGTACTTGTCGATGGTATCGGCCAGCTCCTGCTTCTGGGCTGGGGTCAACACCCGCTTGAAGTAGCCCTGCAGGTGCATCAGCACATTGGTATGGCTGCGGCGGTTGGCCCGCAGGGTCAGCGCAGCCATCAACCCCTTGATGTAGTTGTCGGCCACCTGCTGCAGGTTGGCGGACTTGCCCAGATTGCCGAGCAGCTTGCCAAGCGCCCGGTAGTGGGTGGTGGCGTGGGAGAGCACCAGATACTTGTAGCGGGAGTGGAAGCGGATCAGCGCAGAGGCGGTGATGCCGCGGGCGCAGAGCTGCTGCCAGTCGTGGTAGGCAAAGACCCGCAGCACGAAGTTCTCGCGCAGGATGGGGTCGCACAGGCGGCCATCCTCTTCGACCGGCAACAGGGGGTTGGCCTCCATCAGCGCCTTGGCAAACAGGCCTATCCCCTCCTTGGCGCTCCCCTCGTTGTTGGCACCATAAATTCTCACCCGCTCCATGCCGCAGCTGGGGGATTTGGCACAGAGGATGTAGCCGGAGATAAAGTCGAGCTGGCGTGCTTTCTGCTCGCTGAAGGCAATCAGCTTTTCGGTGACATCGAAGCTGCCGTTGCTCGCTTCGGCGCGGATCTCGCCGTGACGCTTGACCAGCCGGATGGCGGCACGGGGCGCCCCGAGACCGATAGCCATCTCGGGACAAACGGGGTGATAGTCAAAGTGAGCGCCAAGATCCCGTTCGCAGAAGCTGGAGCGCTTGTGGCCCCCGTCGAAACGCACCTCTTGTCCCAACAGGCAGGCACTGATACCGACTCTAATCTTGTACATAATGACGCTCCTTGTATAAGCATTGATTCAGTTATAGCAGTTATACAAAGAAATGGAAGTTGTATAACTATTGCCAACTGATACGACACAAGGAGAAAAAGAGGATCACCGGAAAAAGAAAAAACCCATGGCAAATGCCATGGGTAAAAATCAAGACACTACGGACTACGGGAAGGAGGATTAGAAGCTGTACTTCACACCCAGGCTGGAGATGGAACCCTGTTGCACATCCCACTTGCGGTAGGTGTAGTCGGCAGTCAGTGCCCAGTTCTGGTTGAGCTTGTAGGCGCCGCCCACTTTGAAGTCGTGCATATCGCCGGTCATGTTGGCGTAGCGGTAGGCAGTGGAGAGCTCGACATTGCCGATGTCGTAGCGCAGACCCACTTCGCCGTACATGCTGCCGCTGTTTTTGCGCACGATTGCATCCCAACCCTTGTTGTCAACGTTGCTCATCACCTCTCGCTCCAGGGTATAACCCATCACACCGGTTTCACCGTAGAGGTTCAGGCCAGTGCTGAGCGGGGTAAAGACACCAACACCCAAGCTGCCGATGCCCATGCTGTCATTGCCGCCCTGGGCAGAGGTACCCTCGGAAAGCAAACGGCCGTAGAAGTGATCGGCAAAGGATTTGGACAAGTCCAGAGTCAAACCGCCAAAATCACGTGAGCCGCCATTATCCCGCGAGAAGTCCCCGCCGAATTGATCGGACTTGAGAAAATCGGACTTGGTGTGGGCCCAGGTAGCCGCGCCCTTGGCGTAGCTGAAAGCATCCTGTGCCAGTGCAGAGGTAGAAGCAAAACCGGCCAGAACCAGAAGGGAAACAGCGCTCTTTTTCATCTCATTAACTCCATTGATAAGCTCGTCGAGCTGGTATGGAGTCATTGTGCGGCGAGGTTCCCTGCTTGCCGAGCGGCAAGCTGTTGCCAAATCATGTCAGATGTAAGCAGATATTGCGGATGATGACAGGAGTTACAAATGGCTGGCGTGAGGCTCACGCCAGCCGGAAAAAATCAGCGGAAGACCACCTCATCGATCTCGACTCGTACCAGCGGCTGACCGGTCAATCCGGCCGGACGAGCAACCTCGAGGGCCAGTGATGGACGCTCCTGCCCCTTGCGCAGATAAGTCTCCGGCAGACGGTTCTCGGCGACCCAGAAACGGGCCTCCTGACGGGAGAGCTGTACCCCCTCCTGACTGAAGAGCGTGACCCAGCCACGGACACCGACCACATTGCGGGTACCAGTATTGCCCACCATAAAGGTAAGCATCAGGGGATCTCTCCCCTCAACCTTGTCGAGCTTGACCACGATCCCATCGCGCGCTGCCTGTGACAGCAATTCGGGGTGTGCCTTGGCCTGATCGGTCAGCACGGGGGCCGCTACCGCGACCACTGCACCCGCTTTCGCCCCTTCGGCCAGCGCCTTGACGGGCTCGGCCGGCTTGACCACCAGATATTCCCAGGTGAAGTCATCGTTCAGTTGCACCTGACGACCATCAGGCAGGGTCACCTGGGTAACAGGAGCAGCCTGCGCCAACACGGGCGAGAGACAGAGAGCAACCAGCAGACGGGAGAAAGATTTCATGGCATGAACACTCGGTAACGGGTGAAAGGGCGACAGTATAAACAGTCGCGCCCCTCCTTGCCTATGACAGGACTCACGTTCCCGCAGTTGCAGAAACCTAGATAGCCAGGTCGTGGCGCTCTTCCTGTACCATGTCGAGGGTCACCAGATCGAACTCGGTTCCTTTGAGCGCCATCAGGATATCCGGCTGGAGATCAAAGGCCTGCGCCCGCTGGTGCTCAGGCAGACGCACCCGGGCCAGGGTCATGCCGCAATCGGAGAGGGTGTGAAAAAACACCTGCGCTTCGTCCAGCCCCATGTCAGCCAGCATCTGCTCGGCTTGATCCACCATCCGCAGGTAACGCTGCTCAAGCAGCCGTGGATTGGTGAAGCGATGGCTCAGGCAGCCATTGCCCCCCTTGCCCCAGCGACCAAGCTGGCGCTTGTTGAAGCCATAGCGAAAATCCCGCCGGGTCATCTGGTTGTCGGCAAAAAACCAGATAGTGTGGTCAGGCAGAGAACCGAATTCAGCCAGATACTCATCCCGCTCTTCCAGCGCCGCCGGCACCAGCAGCGGGAGATGGTTCCACTTTGGATGAGCCCCCACATGTTCACGCAAGCGGCGCACCGGATCGATCAGCCCCTCCATATGGGGCAGGCGATCACAGAAGATCATTTCGTCGGTCTTGATAATCCAGTGATCGATACCGTAGCGCTGGCAGTAACGACGGGCTCGCGCCACTTCACTGCGGCTGCGGGTCGGATTGTCAAAGGTGATGGCATGGATCTTCACGCCGCTGGCACGGCACATGTCGATGCTGTAACAGGACTCCAGTCGCCCGGAAAAAGAGACCACGACCTCCTCAAACCCGGCCAGCCGCTCAAGCATCTGCTGCTCGCGGGCCAGGAACGCATGATCATATCCCTGATTCAATAGAACGACATTGGCACCCATGACAACAGCTCCGGCGGATCAACAACAGGTTCCGGTATTGTGCAACGGGCAAGCTGAATAGACCCTTAAAAAGGTCAGGATTTGTGGTTAAAACTTGATAATGATCTCTTGCGATTCGGCCCCGACATCCTCGTTCTGGGCATCATAAACCCGCAGCCGGGCCTGATGGATCTGGTGAGCGCGAAGGAAACCTTCCGCTTGCTCCAGCGAGGTGAAGGTAAGCCGCCCCCCCTCGCTGTCGGTCAGGCAGAGGCACTCCCCTTCCGCTTCGATACATAGTTGATAACCGCTGCCATCCTTGCAGGCGATCAGCAGGCTCGACTCAGGATAGTGACTGAGCCAATTGCGAAACCGGCCATGCTCCATAACGCTCCCAAAGGGGCATTACCCCTTGCCGGTGGCAGGCAAACAGCCCAGCTCAACCAGCTGCTGGCGGCAACTCGCCGCGTCGGTGAAGACCATGCCCCTGATGCCAAGGGCCTCTGCCGCCGCTACGTTGGCGGGGCTGTCATCGATGAAGATGCACTCTGCCGGTTTGAGATCGAACGACACCAGCAGGTAGCGATAGATATCCGGCTCCGGCTTCATCATCCGCACCCGCGCCGAAACCACCTTGCCGCTGAAAAAGCGCCAGAAATCCTGATGCAGCTCCAGCCAGTCGATGCTGGCGTGCCCCATGTTGGAAAGGGCATAGAGCGAATGGCCTGCTCCGTGCAGCTCGGCCATCAAGGTTAGCATAGCGGGATCTGGCAACAGCGACGGAGGCACCGCCTGCAAAATCGCCAGGTTTTCTGCGGCGCTCAGCCCGGTTCTGCGCTCTGCCTGACGAGCCATGGTGTGCAGTGACATGGTACCTCTGTCCACCTCCAGCCAGTCCTGATGATTGAACAGCCGCTCCGCCAGCTGAGCGGCCCCTTGCTGGCCACGCACCGAGCTCACTATGCCGACCGGATCCCAGCTCACCACCACCCGTCCCAAATCGAAAACAATCGCCATCACAACCTCCTGCTGCTCTGAATCGCGGGCAGAAATTCAGCTTCATATAAAGCCGTTTATACGCCTGCCACTTGACCGGATACCCTGCCCCCATCTTGCGGTGTGGGCAAGTTTTACTTGCATCACAGCGGCAAATCCCTTAATGGTTATGACGTTACTTCAAGGACACAGTTATGCACGCACCATTCTTCTTTGCTTTCTCGTTTATCCGGCCCGCTTGAGGGAAGGCCTGTCGTCGTGTGAACAGAAAGCAAAGACGAATCAAGCCTCCCCTCGCGGAGGCTTTTTTTTGCATCAATATCAATCGATTAATTGGATAGGGAACCATCATGGCAACGCTCGACGAGATCAGACAAGACATCACCCGGTTGGATCAGGAGCTGCTTGCCCTGCTGGCAAAACGCAAGACCCTCAGCATCGAGGTGGCTCGTGCCAAGCAAGCCAACCCGCGCCCCATCCGTGACCACCAGCGCGAGCAGGAGCTGCTGGTCGCCCTGATCCAGCAAGGGCGCGTGCTGGGGCTTGATGCTCAGTACATCACCCGCATCTACCACACCATCATCGAGGACTCGGTGCTCTCCCAGCAGGCCTATCTGCAGAGCCTGCTCAACCCGGAGCAGCAGGAGCCGATGACCAGCGTCGCCTATCTGGGGCCGCGCGGTTCCTATTCCAGCCTGGCCGCCCGCAAATATCTGGCGCGCTACAAGGATCAGGTGATCGAGGTGAACTGCCAGAACTTCCGCGAAGTGCTGGATGCGGTGGAGTCGGGTCGCGCCGCCTTTGGCGTGCTGCCCATCGAGAACACCAGCTCGGGCTCCATCAACGAAGTCTACGACGTGATGCAGCACACCAGCCTCTCCATCGTCGGCGAGCTCACCTACCCCATCGAGCACTGCATTCTCACCGCCGTGCCGACCGAGCTTGGCCGCATCAAGACCTTCTATGCCCACCCGCAGGTGTTCCAGCAGTGCTCCCACTATCTGAGCAAGCTGGAAGGGGCCCGTCACGAGATCTGCGACTCCTCCTCCAGCGCCATGATGAAGGTCAAAGAGCTGGCCAGCCCGGAGGCCGCGGCCATCGGCAGCGCGGCTGGTGGTGAACTCTATGGTCTGGACGTGCTGGCCGAGCAGCTTGCCAACCAGAAAGAGAACTACAGCCGCTTTATCGTGGTGGCGCGCAAGCCCATCGACGTGGCGCCGCAGATCCCGGCCAAGACCACCCTCATCATGTCCACCTCCCAGAAACCGGGCTCGCTGGTGGAGGCGCTGCTGGTACTGCGCAACCACGAGATCAACATGACCAAGCTCGAATCCCGTCCGGTGCAGGGCAACCCGTGGGAAGAGATGTTCTACCTCGACGTCTCCGCCAACCTCAACACCCCGGCGATGCAGGCCGCACTGGTGGAGCTGACCAAGATCACCCGCTACATCAAGGTGCTGGGCTGCTACCCGAGTGAGGATGTCAAACCGACCGCAGTGCCGCCGGTGCTGATGGGCAAATAATCGAGCCAATCGGCAAGAGGCGGGCATCATGCCCGCCTCTGTTTTTTCTGCCTCCTGCCCACCTGAAGCGCTGAACAGGCTGTAGCCAGGTGCCAAAACTCGCCACCACGGGCTATTTATTGTTCAGCAAAGCTAAATGACTGCTCACCACCATCAAGAAAAAATTGACGACATCCCCCCCTAAAAGCGCCCTTACCGCGGCTAAATGGCCTGTCCAGAGCCATTTTTCCCTGCCGGCCCCCGGATCCTGACTCTGCCCGATAACAAAAAGACGAGCCGCTGGCTCGCCTTGAACACTCCGCTTTTGACCGGTTCACATCAGAACTGACCGGCCATCAGCTGGTTGATGTTGTAGAGGGCGCGGGTATCGAGCTCCATCTCGGTGGCATAGGTGTTGCCGCGGGGATAGGAGGCTACGACACGGGCACCACGCACCACACCGGCGACCGACACATCGAGCGAGTTGGAGGTCTGGGTCAGGTCACGATAGCTGCTCTGGCCGCGCACCTGCTGGCCATTGAGCTGCTCGGCCAGCTCGCGATAGGCATCCATCTTGGAGGCGCGGATCGCCTGCAGCATCTTCTCCGACTGGGAGGGGCCGGGCTGGATGTCGATCACCGCATAGCCCACCGCCTTGAGCACCGGAAAATCATCGGGCTTGCCACCCTGGGTGTAATCCGTCACCCGGTTGTAGCTGCAACCGGTGAGCAAGAGAGCCAGCAGGCAACCAAACAACATCTTCATGACTCGCTCCTTATGGGGTCAGGTTGACCAGATGACCACCCGGTCTGGCCTGACTGTCACGCATCAGATAACCGCGGTTAATCGATGCCCGACCAAATGAGTTGTTGGCACCGAACAGATATTTCTGCGGGATCAGGCTCTGGGCCGTGGTCTCGACCATCTTCGTGCGCATATCGATGATGCGGGCGTTGACCAGAACCCCCTTGCTGTTGCGACTGAAGGTGCCGACCAGAATGCGCGAGATGGGCAGACGGGGAGAGAGCTCCTTGTAGTTGCGGCTCAACACAAAATCCCCCTGCGGCGTCACCTTGATGCTGCCGGTCAGCTTGAAGTCCACCACCACCTCGCCGCGGCGGTTGAGCTCGTAGATAAAGCTCTCCTCAATCTGCTGCCCCATCCAGTTGGTATCCTGCAGGGTATCGAGATCGACAAAAGAGGCTACCGCGATGGGATCGGTCAGGGTGGAGAGCGATTTGCGCTCCATCAGCTGATCTGTCATGCGTGCCACCAGCCAGTTGAGCTCCATCCCCTGCGCCGCCTGACGCGGATCCCCCTGATCCCGATTGATAGGGTCGGAGCCGCAGCCGGCCAATGCCAGAGCGAGCGCCAACGCCGTGATGAATTTGTTCATGGATACCTTTCCTGTATCTGCACCTGATTTGTTATCGGACGCGTCGGCCAAACCTTGAGCCGGGAATGAGGCATGATTCTTGCTGAAACACTCGCTGTTAAGCCAATCTCTGGCGGATGGTCAGAAAAACGCCATCGAACAACTGTTGTGATCCATGTCGGCCCGCCATGCCCTCTTCAAGAGAAGAGGCTGCGAGTCGCCTAATCAAGGTATCTGCTATGAAATTACCGCTGCTGTTGACCCTGCTGCTGGCCAGCCTGAGCGCCCGCGCCGAGCTTATCGAAGCGCAGGGCAGTGCTGCCATTCTGGGGGGGGATGAAGTCTACGCCCGTGAACAGGCAACTCGCGATGCCCTGCGTCAGGCTCTGCTGGCCAGCGGCGCCGCCGTCTCCAGCGTGCAGCGTCTGGAAAATGGCAGCCTGCGATCCGAGCAGATCCAGATCCGCTCCGGCGGCGACATTCGCCAGTACCGCCTCAAACGGGAAGAGGTGCGCAACGGCCGCATGTACATCACCCTGGTGGCCGACATTCAGGCCGAACGCCAGATCTGCCAGACCCAGCACTTCGCCAAGGATTTGACACTGGTCAGGCTGCGCCTGCGCTACCCCGATCAGGCCAGCTACGGCGCCATGGACGACATGCCGGAAAACCTCTCGCGGCGGCTGTTCGAAACCCTCGCCAACGCCCCGCAAGGGGTTGCGGTGCGCCAGTGGCTGGACGAAAACCTGCGTATCGACCCGCTTCACCTGCAACAGGGGGATCGCAGCGCCCTCGAGGAGATCAAGGCCCTTAGCCTGCGCACCGACAGCCAGTATCTGGTGCTAGGCAGCATCGACGATCTCTCCATCGAACCGCAGGGCAACCAGCTGACCAGCTGGTATCAGGATCCCGTCCGCAATTTTCGCATGCAGCTCTACCTGTTCGACGGCATCAACGGCAGCCTGATCAACCGTAAGGTCTATGAAGGGCGCGCCACCTGGACCTTCGGCAAACGGGATCAGGTGGGTAGCAACAGCGGCCAGTTCTGGCAGTCGAGCTACGGCCAGGAGGTCAACTACCAGCTGCAGCAGGCCGCTCAGGATCTGGTGGCCCAGCTCACCTGTGCCCCGGTCACCGCCCGGGTGGTCGGCCAGAACGAACGCGGCCCCTACATCAATCTGGGGCGGCGCAACGGCGTCAAGCTCGGCGACCAGTTCCGGATCCAGCACAACGCCGACTTCATCGACCCCTACGGCAAGTCCCGCATGATGCGCAACCCGGCCGACGGCCTGTTCGAAGTGGTGCAGGTGTTCGACGACGGTGCCATCATTCGCAGCCAGAACAAATATTCACCATTCAACATCCAGAACGGGGATTTGGCAGTATTGGAATAGGAATCAAGGGTTTAAAAGGGAGTTGCTTCTTGTATAATGCCCGCCACAAGGCTCCCGTAGCTCAGTAGGATAGAGCGGTCCCCTCCTAAGGGACAGGCCACTGGTTCGACTCCAGTCGGGAGCGCCATACAAAACAAGGGGTTGGCATCATCACGATGCCAACCCCTTGGTCGTTTTTTCCTCTCATCTGTTATCACCCTCAGCATCCCGGGCTCGCTCTCTCTCTGATAGACTGACTCTCTTTGGCTGGGATCTGCGCCCAAGCCAGCAGCTTCATCTTGCAAAGGAGTGTTGGATGTCCGGTTGTTCCTGGTGGGATAGATCCACCGGTTTTGCCTTGCTGACCATTGTGCTGTGGGCCTCGCTGGCCGCTCTGACGTCGCGCATTACCAGTGTTTCGCCACTCGTTCTGGTGGGACTGGTGCTGTTTTTCTGCGGGGCCGGGACATTACCGTTCTGGCGCCAGTGGCGGGCCAGCCCGCTCACCTGGCTGATTACCATCACAGCCCTGCTCTTTTATCATCTGCTGCTTTTTATGAGCTTTCGCCACGCCCCGGTGCTTGAGGCCAACCTCATCAACTACCTCTGGCCGCTCTGCATCATCCTCTTCACCCCGCTGTTGCTGCCAAATCATCCCCTCCACCTTCGCCACATTCTGGCGGGGATCTGCGGACTGGCTGGCTCCATGCTGGTAATGGTCGATGGCGAGCTGCAACTGCAGCAAGCCTATCTGCCCGGCTATCTGCTGGCGCTGGGGGCAGCCATCATCTGGGGCGCTTACTCGGTACTGTCGCGCCGTCTGCCACCGGCGCCTGCCGTGGTCACTGCAGCAGCCTGTCTGCCTGCCGGCATGCTGGCGCTTTTGCTCGCCCGTCTGCTGGAGGGGCCTCTGCCACTGGCACAGATCCCCACCAGCGACTGGAGCCTCATCATCGGGCTGGCCCTTGGCCCCATGGGAGCGGCCTTTGTTACCTGGTATCTGGCGCTGCGAGACGGCGATCCACGCCGGATCGGAGCCCTTGCCTACCTGACCCCTCTGCTGAGTACCTTGCTGCTGGTGACATTGAACGGAGAGGAGCTGACTTCTCGCCATCTTCTGGCCGGAGCCCTGATCATGGGCGGTGCCCTGCTTGGCATGCGGAGCAAAAAAGCCCCTCCAGCCATCGCTGCCGCAAGCTAGCCCCTGCCACACTGGCAAAAATCGATGCGGTAAAGATGGTGTCATAAAAACGCCATCTCTCCCCGTTAGGCTCAGGCCATGCCCCATGGATGGCCTACCGCTGACAGGAACCACATCGTGAAAATTGCCCACTACGTCACTCTCTCCTCCCTCGTTCTGCTGCTGGTCGCGGGAGGCGAGGCGCTGGCGCTCTACCGGGGGTGGCAACAGCTGGCGCAGACCGAGCAGACTCAGCGACAGCATGAGGCTCTGCAGCAACAGGTCACGGTCGCGTTGCAAAACAGCTTGCGTGACTACCTCGCCGCAGGTGATCCCCAACAACTGGCCGCCGCAGAGAAGATCCGCACACGAGTTCTGGTTGCGCTGGAAAATCAGCCACAAGAGATAGCCGCCCCTCTGCAGCATCAGCTGGAGGAGATGGGCAAGCGCATCGAGCACGACTATCAGGCGGCGGGCAAGCTCTCCGGCAACAGCCAGTTGCTGTTGCAAAATGCCGAGAACGAGATCGCCAGTCAGGCGCTGACTCTGCTGCGCTACGGAGAACAGGGGGAAGGCGGTGAGCAGGCCGATGCAGCCCGGCAATACCGCTTGGCAGCCTCGGAGATTCTCGCCAGCCTGTCGCAGCTCGGCCACCAGCGTCAAGGCTACATGGAGCAGGGAAGCAGCAAACTGTTGGAAGGGCTCACTCTCGAGCTGGAAGGGATGGCGAAGCAGGCGAACCAGCTGCAAGCTCTGCCACTGCTCGGCATCTATGAACAGCCAGCGGCGGACGAATTCACTCTGGGAGAGCCTGAGCGCAAGGAGATAGGTGATCAGCCGCGCAGCGAGGTGCAATCACTCATCAAGCGCTATCCACAGGAGCTCGCCAACAGCCGCATGGCGCTGCAGCAACAGCAGGCTGCCCGCCATGCCGTTCAGCAGGATATCACCCGGATGGTGCAGCTCACCCGCGAGATGGGCGACACGATTGCCACCGAACGGCAGGCCGTCAACCAGAGACTGGCCACCATACTCGGCACGCTGGCGTTGATCCTGGTGGCGGTGGCCCTCCTTTTTGCGCTGGTGCAGCGCCGCTGGCTGCTTGCCCCCTTGCTGCGCTTGCGTCACGCATTTTTGCAGCTGGATAACACCGGACAGGCGGAGCCCTTGCCTGCTGCTCGCGAGCGCAACGAGCTGGGAGACATAGTCACCAGCTACAACCGTCTGATTGGCCGCCTGCAACAGGATCAGCAGCAGAAAGCGGGGCAACTCTCGGCGGTCTCCACCAGCCTGCAGGGAATGGTGAGCCAGGTGGAGGAGATCCACCAGAGCACCCGCACCACCGAGCAGGTCGTCGATGAAAGCGGCCAGATGATGGGAGAACTCAATCAGCTGGCTGGCGAGGTGCATCAGGTCGCTGCGGAGATAGCCCGCCATGCCAGCCACAACGAACAGGCCATGAGCCAGAGTGAAGGGCTGGTTGGCAGCATGCTGCATGCGACCACCCAGACCGGGCTTGCCATCGACGAGAGCGGTGAAGCACTGCAGGCTCTAAAACGCTCGGTCAGCGATGTGACCGCCATCGTCGACGTGATTGGCCACATCGCCCAGCAGACAAACCTGCTGGCCCTCAATGCCGCCATCGAAGCCGCCCGTGCCGGCGAGCAGGGGCGCGGTTTTGCCGTGGTTGCAGACGAGGTGCGCCATCTCTCTGCCAACACCCAGCGCTCGCTCAACCAGATCACCGAGATCCTCGGGCGACTGACCCAGTCAGGCGACCAGCTTGGAACCGTGCTCGACCGCATCACCAGCGAGGCAAACAGCCAGCGCGAGCAGGCCGAGCGACTGCGGGAAACAACCCGGGCGGTGCGGGAGATCGCGCGCAATACTGCGGTGATCGCCCTGCAGGGCGCCGACAATGCCAAAAGTCAGGAACACAAACTGGCCAGCTTTGCCGACCTGATCGCCCGCATTCATCAGCATGCCCGTCAGGTCAACCAGCTCTCGGTGCAGGTCTCCTCCCACATTCACCATCAGGCCCGCCAAATCCCGCTGATCCTGGGCCAGCCAAATTGAATATTGCGCGCTAACAGCCCCGATCCCTCTCTCGCCTGTCAGCGGGTGAGTTTTTTTGTTGCGCAAAATTATCTGTTGCCTGCAGGTTAATATCGACCACAGACAGGCCATCGTTCTGCTCGCCCCCCACCTCCTTCTGCAACCCATTGAAAACGCTCTCATGGCCGCATGACGTGGAATGAGAGCCCTTCACCTTCACGCAATGAATATTTGCACTCTGTCATACTTTTGAAACTTGGCGGGAACTTTTCATTGATATTTCGCACCGCGAACGTACTCTTGTGATTGTCCGATAGCCAAGAATCGGAACATAAAAAACAAAGAGTGATGAACAGAACTGCACTGCCACAGATGTGCCAAGACATCGGGGTTGCAGAGATCAAACTGAACGATTTTTTGCCCTGCGGGGTTTTGATTGCAATGCCAATACCGAGCGGTGGGCCAGATGCCGACTGCCGGAACAAAAAAAGCTAAGTCCATAAAATCAGGAGCAATACAAAATGGAAAAAGTGATCTTCAAGCGCGCCGCGTTGAGTGCCGCTGTGGTAGCCGCTCTGGTAGCACCCGGTATGGCATTGGCAGCTCAGGACATGATGAGCCCAACCTACGGCAAATCCTACGAAAACTTCGTCAATGACGCCAAACTGACCGGCGGCCTCTTCTACTTCCAGCGTGACCGTCAGCGTATCGATGGTGACCCGACAGCCAAGGTCAAGGAAGGCAAATACCAGTCCAACCTGAGCCACGCCACTACCCAAGCAGCTCTGAACTTCAACTCCGGTTATGCGTGGGACACCGTTGGTCTGGATCTGGGTGGCTTTGGCGCCTATGACCTGGCTGTGACCGAGAATCATCCGGTCAACCAGGAGAACGAATTCTCCTTTGCTGGCAACACCTGGGGCAACAACTACAAAGATGGTTCCCCTGAGGGTGGTTTCAGCCTCTCCAACGCAGCGCTGAAGCTGAAATTCCTGGATGGCGGCATCACTGCCAAGGGCGGTTATACCCAGCTTTACGTACCGGGCGTCATCGGTGTGAACTGGTCCTATCAGCCGGGTACCTATCGTGGTGGCCAGGTTGAAGGCAACTTTGGTGGTCTCTACCTGACCTACGCCATCGCCGACGAGTACAAGGCCCCCTGGTACAAAGAGACTCAGGTATTCTCCCGCGCCAAGGCTTGGATGGACCCGTTTGCTGACGAGAACGTCATCGACTACATCCACGGCATTGCTGCTCGCTACACCTTTGAAAACGGCACTGCCGTTACCGGTTCTTTCGGTCAATCCGAAGGGTACATGGACAGCTACCACTTCAAACTGGCGCACAAGTTTGACGTAATCGGCGGCCTCTCCACCAGCTATCAGTTCTACGGCTCCGAAACCGACACCTATACCAAGGGCGGTTCCCAGATCCAGACTTACGACGGCCTGGCATGGCAGCAAGCGCTGACCGCAGCCTGGAACTATGCCCAGTACGGCTTCCGTCTTGAAGGTCTGTGGACCAAGGCTGAAGGTGCTGAAGGCAACTACCTGCCCCGTCTGACCCGCGGCTACGCCAACTCCCAGGGTGCCAACGAAATTTGGTGGGATTCCCGCTCTGACTGGAACGCCAACAACGAGAAAGCCGTTTACTTCGGTGTGACTCGCTCTCTGGATGATCTGGTGGGTGCACCTGGCTGGTCTATCGGTGTATCCGGTGCCTACGGTTGGGATATTGAAAATGGCTTTGGCAAGAAAGCCGCCAACGGTGAAGATACCGAATGGGCTGCCAACTTCGATGTCAGCTATACCGTGCAGGATGGCAAGCTGAAAGGCACCCTGTTCAAGCTGCACTACACCGACTACAACAACGACATCAGCCAGGGCGGCGGTTGGACTGATTACCCCAACATCTTCGCCTCCGAGCACGACGTCAAGTTCCACATCATCATGCCGCTTACCTTCATGTAATCAGGCAATACGATGTCAGCAAACCGGGCCACTTGGCCCGGTTTTCTTTTACCCGATCAGCAGGTTAACATGCTGACAGACTCCCACTTTCCATCGGTCTCTCCTCTCACAAGGATCTCCCTATGCCCCGATTTGTTCTTGTCACCGGATGTTCCAGCGGGATTGGTCTGGCTGCCGCCCAGGCGCTGGGTCAGCACGGCTTTACCGTGATCGCCTCGGCACGCAAGGCAGAGGATGTGGAGCGCTTGCAGCAGCAGGGGTTGCTGGCAGTACAGCTGGATCTGGCGGAGCCCGCCTCCATAGAGCTGGGGGCCAGTGCGGCGCTCCATCTTGCTGGTGGTCGCCTCTATGGCTTGTTCAACAACGGCGCTTATGGCCAGCCGGGGGCGCTGGAAGATCTTCCTACAGAGGCGCTGCGCGAGCAGTTCAACACCAACCTGTTTGGCTGGCATCACCTCATTCGTCAGGTGCTGCCCGCCATGCTGGAGGCCAGAGAGGGGCGGATCGTGCAAAACAGCTCGGTGCTGGGGCTGGTCGCCATGAAATATCGCGGCGCCTACAACGCCAGCAAGTTTGCGCTGGAGGGTTACTCGGATACCCTGCGTCTCGAGCTGGCCGGCAGCGGTGTCCATATCAGCCTGATTGAACCCGGCCCCATCGATACCCGCTTTCGCGCCAACGCCCGCGCCGCCTTTCTGCGCTATATCGACCCGACCAGGAGCCGCCATCAGGCGGCCTACCAGCAGACCCTCAACAGGCTGGAGCGCGAAGGCGGCGCCCGTGGCTTTACCCTGCCTAGCGAAGCCTGTCTGCCGCCGCTGATCCACGCACTGACCAGCGCTCGCCCCAAGGCGCGCTATCCGGTCACCACCCCGACCAGAATTTTTGCCCTGCTAAGACGGATCATGCCCACTCGCTGGCTCGACAAGCTATTGGCAAAGTCAGCCTGATCCCTTGCGCAGGCGACGGCCGGCGTCGCCTCGTTCAATAGTGCTCGCCATTGCTGTAGTAGGCGCTTTTATCGATGGGGAAAACCTGCACCACCACATAGGTTTGTTCCCCCAGCGCCGCCTTCAGATGGCGGGTGATAAGGTCTGCCGCCTCATCCTGAATCTCCTGCGGCCTGGCAAACCAGTGCAGCTCGACAAACGGAAAACCGGACTCCAGCTCACCGTCACGAATCCAGTGGCTCTCGACCCGCTCCATGGTGACGAACTCCGGCTTGCCACCGGTCAGGGCACAGAGATCCGCAAGCAGCGGCGCGCTGATCTCCTTGAGGGTATCGAGTGAAACGGCGCGAAAACGAAGATGGGGCATGGCAAACCTCTTGGCTATCAGAAATGAGCACTTATCATAGAGTCTCCTGCGATGAAAAGAAGTCACCAGCCCGGATAAGGATCACCATGAAATTCCATCGTTCCCTGTTTGCCTTTCTGCTCTGCCTGCTGCTGCCGCTCAGCGCCTTTGCCGATCCCGCCTTCTACAAGATCAGCAAGGGCAACCAGCAATACTGGCTGCTGGGCTCCATTCATGCCGGAAAGCCCTCCCTCTATCCGCTACCGGAGCCGGTCGAACGGGCCTGGCTGCAGAGCCGTGCGCTGGTGATGGAAGTCGACATGAACAGCATCACGCAGGAACAGTGGCAAGAGATGGGCTCTCTCACCCACTTGGTAGATGG
The DNA here is from genome assembly GCF_001887375.1 of Aeromonas sp. SCS5. Taxonomy (NCBI): domain Bacteria; kingdom Pseudomonadati; phylum Pseudomonadota; class Gammaproteobacteria; order Aeromonadales; family Aeromonadaceae; genus Aeromonas; species Aeromonas sp. SCS5. The sequence continues at coordinate 327,982 of NZ_LFCS01000006.1, forward strand.
CAAGGCACTCAAGGAGCATCTGCCTGCCGAGCTCTACCAGCGCACCCTGATGGCTGGCGCGCGTCTTGGCCTCAATGAAGCTGCGCTCACCCCGCTGCGCCCCTGGTTTGTTGCCATCACCCTGACTCAGGCCGCCATGGCCCGCTCCGACTTCAAAAGCGAGCTCGGGATCGATCAACACTTTGCCGCACTGGCCGCCAAAGAGGGCAAACCCGTGGTGGGCTTCGAGACCCTGCTGGAGCAGCTCGGCTATCTTGCCAGCGTAGGTGATAACCAGACCCTGATGCTCTCCAGCACCCTCGACGAGCTGCCGATGCTCGACACCGGCTTCGCCGCCGTGATGAAGGCATGGCAGCAAGGGGATGAGGCAACGCTTATCAATCTGCTCAAGGAGGAGATGGCACCGCCCGCCCTGCAGAGCTGGATGGAGCAAACCCTGCTGGCCGAACGCAACCACAACTGGCTGGCCAAGTGGCAGACCCTGCCCAACGAGAGCTTTATTGTTGTCGGCGCGCTGCATCTTTATGGCGAGCAGGGACTGCTGGCGCTGCTGGAGCAGCAGGGGTGGCGCGTCACTCTGCTGACCACGCCCACCGTGCTGCAAAGCACCAAATGAGGATTCGAGTGAGATTCATCACAATTTGTAACTGGTCATAAAACAATCTTGTTGGGAGTTGATCGGGATCATCTCCCTGCAGATAAAGGGGTATTTATGATGCCTGTCATCCACCGGGTGACAGGAGCAATGAAATGGACTTTTGGCTGGATCTGATGTTTGGCAACAGCGTGGGCTTGATGTCGATGATGGTGATTATCGGCACCTTCATCCTGATCAGCTCTTACGCTGCCTACTTCATCTACAAGGTGATGCACTCGCAACCACCCAAAGCAGAGAAGTAACCCCCACAGGCGGCAGCAACTGGCCGCCTGTTTCGTCTCCGGCGCCTCGGTTTATCCCTCCCCGCGCTATCGAACCGGACGATCGTTTTGCGGATCGGCTGGCACCGCTATAATGGCCCCCACTTTGTTTCATATGGGGAGCCTGCCGTGTCACATAGCGACGAACTCTCGCTTTTTCTGAATGAAGTGGCCGATGTCAGGCCCATTCGCAGCGACAATATCCATCCCCAGGGGGTGAAATCCGCCCCGACAGAAGCCCAGCTGGCCCGCCGTCAGGCTGCCACTGCCGAGCAGCTGGCGCTCGATCACCTCACCATGGAGGCGATCGAGATGCTCGACCCGCACGAGATCATCGGCTTCAAGCGCGATGGCGTACAAGAAGGGGTCTACAAAAAGCTGCGGCTCGGCAAGTACGAGCTGCAGGCAAGCCTGGACTTGCACCAGAAAACGCTCAATGAAGCGCGTCAGACGCTGGTGCAGTTCATCGCCGATTGCGAGCAGCGCGATATCCGCTGTCTGCTGATCCTGCACGGCAAGGGGGAGCGCAGCACGCCGCGCGCCCTGCTGAAAAGCTATGTCAGCGCCTGGCTGCCGCAGCTGCCGGCGGTGATGGCCATCCACAGCGCCGAGCGCCGCCACGGCGGCAGCGGCGCCCTCTATGTGCTGCTGCGCAAGAGCGAGCGCAAGAAAGCGGAAAACCGCGAACGCCACCAGAAGCGCCTCGGCTGATCCCGGGCGCCCGTCAGGGACGATCACAAGGACAACACCATGTCATACCAGAAACTTGAACAGCACCAGCAACAGCTGCACCGCCTCAACCACCTCTCCGCCATCTGTGGCTGGGATCGCGCCGCCATGATGCCGGAAGGGGGCAATGAGGCGCGTGCCGAAGCACTGGCCGAGCTCGGCCTCATCATCCACCACAAGCGCACCGCCCCCGAACTTGGCGACTGGATTGCCAAGGCAGAGAGCGAGCAGCTGGACGAGGTGCAGCGCGCCAACCTGCGCGAGATCAAGCGCCAGTGGCAGGATGCCAGCCTGCTGCCCGGCGAGCTGGTCGAGGCGCTGTCGCTCGCCGGTAGCAAGTGCGAACACGCCTGGCGCAGTCAGCGCAAAAACAACGACTGGGTGGGTTTTGCCCCCAATCTCGAAGAGGTGGTGAAGCTCTCCCGCGAGGTGGCACGTTTACGGGCAAACAAGCTCGGCGTGCGCCCCTACGACGCCATGCTGGCACTCTATGAGCCGGGCATGACCAGCGAACGGCTGGATCAGATCTTCGGCGATCTCGCCAGCTGGCTGCCGCCTCTTATCCAGCAGGTCAGCGAGCGGCAGAAGGAAGTGTCCGTACTGCTGCCGCAAGGCCCCTTCCCCATCGCCGCCCAGCAGGCGCTCGGTCAGGAGGTTATGGGGCTGCTCGGCTTTGACTTCGCCCATGGCCGGCTTGATGTGAGCAGTCACCCCTTCTGTGGCGGTGTACCGACCGATGTGCGCATCACCACCAGATACAACGAGCAGGAGTTCATCTCCAGCCTGATGGGCATAGTCCATGAGACTGGCCACGCACGTTACGAGCAGGGGTTACCACGCCAATTGTCGGGGCAGCCGGTTGCCGAGGCGCGCTCCATGGCGATTCACGAGAGCCAGAGCCTGTTTTGCGAGATGCAGCTCGGCCACGATCCCGCCTTCCTCTCGTTGCTGACGCCCCATATTCGCGCCCATTTCGGCGATCAGCCGGCCCTGAGCCCGACCAATCTCGCCAGACTCTACAGCCGGGTCGAGCCCGGTTTTATCCGGGTCGATGCGGATGAGGTGACCTATCCTGCCCACGTCATCCTGCGCTACGAACTGGAGCGAGACCTGATAGAAGGGCGGATCGAAGTAGCAGACATACCCGAACTGTGGGATGCGAAGATGCAACAGTGGCTGGGACTCTCCACCAGGGGCAACTACCGTAATGGCTGCATGCAGGATATCCACTGGACTGACGGTTCGTTCGGCTACTTCCCGAGCTACACGCTCGGCGCCATGTATGCCGCTCAGCTGCGCTTTGCGCTGGAGAAAGAGCTCGGCAGCATGAGTGAGGTGATCGCCGCAGGCCGCCTGCCGGAGATCTTCGCCTGGCTCGGCCGCCATATCTGGTCGAAGGGTAGCCGCTACAGCACGGATGAGCTGATCAGCCGCGCTACCGGCGAGGCGCTGAACCCGCACTGGCTGCGCCAGCATCTGGAACAGCGCTATCTGAAGTGATCCGTGTAATACGGGTAAAACATGACGGGGCCATGACAGGCCTCGTTTTTTATTGGTAAACGATCCGTGTCAGAGCGGATCCTGCACGCTTAAAAACTCGCGCAGTTGCAAGATATTGCCCTCCGGGTCAAACGCATTGCGCACCACGAAACCGGGCCCGGACCACTGCTGCGGCAACAGGCCGCCACCGAGATCCGCCGCTTTCGCCTCTGCCCACGCAAGGCTTGGCACGGTAAAGAAGAGCTTGATGGCCCCCTGCTCACGCAGCGCCGGCGGCGTCGTGACAACGACCTGTCCGATATAGGGCTCGGGGATGGCATGCACAAGCAGCTGGATGTCGCCGTTCTCCAGCACGATCAGCTGCTCGCTCTGACTGCGGATCTCCATCTGCAGCAAGGTTCGGTAAAAGTGGCTCAGCAAGCCCGGCTCCCTGGCGTAGATCAGGGCGCCGGCACGGGCGGGACCTGGCATAGTGCAATCCTCGGTGATGAAGGCTCATCCACCTTCGCACAGTTGCGCACGACCTTCACCTTTTTCAGCGCACATTCCGCGCAAACTTAATTGCTATCCCTGTCCGTTTCTGGCTAGTCATCCCCCGCGATCCTGCTTAGTCTCTCACTCATCCTTTTTGTGCCGCATCAGCAAACACCCGGCACCTACCAGCAAGAGAGCCATACCATGACGTCGCCGCACGAGCGTGACCAGCCACAGGATCACCAGAACAACGCCCTCAGCCGCGAGCAGTGCCACGCCGCACGGCTCGCCCGCGATGTGCGATTCGATGGCCGCTTCTTTACCGGCGTCATCTCGACCGGCATCTACTGCCGACCGGTCTGTCCGGCACGTCCGCCGCACGAGCACAATGTGCGTTACTTCCCGAGCGCCGCTGCCGCCGAGCAGTATGGGTTGCGACCCTGCCTGCGCTGCCGCCCGGAGCTGGCCCCCGCCGCCCGTGGCGATCTGCCGGTTGAACTGGCTCGTCTGCTGGCGCGTATCGATCGCGGCGAGCTGGCAGACAGCACGCTCGCCGAACTGGCGGCGGAGAGCGGTATCAGTGAGCGCACGCTACGCCGCCAGTTCGAGGCATACCTTGGCGCCTCACCAAAGCAGGTGGAGCAGACGCGCCGCCTGCTGCTCGCGAAACGACTGCTGACCGAAACCGGGCTGCCCATCACCGACATCGCGTTTGCCGCTGGCTTTGCCAGCATCCGCCGCTTCAACGACGCCTGGCTCAACGCCTACGGGCTGGCCCCACGTACCCTGCGCCAACAAGAGGCACACGGTAACGCGCCAGAACACATAAGTGGGCAGCCGCGCGGCGCAACCCTGACGCTGCAACTGCCCTACCGCCCCCCATATGACGTGGCGGCCATGCTGGCGTTCTACCGGCTGCGGGCGATCCCCGGGCTGGAGCGGGTAGATGGTGAGGTGTATGAGCGGCGCTACCGGGTCGGTGATCAGGTCGCGCTGGTGCTCATCGCGCAGGGCAAGGGGCACAGCCTGCAGCTCACCGTCCATGATCTGCCGCTCGCCGCGCTGCCGGATCTGCTCTATCGGGTGCGCCGGATGTGGGACCTCGATGCCGACATGCATCGCATCGGTAATCTGCTCGGTCAGGATCCGCTACTGGCCCGTTTGCAGACACGCTGGCCCGGCGTACGGCTGCCGGGGGGCTGGGACGAGTACGAGGTGATGCTGCGTGCCATCGTCGGCCAGCAGGTCTCGGTCAAGGGGGCCATCACCATACTCGGGCGACTGGTGGCCCGCACCGAGGCCCAATTCGGGGTGGCGCAACTACCGAGCCCCGCCCAGTTGTGCGAACTCGATCTCGACGGCATCGGCATGCCCGGCAGCCGCATTCGCACCCTGCGGGGCGTGGCGCAGGCACTGGCCAGAGGCGAGCTGACACTCACTACAGCCAGTGATGAACAGTTGCTGGCGCTACCGGGCATAGGCCCCTGGACGGTCGCTTACTGGCGGCTGCGCTGCGGGCTCGATACCGATGCCTTCCCCGCCTCCGATCTGGTACTGCAAAAAGCGCTTGGAGGCGGTGCCAAGCTGCCGGTGAAGGATGTGTTGGCGCAAAGCGCCGCATGGCAACCGTGGCGCAGCTATGCGGCAAGCTGGCTGTGGCACGCCATGAGCGAAGCGCCTGCCTTGCTTACTGATACCGGTAACAACGAAGTGCAGTCCGGCAACCAACAACAGGAGATAACATCATGATCCGCTACGATATTCTGCCGACCCGCTGCGGCGATCTGCTGGTTGCCATCAACGAGCATGGTCTGGTGCATGTGGATTTTGTGGCGGGCCTGCGGACACTGCCCGATATGAGCGGCTGGCTGCAAGACCCCGCAGCGCTGGCCCCCTTCCTCGCCGAGTTTGACGCCTATTTTGCCGGTCGCTTGCAGCGTTTCTCCCTGCCCCTTGCCGCCCGTGGCACCGCCTTTCAGCAGGCGGTGTGGCAAGCGCTGTGCGACATCCCCTATGGCCAAACCCGCAGCTACAGCGATATTGCCCGCGCTATCGGCAAACCGGATGCGGTGCGGGCTGTGGGCGCCGCGAATGGCCGCAATCCGCTCTCGATCATCGTCCCCTGCCACCGGGTGATCGGCCAAAACGGCAGCCTGACCGGCTATGCGGGGGGATTGGAGATTAAAAAGGTGCTGCTGGCGCTGGAGAAGCAAGAGAGGGAGCTAGCCACAGCGCAATAGTGCGCAGGCCGACCGAAGAGGGATATCAACCACCTCCACCCAATCGGGTCGAGAAAAAATATGCCCCCGAAGCGGGGGCATAAGGGTTCTGCCATAACAACCATGCATCACTCATGGCGATGCACCGCTCGCAGCCTATTCAACCAGCTGATAGATCGCGTGGTTGACGAACTTGGGATCATTCGGCTTGACCCCTTCGACTCGCTTCAGCTTGCTCCCCGCCAGTTTTTCAGTTTCCGGGTTGGTTGAGGAGTAGAAGTACACCTTGGCACCGGCCGGCAACGCAGCAAGGCTCCAGTTGTTATCCACTTTCTGCTCAAACCCTTCCGGATGTAGCTTGGCCATCTCCTTGACGTAAGCAGAGAGCACTTCGCGGGTCTCCATGGGATCTTCATGCACTACCGCTTTGCTGTCGATGCCCGGGAAATTGCCGCCACCGCTGCCGCGATAGTTGTTGGTGACCACATAGAAGTTATGCTTCAGGTCGATCGGTTTGCCCTGATAGGTGAGCTCGGTGATCCTGTGCTTATCGCTGATCTGCTTGCCATCCTGGTCATAACGGGCTGGCTGGGTGATATCAATCTTGTATTGCACCCCTTTGATCATGTCGAAGTTATAAGGGCGGAAGTCATCGACCACCAGCCACTGCGCCTTGCTGGCATCGGGGACGATCTGGTTGTACTGGCTGACGCTCTTCTCCAGCCACTCTTTCACCGTTGCACCGTTAACTTTGGTTACTTGCAGGGTGTTGGGGAAGACATAGAGATCCGCCACGTTGCGCAGGGAGATCTTGCCCGCCGGTACCCAGGTAAAATCGTTCGGGCCGTTGCGGCCACCACGGAACGGTGCCACCGCCGACAGAACCGGCAGATCCTCGTTGAGGGCGCAGTTCACCCCGTTATGACTCAGACAATCCGCCTTCACCTGATCAATGTGCCACTTCTGGGCATCGCTCACGATCTGGAGGGAGGCATCGTCCTGCACCACCGAGAAGAAGCTGTAGATCGGCTTGGCGATTTCGCTGATGGGGTCAGCCAGCCACTGGTTGGTCGCATCATGGGTTTTGTCGACCAACGCCTCGATTTGACTATCTCCCGGCACATCCATGCTCTTGTCGACCAGCCGCACTTCCGAATGGCTGGAAGCCACCTGCCAGCGACCATCCTTCTGAGTCAGTTTAAGGTCGATAACCCCAAGATGGTTACCCGCAACCCCCGGCATGACGGCAGGCACCCCGGCAATCCGGCCCAGGGCATTATCGACCTGAGCGACATCCGGATACTCGCCCGGGAAAGCCTTGTGGGCATGGCCCAGCAACAGAGCGTCAACCCCTTTCACCTGTGCCAGATAAACCGCGGCGTTCTCCATAAAGGGCTCCTGCGGCGTCCCCGTGATACCGGTGTGAGCAACGACAACCACCAGATCAGCCCCCTTGGCACGCATCTCGGGGATGTAGTGCTCAGCCGTCTCGACCATATCGGCTACGATGACCTTGCCCTCCAGATTACGGCGATCCCACTGCATGATCTGGGGTGGATTCACCCCCAGTACCCCTACCTTGACCGTCTGCACGTTGCCATTGACGTCCTTCACCTGGCGGTCGAGCAGCACATAAGGCTTGAAGCGGTTGGGCATGGCACTCCAGTCGATCTTGCCATTGCCATCACGTTTGAAATCGCGGGCATCGAACACGTTGGCATTCAAGACCGGATAATTGGCCCCCGACAGCGCATCGGCCAGATAGTCGAGGCCATAGTTGAACTCGTGGTTACCGAGGTTGCCGACGTCATATTGCAACTGGTTGAGCGCATTGATGGCGGGATGCCCCAGCTTTTTCAGGTAATCCGGATTGCCCTTGTATTGCGCAAACACGTAATCCGACAACGGTGTGCCCTGGATCAGGTCGCCATTATCGATCAGCAAGTTGTTGCCATTTTCCTCACGGGCTTTATGGATCAACAGCGCGGTACGGGAGAGCCCGAGAGAGTGGTCGACCTTGTTCTGGTAGTAGTCAAAACCAAGCAGATTGGAGTGAATATCGGAGGTCTCTATCAGACGCAGATTGACATCTCCGGGGGCGGCTTTTCCATTATCGCTATTGCAACCGGAGAGCAACAGCAATACGGCTACCGAGCTCAGCGTGAGGGTCGTCTTCATTGGAATTGTCATGAGTTGTTTCTCACTTTATGTTGTGTTTATCGTTAGTGCCAGCTCGCACATTCTACCTGCAAACCAGACAGATTCATGTGAGCAAAATTGCATAAATGGCTCATACCACTATCTGCCTTTCATATGCCATGACAACGAGACAGAACTTAAAACAATGCCAATTAATGATGTTCGCAGCACCACGGTCATTTTTCAGCAGCAATACAACATCAAACCATTACCTCGACATGAATGTATAACCACTTGAAATTGAGTTTATTTTCCCGTCCGAACGGTCAAGTTTGACTACTACCAACTTCTATTGCATTACTTTTAATATAGTGCCAACAAAATAGCCATTGTATAAACACCAATGATAAGCATATTTAACAAATGAAATTACCAACAGAACCCAAATAATACACACCGACTCAAAACAAGAATATCAGAGTAAGAACACTGGCTGATTAAAAAATAAGTTTTTAAAAAACCAATGATGGAGCCAAATCTTATATCTATATACTGGCTTTATTAAATTTTGATATTGCATTGGGAATGAATGCATTCCTCAAAATAGGTGGCAACGTAGTTACCAAATTAATCTTATTCAGCGAATAGATGTGCAAAGGCGCCATTCCGAGCTGGGAAGAGACCGAACAGTTCCAGCCGTAATCGCCAAAAACAAAAGCCCCGGAGCCATGCTCCGGGGCTTTTTCATTTCTTCCCGACCAACTCTGATTTAACAGAGCCGCGCTCCGGCAATTACTTCTTCAAACTGCCCATCACATGCATTTCGCAGCGGTTGCAGTCAAAGCGCAGGCGGAAGGTATCCTTACCCATCTTGAGCTCCAGCGGCTCGGCCTTGAGACCGGGCACCTCGTTCGGGCAGAGGTTCTGGCTGTAGCGGATGCAGTGCTTGGTGATCATCAGCACCACTTCCCGCTCCTCCTTGTTCGCTTCATAGGCGGGGGCAATGCGCTCCACCCCGTGCTCATGGAAGAACTTTTCAGCCGCGCTGTTCAGCACATTGCCGAGGTAGGAGAGACGGTGCTGGGGATAGTTGATATCCCGCAGGGCGATACGTCGCTCGGGGCGCTGGTAGCTGGCCACCCGCGCCGCCTCCAGCGCAGCGATGCCATCCCGGCGCAAGCCATTGAGCTGTGATGCGGCGATAAATAGCGGCCTCGTTACTACCAACTCAATCTTGCGCGCCACAAACAGGGTATTGCCGAGCTTGCCAAGTTGATCCCGCGTCTGTTGCAGCGCCCGCTCCGGATTGTCGGCAGGCAGTTTGTCACAGGGAAGCGTCACCGCGGCACTGATGCCCTGCTCGTCGGTGAGCGTGAGGATCACGCCCTCATCGCACTCTGCCAGCACCATATCGACCCGGATGCGGCGATCCGCGCTCGCCTTCTCCAGCATCTTGCTGAACGCCTGATCGTGGTTGCGGTAGATTTCTGTCCCCACCTTCAGCCCTGGCATGCGTTCTGACAGGAGTAACTGCTTACCTTCGACTTTGTTGAGGCGCATCCCCACCAGCTCGTTATTCGACTTGAAGAAGCCCAGACCGTCGCCGTTGTTGAGGGTGACCTGTTTGCCATCAATCTCGATACCGTCACGGGTCACCTTGGTAACACGCCCCAGCGGCTCGCCCACATATTTTGGGCTCTTGGTGGAGTCGATCCCCTGCTGGCGACCATGGAGGAAGTAATCGGTGCTGCCGCGGTTGAAGCTCTTCTTGGGATCTGGCGTGAAGCCGTAGCTGCAACGACCCGCAGAGGCTGCCACCAGATCGGAGCGGCTATCCAGAATGGCGTCCAGCTTCTGGCGATACCAGGCGGTGACGTTTTTGACGTAATCGAGCCCCTTGAGGCGCCCTTCAATCTTGAAGGAGCGGATCCCCGCCTCGATCAAGGCCTCCAGGTTGTCGGTCTGATCCATATCCTTGAGGGACAACAGGTGGCTGTCGGCCACCAGCACTTCGCCATCCGGCTTTTGCAGCGAGCAGGGCAGACGGCAGAGCTGGGCACACTCACCACGGTTAGCGCTGCGGCCGGTACGGGCATGGCTGATGTTGCACTGGCCGCTGTAGGAGACGCAGAGCGCGCCGTGGATAAAAAACTCCAGCTGCACATTGGTCGCCGCACTGATCTCGCGGATCTGCGCCAGCGACAGTTCGCGCGCCAGCACCACCTGAGAGAAGCCCACATCCTGCAGAAACTTCACCTTCTCCGGCGTGCGGTTGTCAGTCTGGGTACTGGCATGAAGGGCGATGGGTGGCAGATCGAGCGCCAGCAGCCCCATGTCCTGGACGATCAGCGCATCGGCACCGGCTTCATAAATTTGGTGGGTCAGGCGCCGGGCCTGCTCCAGCTCGTGATCGTGCAGCAGGGTGTTGAAGGCGACAAAGACCTGGGCACCGAAGCGATGGGCGTGGCGCGCCAGCGCTTCGATATCTTCGATGGTGTTGCCCGCAGCGCTGCGGGCGCCAAAGGCAGGGCCGCCCATGTAGACGGCATCGGCGCCATGGTTGATGGCTTCGATGCCGTAGGCGAGGTTCTTGGCCGGAGCCAGCAGCTCCAACCGGTTGTTATGGCTTAACGGGTGCTTGTTCTGGTGCATGGTCTCGGGATCAGGGCGGACAGCAAATGGGCGCTACTCTAGCCCATTCACCACCCACATGCCTTGATCCCGCTTAAGGTATCTGCGAAATACAGGATTAGATAACCACCTTGAGCGCCAACCCGAGCAGCACCAGCCCGCTCACCTTATCGATCACAAAGGATTTGGCTTTCAGCCACGCCAGCACCGGCCCACGAGAGAGCACCAGCGCCACCAGCACGTACCAGACTGCATCGATCCCGCCAGCGGTGAGCATCATGATGCCCCCTTCGCTCCAGCCGGTATCGGCCCGCACAAACTGGCTGAACAGGGCGATGAAGAAGACCGCCAGCTGGGGATTGAGGAAGGCCACCATAAAACCTTCAAAGGCCCCTTGCCGACCACGCAGCTGGTGCGCCTCTTCACTCGCTTCACCACTGGCTGGTTTTGCCAGCAGGGCTTTCACCCCGAGCCAGGCAAGAAACGCTGCACCGCCGTAGCGGATCAGATCAAACAGGATAGGGGTCTGGGTGATCAGGATGGAGAGGCCAAGCGCGGTAACCAGCGCATAGATACCAACCCCGAGGCCGTGGCCAAGCGCGGTGGCGACGCCATGCCCCTGCCCGCCCTGCACCGTGTTGCGGATGATCAGCGCCAGGCTCGGCCCCGGGCTGATGGCGCCCATCACGCAGATTGCGGCCAGTGCCAGCCAACTCGTCAGTTCCATGCTTTTCCTCTTTATATGCTCGATATGATGACCTGCATTCAGGGTACGGGCTGAGCCATTATGCCAGTAGTGAAAGTTATGAATAGATTCCATAACCAATGGCTATGGCACCACACAACTGACTGCGGCTAACCGCCGAGACCGAGCAGCTTGCGACTCTCGCCGACGGTACGTTGCAGGTGATCCCGCAGGAATGGGTAGGCCAGCTCGCGAAACCAGCGGTGGGCCGGATCCTGATGGTGGCGCTGATGCCACAGCAGATGATACTGCTGGTCGCGGGTAGCAAATGGCAGATCGACAAAGGTGAGCTCATGGCCGCAGGAGAGCTGCCAAGCGATATGGGCCGGGGTAGTCATCAGACAATCCGTGCGCAACAACACCTCCACTGCGGCCTGGAAGAATGGGACTCGGGCAAACCAGCGCCGACTCAGTCCCTGCGGCGCCAACACCTGCTCCACCGGACTGTCCTTGTCGCCTCCCCCGCTCACCTGCAGGTGAGGCCAGGCGAGATAGTCATCGAGACTCAGCGCCTTGCCCGCCAGCGGGTGATGACGTCCCATCAACACCGCCAGCCGATCTTCCCCCTGATGCAGACCGCGGATCTGATCCGGCACCTGTTCGGTGATGGTGGAGACCAGATCGAGCTCCGACTGCCACAGTTGCGGCAGCTGACGTTTGTCCCACAGGCTGTACTCCAGCGCCGCCAACGGCGCCTCTTTGGCGAGCGCGGCACAGATGTCCGGCAGGATATGCTGGGCCACATAATCAGAAGAGGCGAGCCGAAATACCCGCTCGCAGCGGCTCGGGTCAAACCCGGGCGCCTCGTAGAGACGTTCCAGCGCACCGAGAGACTCCGCCAGCTGGGCTGCCAGCGCTTCAGCCCGTGGCGTCAGCAGCCAGCGTTGTCCCTCCCGCACCAGCAGCTCGTCGTCAAACTCGCTGCGCAACTGGGCAAGCTGCTTGCTGATGGAGGGCTGGCTCAGGTGCAGCAGCTCGGCGGCGCGGCTGATATTGCGGGTCTCCAGTAGCACCTTGAGGGTGGGCAGCAGGTTGAGATTGGCTCTGAGCAAGGAGATACCCTCATCGGTGGCGAAACGCCTATCTTAGGGCAGACGAGTCCCGTGTTTTAAGCAAAATTTCCAGCCATGTTCAGCACGTTGCGACCCTTTCCGGCCAGATGGCACAGCCACTTGCCCGGCACATAACCATGACCACAAGATGACAGTGGTTGTCTCGTACGGCATAATTGCACGATTTTCCGCCCACGGGGCGCTCCACTTTGAGAAGCGGTAACAAGATGAAATACGCCAATATCACCGGCTGGGGCAAATGCCTGCCCCCCTCCGTGCTGACCAACGACGACCTCAGCACCATCATGGATACGTCAGATGAGTGGATCTATCCCCGTACCGGCATCAAGCAGCGTCGGGTCTCCCATGTCAGTACCTCAGACCTGGCGACTCTGGCTGGCCGTCGCGCGCTGGCCTGTGCGGGTCTCGAAGCGAGCGACCTCGATGGCATCATCCTGGCTACCGCCACTCCGGACAACCTGCTGCCAAGTGCCGCCTCTGCGGTGCAGAAGAAGCTGGGCGCCGTCAACGCCGCCGTGTTCGACCTCAACGCCGCCTGCACCGGTTTCGTCTACTCCCTCTCGGTCGCTACCTCGCTGGTACAGACCGGCATGATGAAGAAGGTGCTGGTGATCGGCGCCGAGCGCCTCACCTATCTGCTGGACTGGGCCCGTCGCGATACCGCGGTACTGTTTGGCGACGGTGCCGGTGCCGTGGTGATCGAGGCAAGCGAGCAGGAGTGTGGCCTGATCGCCAACAAGCTGGGCTGCGACAGCGAAGCGCGGGAGATCCTGCACGTTCCGAACTTCGGTACTGATCGGGTGCGTTTTGCCGATATCGACGGTCTGTTCACCTTCAACTTCGAAGGTCAGGAGATCTTCAAGCGTGCCGTGCGCGGTATGGGCGAAGCGACTGCTACCGTTTTGTCTCAGGCTGGAGTGCCCCCCGAGCAGATCGACCTTATCGTCCCCCATCAGGCCAATATCCGCATCATCGAGACCCTCGCCAAGCGGATGAATGCGCCGATGGAGAAGGTGATGGTCAACATCGAAAACTATGGCAACACCTCCGCCGCCACTGTGCCCATCGCCCTGTGTGAAGCGCTGGAGCAGGGCCGTGTCCAGCCGAACTCCTATCTGCTGACCGCCGCTTTCGGTGCCGGCCTGACCTGGGGCGCCGCCATCATCAAGTGGGGTGATCGTGTTACCCCCATCAACAAGTGCGAGGCTGAACTGCCGCCGTGCGACAAGAGCGCGCTGGAGCTCATCGCCCATGCGGTGGAAGGGTGCCAGAAAGCCCACGCCAACGAAGCCTGACAGCTACTGTTTTCAACAAAAGAGCCTGCAACTGCAGGCTCTTTTTTTATCCAGCTCACCCAACTCCTGCTCTTGTCCCCTTAACAGCGCCTCTGGCTACCGGCCATAACAGACCAATTTGCAGCCAAGTATTTTTTTTACGCTACCCTTATTGTGCCAACTATAAATAAAGAAAGAGATTCAAGAGACCCTCAAATTTAAACCATCGGCTCTTGAACCCCTAAAAATTTTGCACTGGGATAAAACTTCAAATGACACAACCAAAAAGTGGCGTAAACACACCGCTTTGGGAACCGGTTTGCTGGTTCTGCGGTATCGGTCTTGGCGTGTTGAGTTGCCTGCTATTACAGCTTGCCGGCAGCCTTTCGCTCATTTACCTGCTTGTTACCGTGCTCTTCTCCTGCGGGGCCTCTCTCTGGACATCTCGCCATTTCCATCAGCAGTTGCACAACCTGCAAACTCGTACAGCTGATTCTGTGGCCATAGATAACAGCGTACATGCCCACTCCATAGCTGGTCTCGAACAGGTGTGTGAAAAAGTTCTCCCCATCTGGTCAAAGCAGATTGAAAACTCTCGCCAACAGACAGAGGAGGCAATGATCGATCTGACTCAACGCTTCAGCGGACTGGCCACCAAGCTGGAAGAAGCCGTCAATGCCTCTCATCTTGCGGCAGGGGAACTGGGAGATGCCAACTCTCGCGGCATGGCAGGAGTTCTGAGCGAAAGCCAGCAACAGCTCAATGAAGTCGTGGCCATCTTGCACTCGGCACAAGCCAATCGGGATGCCATGCTGGCCGAGATAAAGAGCCTGACAACCTACACTATCGAACTCAATGCCATGGCAATGGATGTTGCCAAGATTGCCTCCCAGACCAACCTGCTGGCACTCAACGCAGCCATTGAAGCCGCACGGGCTGGAGAGGCCGGGCGTGGTTTTGCCGTGGTAGCGGATGAAGTGCGCAACCTGTCACGTCTCTCAAGCGAAACAGCCCAAAAAATGACGGATAAAGTCGACACCATCAATACAGGGATCAGCCGAGCTTTTCAGATTGCCGAAAATGCCGCGGCACGGGATCACGCCTCGGCCCTCAATTCCGAGCAAACCATCGAGCAGGTGCTGAGCCGCTTTCGTCATGCCACCGACAGTCTGGCTGAGTCAGCGTCTTTACTGCAAAACGAAAGCACCGAAATCCATCGCGAGATCTCCAGCGTTATTGTCTCACTGCAATTTCAGGACAGGGTTAGCCAGATCCTGAGCCATATCCGGAAAAATATGGAGAATCTCTCGAGCCACCTGCAATCGGAGCAAAACAACCAGCTATCGGGACCTATCCAGATCGATGCCAACCGGTGGTTGGCTGATATGGAGCTCTCATACGCTACCGATGAGCAACGCAATATTCACCATGGTCGCACTACCCGTACAGTCCAAGCGCAAACAAGCAGCGCTGACATCACATTTTTCTAGGAGAGATATATGGGCAAAACGATCCTGATCGTGGATGACTCGGCAACCATTCGCCAAGTCGTAGGCATGACGCTCAAAGGCGCCGGTTATGAAGTAATGGAGGCTTGTGATGGCAAGGACGCTCTCAAAAAACTCGACGGCAAGAAGATCAACCTGATCATCAGCGACGTCAACATGCCCAACATGGATGGCATCACCTTTGTCAAAGAGGCGAAAAAGCTGGCCAGCTACAAATTCACTCCCGTCATCATGCTGACGACTGAGTCTCAGGATAGCAAAAAGCAGGAAGGCCAGGCTGCAGGCGCCAAAGCATGGGTAGTCAAACCGTTCCAGCCGGAACAGATGCTCTCCGCGGTATCCAAACTGATCATGCCATGATCCCGGAGCTCATATGACATTGCAAAGCGAGATGCTGGATAACAAGACAGTGGTCACTCTACCTGACGAGCTCACCATATACACAGTGGGCGAAATCAAAGAGGCACTCACCCCCTTGCTCTATCAAGGACGGGAACTGGAACTCAATCTGGCAAATATTGCCGAGATAGATAGTGCGGGACTCCAACTGCTGATCGCAGCCAAAAAAAGTGCACAGCAACAGGGTTACCCCCTCTCGCTGGTCTGGCATAGCAACGTCGTGCTGGAACTTCTGGAACTTTGCCAATTATCCGGATTCTTTGGCGATCCAACTCTCATCACTCATGACGAGCGGCCCTGAGCCACCATGACAAGGAGTCACTGTGAGTATCGATCTTGATCAGGCTTTACAAACCTATATTGCCGAGGCGCGTGATCTACTCGAAGAGATGGAATCCGCTCTACTCTCACTGGAAGGTGAGCCAGATAATGGCGAACTGATAGGTGCCATCTTCCGTGCGGCTCACACCATCAAAGGCTCCGCAGGGCTGTTTGGGCTGCAGCCGATTGTCGGGTTTACCCACATCGTAGAGGATCTACTCGACCAGATAAGAAACCAGCAAATTGCTGTCACCTCTCCCCTGATAAAGGATCTGCTGGAGAGTTGTGACCACATCCAACTACTCATCAGCGTCGTGGCCGAACAGGGCTCAGCATTGAGCGATAGCGACGAAATGCAGGATCAGCGCTTGCGGCTCGCTCTCACCCGTTACCAATGCGTACCGCAAACCACGTTACCAGATACTGTGCCTACTCCCGAAGCCAAAATAGAAAAAGAGGGAGCTGTCACCAGCTCAGCATCGCTATGGCATATCTCTCTGCGCTTTGGTCCGGACGTGCTGCGCAACGGCATGGATCCTGCGGCCTTTCTGCGCTATCTCTGCACGCTCGGTACTATCAGTGCACTGGAGACCATTCACCAGGCAATACCGGATTGGGAGCAATTTGATCCGGAAAATTGCTATCTCGGTTACGAAATTGATTTTGACTCCCAAGCAGACAAGGCAGCCATCAGCGACGTCTTTGAATTTGTCAGAGATGACTGCCAGATTGTCATTCTCCCCCCCCACAGCAAGATCACCGAGTTCATCAATCTCATTGAATCACTGCCGGAAGATAACGCCATGCTGGGGCAACTGCTGGTCAACACCGGAGCCCTGACCGCAGAAGAACTGGCCGCAGGACTACAAACCCAGCAAGCAACATCCAATGAAACCGCACCCAAGCTTGGCGAAATCCTCATCGCGCAAGGCGCTGTCAATGAAGCCGTTGTCGATGCTGCACTGAAAAAACAAAACCAGACCAAAGAGAGTAAAAACAAGGAGGGACGCTACGTCAGGGTACATGCCGACAAGCTGGATGACCTGATCAATCTGGTTGGGGAGTTGGTAGTCGCCAGTTCAGGGGCAAACTTGCTCGCACAGCGCATCAGGGAAGCCCAGCTACAGGAAGCCACATCGGTGATCGCCATGCTGGTGGAAGAGATCCGCGATAACGCATTGCGCCTGAGAATGGTCCCCATTGGTGATACCTTCAACCGCTTTCAACGAGTTGTACGAGATGTAAGTCAGGAGCTAAACAAAGAAATCACCCTGGTAATATCAGGTGCAGAAACCGAGCTGGACAAATCCGTCGTAGAGAAGATCGGCGACCCGCTCATGCATCTGGTCAGAAATGCGATGGATCATGGTGTCGAATCGGCCGAGCAACGCCTACTTGCAGGCAAACCTGCCAAAGGAACATTGAACCTCAACGCCTACCACGACTCTAACAGCATCGTTATCGAGATCAGGGATGATGGTGCAGGCCTTAATAAGGCAAGGATCCAGCAAAAAGCCATTGAACGCGGTTTGATCAGTACCACCAGTACGCTGACAGACCAGGAGATTTACCAACTCATCTTCGAGCCCGGCTTCTCCACTGCCGAAGCAATTACCAATCTCTCCGGCCGCGGCGTCGGTATGGATGTGGTCAAACGCAACATTACGGCATTGAGGGGCACAGTTGAGCTCGACAGCATCCCAGGCAAGGGCACCAGAGTGCAAATCCGCCTTCCGCTGACACTCGCCATCATCGACGGTTTTCTGGTCAGGGTCTGCGATACCCACTATGTCATCCCGCTGGATATGGTGATCGAGTGCGTGGAATTGACCCAGAGTGCTCTGGCCGATACACAAGGACGAAATTACATCAACTTGCGAGGTGAAGTGCTGCCCTTTATTCGTCTGCAACACTACTTTGATACCCAGGGCATCAGGGGGCGTCGTGAAAATATTGTCGTTGTGAGTTATGCAGGGAAAAAATCTGGACTGGTAGTCGATGAGCTGCTGGGAGAATTTCAAACTGTCATCAAACCTCTGGGTAAATTATTCCAGCGGCTACAGGGAATAAGCGGTTCAACCATTTTGGGAGGAGGAGAAATTGCTCTTATTCTCGATATTCCATCGCTTATTCAACACGCAATAAACCAGGAATCAGGTCAATTTAGCCGATTAAATCCCCCATCAATCCAAACCCAAATCAGCATCAACTGAGGAGTCACATATGTTTAAAAACTCCACCATAAAATTACGCCTCATTGTTCTGCTTTGCCTGCTTTGCACACTGCTGCTCGGAGTTGGCAGCCTTGGCTTATATAATATGCAGAGCAGCAATACAGGGTTGCAACGGGTCTACAACGACCGGGTGGTTCCACTCAAACAACTGAAAACTATCTCTGATCGCTACGCCGTCTCGATCATCGACAACGTCAATAAAGCCAATGCCGGTCTGATCCCGGCAGAAGAGGCTCTGACCCAGATTCAGCAAGCGCAAAAAGAGATCAAGGATGTATGGCAACAATATCAATCAACCACTCTTACTCGGGAAGAGCAGCGCCTATCTGCCGAAGTCACAAACCTGTTTAATGCAGCCAACCAAGATATTGGCAAGCTGGAAAAATATCTGGCAACCCAGAATGGCACGATCTCTGGCATGCTCAGCAACTTCGACGGGGCTCTGTACAACTCAATAGACCCCATAGGTAACAAGATAACCGAGCTGGTAACCCTGCAACTCGATGTAGCCAAAGCGGAATACACAGCGGCCCAATCTTGGTACCACATCATGCTCATCACCATGGCCAGCGTTGTCGCTGCAGGCATGATCCTCGCTGCCTGGTTGGGAGCCATGCTGATCAAAAGCATCATAGCCCCTATTGAACAAGCACTGCATGTGGCCAACAGTCTGGCTGCAGGCAACCTGGATGTGTCTATCAATGTTGAATCAAATGACGAAGCAGGACAGTTGCTGCTCGCCATGGACAATATGGTCAAAACGCTGGGAGCACTGATCACCGACATAGAGACTTTGGTTACCGCCGCCGTTGAGCAAGGGGATTTCAGCCATAAAATTTCACTGGAGGATCGCCAGGGCTATATCAAGCGGGTATCCGAGTTGCTGAACCGTCTTTCCCATGTAACAGATACCAGCCTTGAGGATGTGATGCGCATTGCAACCTCTCTCTCCAAGGGAGACCTGACACAACGTATTGACGAGCCCTACCCCGGGATTTTTGGTCAGACAAAAGATGGCCTGAACCAAACCATTGTGGCACTGACACACATCATTGAAGAGGTACGCAATGCTGCGGATAACCTCACCAATGCATCCAACCAGGTGAGCAATACAGCACAAGCCCTTAGCCAGGCAACCAGCGAACAAGCAGCCAGCGTCGAGGAGACAAGTGCATCCATCGAGCAGATGAGTGCCAGCATCAATCAGAACACTGAGAATGCCAAAATCACCGACAGCATGGCCAGCAACTCGGTAAAAGAGGCAACCGAAGGTGGACGCTCCGTTCAGCAAACCGTGGCAGCTATGCAGCAAATAGCCAAGAAAGTCAGCATTATCGATGATATTGCCTATCAAACTAACCTGCTGGCACTGAACGCTGCCATCGAAGCAGCTCGCGCCGGAGAACATGGTAAAGGTTTTGCTGTAGTCGCGGCTGAAGTTCGAAAACTTGCTGAACGCAGCCAGGTCGCCGCGCAGGAGATTGGTGAGCTATCTTCCGACAGCGTAAGCAAGGCTGAATGTGCTGGCAGTTTGCTAGAAAAAATTGTCCCCTCAATCCGAAAAACATCCGATCTGGTTCAGGAGATTAATGCAGCCTCCTCTGAACAAGCCAGTGCAGCAAACCAAATCAGTCTGGCAATGAGTCAACTTAATCAGGTAACACAGCAAAATGCGGCCAGCAGCGAAGAGTTGGCAGCCACAGCGGAAGAGATGAGCTCGCAGGCAAGTGAACTGCAGCAAACCATGTCTTTTTTCTCGCTGGAGAAAAATCCGCAAACCAGCGTCAGTCAGTATGAGCAGAGCCATAAAAGCCATAAGTCATCGCCTCCCAGAGGAAGCTTTATTGCCCCACCACAACGGGTTGTTCAGCCCCATCAGCCCTCATCTTCATCCTTGAATGAAGCTGATTTTGTTCACTTTTAACCGGAGGACCGCATGAACAGTTCAACCAATATCACGCTGCCGCCGGCAACATTGAGCGAACAATCAGGCGACGCCCAGTACCTGACTTTTCTGATTAACAACGAGATGTTTGCCATCAATATTTTGGGCGTCAAAGAGATCATCGAATACGGCAACATTACTCCCATTCCCATGATGCCGAGCTTTATCCGCGGGGTGATAAATCTGAGGGGATCCGTGGTATCTGTCGTGGATCTGAGTGCCCGTTTTGGCTGTGCTCCCTCCACCATTACGCGCCGAAGCTGCATCGTCATCATTGAAGGCATGCCGCAGCAAGGCGATGAGCCTGCTGGCCAGGATATAGGGGTTGTAGTCGATTCGGTATCAGAAGTGCTCGGCATTCCGCAAGAAGATATCGAGCCCCCCCCCAGTTTTGGCGCAAAAATCAGAGCTGACTTCATCAGCGGAATGGGCAAGGTGAATGGCAAGTTCGTCATTCTGATCGACACCGAGAAAGTCCTGTCACTGGAGGAGATGGCACAGATCCACGAAATCACTCAGCCACAGGCACGTTTCTCGCAGAGTAACCTGCAACTTTCCTGAACCGGTATCCATACCATGACATGCAGCACAAGGACACGCTCATGACTCAATCACTCTTTGGCAAACTCTTCGGCAACAGTGCAGCAGAAACGCTCAAGCATGCCCAACTACTGGCATCTATCAAAAGGCTCCAGCAAGCACTAATCGATGATGCGTCACTCCAACCGCTCGATCTCTCCGGATTCGATGGTTCACAACTAGAGACTGGCCACAGCATCAATGAACTTGTCACTCTGATGAATGACAAGCTGGAGAGCTACAGAGAAGAGCTTCATAACAACCAGAGGCTCCTCCATGAAAATCGGCTGGTTCGCAAAGCACTCGATTGCGCCACGACCAATGTGATGATCGCCGATACCAATTTCGACATTATCTACATGAACGAAGCCGTGACCGAAATGCTCAATACAGCTGAATCTGATATCAAAAAAGAGCTATACAGCTTCAATGCCAATCAGCTGATGGGGGCAAACATCGACAGCTTTCACAAGCATCCTGGCCACCAGCGCGCCATGCTGGCCAAATTGAGCAGCACCTATCGCACCCAAATTAAGCTGGGTGGACGCACCTTCGCCCTGATTGCCAATCCGGTCTTCAATGACAATGGCGAACGGCTTGGTGCCGTTGTCGAATGGGCAGACAGAACCAAGGAGGTGACTATAGAGAGAGAGATGTCTGATCTCGTGCAAGCAGTCATCAACGGCGAACTGCACCACCGTATGGATCTGGCAGGAAAGAGCGGGTTTTTCCAAACTATGGGGGAAGGGATCAATCAGATTGCAGAAGTGATCGACAGCACTCTTAGCGATGTTATCCGGATAGTTCAGTCTTTGGCTAAAGGAGACCTGACCCAGCACATTGAAGCCGATTACCCCGGCATATTCGGTACCACCAAGGATGCTCTCAACCAAACCATTGCCTCCCTGACCAATATTGTGACAGAGGTGAGGAGTGCCTCGGATAACTTATCCAGCGCAGCCGAACAGGTTAGTGCAACAGCTCAATCCATCAGCCAGTCGAGTAGTGAACAAGCAGCCAGCATGGAGGAGACCAGCGCATCAATCGAACAGATGAGTGCCAGCATCAACCAGAACACCGACAACGCCCAAGTCACCGATGGCATGGCCAGCAAGGCCGCGAAAGAGGCGATAGAGGGTGGCGAGGCTGTCAAACTTACCGTTGATGCAATGAAGCAGATAGCCAAACGGATTGGCATCATCGACGACATCGCCTATCAAACCAACTTGCTGGCACTCAATGCGGCAATCGAGGCTGCCCGGGCAGGCGATCATGGCAAGGGCTTTGCCGTAGTTGCAGCTGAAGTTCGCAAGCTGGCCGAGCGCAGCCAGATCGCGGCACAAGAGATTGGTGAGCTCGCGTCCAGCAGTGTAGATATGGCAGAGAAGGCTGGGCATCTTCTGGATCAAATGGTGCCCTCTATCAACAAAACATCGGATCTTGTTCAGGAGATCAGTGCTGCATCGACTGAGCAATCAACCGGCGTCAGCCAGATCAACCTCGCCATGAACCAGCTCAGCCAGGTTACCCAGCAAAATGCATCCTGTAGCGAAGAGCTGGCGGCAACGGCGGAGGAGATGAGCACTCAGGCAGAACAACTACAACTCGCTATGGAGTTCTTCACTCTGGAGGAACCACACAAAGAGAACAAAGCCAACGGCAAGTCTGCGCATCACCATACCAAAGGGCATTTCGTTACCGAGGGGAATAACAAAAACCAGGATCGATTAGCCGGTCAATCGCGTCCACTCAATGATTCTGATTTCGTCCGGTTTTAACCATGAGAAGAGAGGCATTGCCTCTCTTCTGAATATCTCTGGTAGAGGCATAGACACTTGTACCAAATCCAGCTGCATGATGACGAATTCTCCCGTTTCCAACGCTGGCTGCATCAGACGGCGGGGATTGATATGTCCCCTGCCAAAAAAGCGCTGGTCGCCAGTCGGCTGGCAAAGCGGGTATGTCACTACGGGCTGGAAAGTTATGACGATTATTTTCAGTTCATCATGGCCGACAGGAGTGGCGAACTGCAACTGGCACTCGATCTGCTCACAACAAATGAAACCTACTTCTTCAGAGAACCCAAGCATTTTGATTTTCTGACCCAGCAGGTTCTCACCCACATACCGGCAGATCGCTCATTAAGGATCTGGAGTGCCGCCAGCTCCTCTGGTGAAGAGCCATACAGCCTTGCCATGACCCTAGCTGAGAAGCGAAACACACTCGGCTGGGAGATCCTGGCCTCGGATATCTCATCACGGGTGCTTGAGCAGGCGATGAGCGGGCGCTATCCAATAGAACGAGCCCATAACATACCGCTCTCTTTTTTGATGAAGTACTGCCTCAAGGGCATCGGTCTGCAGGAGGGCACGTTCATCATCGATCGCAAGCTGCGGGAAAAAGTCCGTTTCATGCAGATCAACCTAAATCAGGAACTGCCCGACATTGGCATGTTTGACGTCATCTTCATCCGTAATGTCATGATCTACTTCAACAAGGAGACCAAAGCACAAGTATTGCAACGGTTGGTGCCCAAGCTGAAACATGGCGGCTATCTGCTGGTCAGCCATGCAGAAAGCCTGCACGGCTTGCCGCATGGTTTGCAGCTTGTCTCTCCCTCCATCTACCAGAAGAGATAACCAGCATGGTACGGGAGGTGATCCTGCAACCGGGGGAGATCTTCTTTGGCAAGGAAGATGTGCACATAAAAACCTTCCTTGGCTCCTGCGTGGCCATCACCTTGTGGCATCCGGAGCAGAAACAGGGCGGTATGTGCCATTACATGCTGCCAACCCGGGGAACCCCCACCACAGAGCTGGATGGGCGCTATGCCGATGAGGCCATCACCCTGCTGCTAAAGGCGATTGCCCAGTATCCCGCCCCCATTCATGAGTACGAGGTGAAGTTGTTTGGAGGGGGCAACATGTTTGACGCACCAGAGTACATCCAGAGCGACAACAATGTCGCCACCAGAAATATTCAGGCAGCCTGGCAGCTGACCAAACACCTGGGACTTGATATCAAGGCTCATCATCTTGGCCACTATGGCCACCGGAGTCTGATTTTCGAGCTCAATAGCGGTAGTGTCTGGTTGCGCCATCATCGTCTGCCACATCAACGGGAGTCGCGAGAATGAAACAGATCCGGGTCATGCTGGTGGATGATTCCGCCGTGGTCAGACAGGTCTTGCAAGCTGTGTTGGAGCAAGAGCCAGATATCAAGGTTATCGCAACAGCCTCAGACCCGATTTTTGCTCAGGACAAGCTGAAGAAAGAGTGGCCCGACGTCATCATCCTCGATGTGGAGATGCCACGAATGGATGGCATCACCTTTCTCACCAAGATCATGGCAGAGCACCCAACCCCAGTAGTTATCTGCTCGTCTCTGACCGAAAAAGGAGCTGAAACCACCCTGCAGGCAATGGCGGCCGGAGCGGTCGATATCATTACCAAACCAACCATGGGGATAAAGAGCTTCTTGCAGGAGTCAGCCCATGATCTGGCTATGGCAGTACGAGCCGCAGCTCAAGCCAACATCAAGCGGCTCGGCAAACCGGCGCCCCGCACGACCAATCCCAAACTCAATGCCGATGTCATGTTGTCCCCCAACCAGCACGCCATGGCACAAACCACCGAGCGGCTCATCGCCATCGGTACCTCCACGGGGGGCACCCAGGCGCTTGAGGCTGTCCTGACCGCCCTCCCCCGGGTCAGTCCCGGCATCGTGATCGTGCAGCACATGCCGGAAAAATTTACCGCCATGTTTGCCGAGCGTCTCAACGGGGTGTGTCAGATAGAGGTAAGAGAAGCCAAGAACAATGATCGAGTGATCCCGGGACTGGCGCTGATCGCGCCGGGCGGCAAACACATGATGCTCAAGCGCAGTGGAGCTTATTACCACGTCGAAGTGGTTGATGGCCCTCTTATCAACCGTCATCGCCCCTCGGTAGATGTGTTGTTCCGCTCCGTGGCCAAATATGCCGGCAAGAACGCCACCGGCATCATCATGACCGGCATGGGGGATGATGGAGCCCGGGGATTACGCGAAATGCTGGAAGCGGGAGCCAACACCTATGCCCAGGATGAAGCTTCCTGTGTGGTCTTCGGCATGCCCAAGGAGGCGATCAAACTCTCGGCTGCCCGCCATGTACTTCCTCTGCAGGAGATGCATCACGCCATCCTTGGCAGATAACTCCTTTGACCGAGATATCCGCCATTACCCATAAAAAAGTCCGGCTCCCCAAGGGGAGCCGGACTTTTTACTGCAACCGGAATAAGTCCGGTTTCAGGCAAGCTGATTACTCTGCAGCAGGTGCTTCAGCAGCAACCGGGGCATCGGCAGCCGGAGTAGCTTCGGTCGGGGCGTTTGCTTCCTTGATGGAGAGACGTACGCGGCCCTGACGGTCCACTTCCAGTACCTTCACCTTCACCACGTCACCGATCTTCAGGTAGTCGGCTACGTTCTGCACGCGAGCATCGGTGATCTGGGAGATATGAACCAGACCATCCTTGCCCGGCAGGATGTTGACGAAAGCACCGAAGTCAGCCAGACGCACAACCTTACCTTCGTAGATGCGGTTCACTTCGATCTCGGCGGTGATGGCCTCGATACGACGGATCGCTTCTTTGGCTGCGTCACCGTCAACGGCGGCGATGCGGACAGTACCGTCATCATCCAGCTCGATGTTGGTGCCGGTCTCTTCGGTCAGAGCACGGATCACGGAGCCACCTTTACCGATGACGTCCTTGATCTTCTCCGGATTGATCTTGATGGTGTGGATGCGCGGGGCGAAATCGGAGATCTCGGCACGCGGCGCCTGGATGGCTTCGTCCATCACTTTCAGGATGTGCAGGCGAGCACCACGAGCTTGCTTCAGGGCAATCTCCATGATCTCTTTGGTGATGCCTTCGATCTTGATGTCCATCTGCAGTGCGGTCACACCTTCGGTGGTACCGGCAACCTTGAAGTCCATGTCGCCCAGGTGATCTTCGTCACCCAGAATGTCGGACAGCACGACGAAACCTTCTTCTTCCTTCACCAGGCCCATGGCGATACCGGCAACGGAGGCCTTGATCGGCACCCCCGCGTCCATCAGCGCCAGAGAGGAGCCACACACGGAGGCCATGGAGGAGGAACCGTTGGATTCGGTGATTTCAGAAACCACACGAACCACGTACGGGAACTCGTCTGCGCTCGGCATCACAGCCGCAACACCGCGCTTGGCCAGACGGCCGTGACCGATTTCACGACGCTTCGGGCTACCCATCATGCCGGTCTCACCGACGCAGTATGGCGGGAAGTTGTAGTGCAGCATGAAGCGATCAGCACGGTTGCCGGTCAGCTCGTCGATGTTCTGGGCGTCACGCTCGGTACCCAGGGTCGCAACGACCATTGCCTGAGTTTCACCACGGGTGAACAGGGCAGAACCGTGAGCACGCGGCAGAACGCCGGTAGCAACGGACAGGGCGCGGATCATCTCGGGATCGCGACCATCGATACGCGGCTCGCCACGTACGACACGACCACGAACGATGCGGCTTTCCAGGCTGTGGAACTCTTCACCGATCTTCTTGGCATCTTCTTCCACGCCGGAAGCGATCACCTGTTCAACCACGCGACCTTTGATGGCAGCGATGGTTTCGTAGCGAACAGCCTTCTCGGTGATGCGGTAGGCTTCACCCAGCTCGGCAGTCGCCAGCTCGGCAACCTTGGCTTTCAGCTCTTCGTTGACGGCAGGAGCAGCCCAATCCCACGGCTTGGTGCCGACAGCGGCAGCAAACTCGTTGATAGCGGAAATCACGGTCTGCATCTGCTCGTGACCGTATACCACGGCACCCAGCATTACCTCTTCAGAGAGGATGGCAGCTTCGGATTCAACCATCAGCACGGCGTTGGCAGTACCGGCAACAACCAGATCCAGATCGCTCTGCGGCAGTTCGGTGGTGGTCGGGTTCAGTACGTACTGACCGTTCATGTAGCCTACGCGAGCTGCACCGATCGGGCCGCCGAACGGGATACCGGAGATAGCCAGCGCAGCAGAGGCACCGATCATGGCAACGATATCGGGTGAGACAGCCGGATTCACGGACATCACGGTCGCAACGACCTGAACCTCATTGAAGAAGCCTTCCGGGAACAGCGGACGAATAGGACGGTCGATCAGGCGGGAGATGAGGGTCTCACCTTCGCTCGGACGACCTTCACGACGGAAGAAACCACCCGGGATACGACCAGCAGCATAGGTACGCTCCTGATAGTTAACGGTCAGCGGGAAGAAATCGCGGCCGTGATCAGCCTCTTTCTTGCCGACAACGGTCACAAATACGCAGGTATCGTCCATGCTGACCATAACGGCCGCAGTGGCTTGACGGGCCATCACACCGGTTTCCAGTGTGACGGTGTGTTGACCGTACTGGAATGACTTTACAATAGGATTCACGTGAATTTCCTTTTTACAATTTGGCTCTTTAAATTCGCGCACAAGTATACTTGATTCGATGCAAAAGGTAAGCGGCGACACGAATTCTGTGAGGGCTGCGACAACCTGCGAAGAGCAATAAAAAAGGGGAACCCGGAGGTTCCCCTTTTTCGCGAAATCTGATGGTCGATTAACGACGCAGACCCAGCTTGGCGATCAGAGCAGCATAACGCTCGGAATCTTTACGCTTCAGGTAGTCCAGCAGCTTACGACGCTGGGAAACCATGCGCAGCAGACCGCGACGACCGTGGTGATCCTTGGAGTGCTCCTTGAAGTGACCTTGCAGATGGTTGATCTGGGCAGTCAGCAGGGCAACTTGCACTTCGGGGGAGCCAGTGTCGTTGGCGCAACGAGCGTTGTCAGCAACGATTTGAGCTTTGATCTCAGCATTTAGAGACATGGTAATACTCCAGTAGAGTGTTTAAAGGTTCACAGCCAATCTCTAATTCAGCCGTGAAATGAGGGCGGTATAATAATCGTCCCCGCCCCTTTTCGCAATGATAAAGAGGCGAAACGGGAAAGAGATACCCTATACCGCCAGAGGATCACTCCTCGTCGTGATAACGCACCAGTCGCTTGGGCGCTACACGGCCATCATCGTCAATCTCGCCGACACCGATGAATTCCCGCTCCGGACCGACTGTCATGCGAACCTGACCGCTGGCCGGAGCCCCCGGTACCTGCACCGCCTGCCCCTGATTCACATAGGCAGCGACTACCGCCAGCATGTTCACCTCGGGCAGGGATGCCACGGCGGTATCCATCGGCAGCAGCAGCGGATCGAGCACTTCACGCGGTGGAATGGTCTCGTTCTTGGCCTGCTCGAAGATGCACTCGAGCTGCTCCAGGGTCAGCATCCGCTCATAGGGATAGCTGGCAACCTGGGTGCGGCGCAGCTGGGTGACGTGAGCACCACAACCCAGTACCTCGCCCAGATCATCGACCAGAGAGCGAATGTAAGTACCCTTGCTGCAGTGCACCTCCAGCTTCACCTCGTCCCCTTCGAAGCTGATCAGTTTCAGCTCGAAAATGGTGATGGGACGGGCTTCACGCTCAATCTCGATCCCCTCGCGGGCATACTCGTAGAGCGGACGGCCGTTGTGCTTGAGCGCGGAGTACATGGAGGGTACCTGCATGATCGGGCCGCGGAACTGGTCCAGCGCCTCGATCAGGGTACCCACAGCCACATTGACCGGGCGGGTCGCAACCACTTCACCATCGGAATCGCTGGTGTTGGTGCGCTCACCCAGTTTGGCCGTCACTTCGTAACGCTTGTCGGCATCCAGCAGATACTGGGAAAACTTGGTGGCCTCGCCGAGGCAGATCGGCAGCATGCCGGTCGCCAGCGGATCCAGCGCACCGGTATGACCGGCCTTGGCGGCGTTATAGATACGCTTGACCTTCTGCAACACATCGTTGGAGGTCAGCCCGGTCGGTTTGTCCAGCAGCAGAATGCCGTGAACATCACGGCCCTTGAAACGACGTCTTCGAGTCATCTCAGCCTTTATCCTCAGCGTTATCATCCGCAGCCACATCGGACTCTTCGTCACGACCCGACTCCGCCATGCGGCGCTTGTCTTCACGGATGGTATTGGTCACCAGGTTGGAGAGACGCATCCCCTCAACCAGCGTCTGATCATAGAAAAAGCGCAGCTCGGGCACCACGCGCAGACGCATGGCACTGCCCAGCAGGCTACGGATGTAACCGGCCGCTTCGGTCAACGCCTTGAGCCCTTCATTGATGCGCTCGGCATCATTTTCCAGCTGCAAGAAGGTGACATAAATCTTGGCGTAGTTAAGGTCACGGGACACTTCCACATCGGAAACGGTCACCATGCCGATGCGCGGGTCTTTCACCTCGCGCTGCAGGATCAGCGCGATTTCACGCTGGATCTGCTGTCCGACCCGACGGGTCCGGCTGAATTCTCTGGCCATATTCTATCCTGCGATAAAAGGGGGCCATGGCCCCCTATTTTGTCTGACTCTCGGCTTACAGAGTCCGTTGGATTTCAACGGTCTCGTAAACTTCGATCTGGTCGCCTTCGCGTACGTCGTTGTAGTTCTTGACCGCGATACCACACTCGTAGCCGTTCTTGACTTCGTTGACGTCATCCTTGAAGCGACGCAGGGATTCCAGCTCGCCTTCATAGATAACCACGTTGTCGCGCAGAACGCGAATACGGTTGGAGCGCTTGACCACACCTTCGGTAACCATACAGCCGGCAACTGCGCCAAACTTCGGTGATTTGAAGACGCTGCGCACTTCGGCCAGACCGATGATCTCCTGACGATACTCGGGAGCCAGCTTGCCGCTCATGGCCTGCTTCACTTCGTCGATCAGGTCATAGATGACGGAGTAGTAACGCAGATCCAGGCTCTCGGCTTCGATAACCTTGCGAGCAGAAGCATCGGCACGGACGTTGAAGCCAACCAGGATGGCGCTGGATGCAGCAGCCAGAGTCGCGTCGGTTTCGGTGATACCACCTACGCCGGAACCCACGATCTTCACCTTCACTTCGTCGGTGGAGAGCTTGACCAGCGCATCGCAGATCGCTTCCACAGAACCCTGTACGTCGGCCTTGATCACCACGTTCACTTCGGAGACTTCGCCTTCGGTCATGTTGGAGAACATGTTCTCCAGCTTGGCCTTCTGCTGGCGAGCCAGTTTGACTTCGCGGAACTTGCCCTGACGGTAGAGCGCCACTTCACGGGCTTTCTTCTCGTCACGAACCACAGTCGCTTCGTCACCGGCAGATGGAACACCGGACAGACCCAGGATTTCCACCGGCAGGGACGGACCCGCTTCCTTGATTTCGCGGCCCAGTTCGTCACGCATGGCACGGACACGACCGTATTCGAGACCACACAGAACGATGTCGCCCTGACGCAGAGTACCTTCCTGAACCAGCACGGTCGCAACCGGACCACGGCCCTTGTCGAGGAAGGATTCGATGACCACACCGTTGGCCATGCCGTCGACCACGGCTTTCAGCTCCAGCACTTCTGCCTGGATCAGAATGGCTTCCAGCAGGTCGTCAATGCCCTGGCCGGACTTGGCAGAAACGTGCACGAACTGGCAGTCTCCACCCCAATCTTCGGACATGACGTTGTAACGAGCCAGCTCGGTCTTGACGCGATCCGGATCTGCTTCCGGCTTGTCGATCTTGTTGACCGCAACAACCAGCGGCACACCGGCAGCCTTGGCGTGCTGGATAGCTTCAATGGTTTGCGGCATCACGCCGTCGTCAGCTGCAACAACCAGAACAACGATGTCGGTCGCCTTGGCACCACGAGCACGCATGGAGGTAAACGCCGCGTGACCCGGAGTATCCAGGAAGGTGATCATGCCGCTGTCGGTCTGAACGTGGTAAGCACCGATGTGCTGGGTAATACCACCGGCTTCGCCAGCAGCAACCTTGGCCTTACGGATGTAGTCCAGCAGCGAGGTCTTGCCGTGATCAACGTGACCCATGATGGTCACAACCGGCGCGCGCGGCTTGGCTTCGGAGGTCTCGTCACGATCGGACAGTACCGCCTCTTCCAGCTCGTTCTCGCGACGCAGCACAACCTTGTGACCCATCTCCTCGGCGACCAGCTGAGCGGTCTCCTGGTCGATCACCTGGTTGATGGTGGCCATGGCGCCCATCTTCATCATCGCCTTGATGACTTCAACACCCTTGACGGCCATCTTGTTGGCCAGCTCGGCCACGGTGATGGTCTCGCCGATGATGACGTCACGGTTGACGGCAGCTGCCGGCTTGTTAAAGCCGTGCTTCATGGCGTTCGGGGTAGCAACCTTGCCACGCTTGCCCTTGCGAGCGCGCGGATCACGGGAGTTGCGGTCGTTGCGATCATCGTCGCGACGGCCTACTTTCTTCGGACCTTTGGCGGCAGCGGCAGTACGACGACTGCTCTCTTCCTTGCGATCCAGCTCATCTTCAGCAGCCTGGGCGTGCTTGGAGGTGGTCACATGGTAGTCGCTGCTCTCTTTGGCGCGAGCTGCTTCTTCTTCAGCCCAGCGGGCTGCATTCTGCTCTGCCATGACACGAGCCTCTTCGGCTTTCTTGGCGGCGAGCTCTTCAGCTTTTTGCAAAGCTGTCTGTTCCTGTTGGCGCTTCAGTTCTTCTGCTTCGCGCTTGGCCATCTTTTCTGCCTCTTGCTGAGCTGTGCTACTGGCTGCTTTGGCGGGCTGTTGAGCCTGTCGAGCCTTTTGTTGTGCCTCGATTCGCGCCTTTTCCTCAGCTTCACGACGAGCCTGCTCAGCCTCACGGCGAGCCTTCTCTTCCGCTTCGAGACGAGCCTTGTCTTCGGCCTCGCGACGAGCTTTTGCTTCTGCTTCCAAACGCGCTGTTTCCTCGGCTTCCGCCTGACGCTGTTCTTCTTCCAGCGCCGAACGTCTTACATAGGTGCGAGATTTGCGTACTTCTACCTGCACTTCTTTGTTCTTGCCGCCAGTACCCTGCACACTGATGGTGCTTTTGGTCTTGCGCTGCAAAGTCATGCGAGCAGGAGCGGCAACCTCGTCACCACCGTGCTGTTTCTTCAAGTGTGCCAGCAGAGTCTGCTTTTCAGACTCGCTAACCATGTCGTCGGCCTTGCTCTTGCTGATACCGGCATCGACAAATTGCTGGAGAAGACGATCAACCGGTGTGTCGATGTCAGTGGCAAGTTGTTTGACTGATACTTCTGCCATTCATTTTCCTCCGTTTGATCTTACTTAAGACTGCTCTTCTCCGAACCAACAGATATTGCGAGCAGCCATAATGAGCTCACCAGCCTTCTCGGCAGTCAGCCCTTCAATACCAGCAAGGTCATCAATGCCTTGCTCAGCCAAATCTTCCAGGGTACCAACACCACGACCGGCCATAGCGTAAGCCAGTTCGCGACTCAGACCGTTCAGATTGAGCAGGTCTTCAGACGGCTCGACGCCATCGAAGGACTCCTCTTTGGCCAGCGCCTTGGTGGTCAGTGCATCTTTGGCACGCTTGCGCAGCTCTTCGACCATGTCTTCATCCAGACCGTCGATAGCCAGCAGTTCATTGACCGGTACGAAGGCGATCTCTTCCAGAGTGGAGAAACCCTCTTCCATCAGCAGGCCGGCGAAATCGTCGTCGATATCCAGAGTGCTGGTGAACAGGTTCATGATGCGGTCGTTTTCGGCCTGGTGCTTGGCACGCATGTCCTCGACGGTCATCACGTTCAGCTCCCAACCGGTCAGCTGGGAAGCCAGACGCACGTTCTGGCCGTTGCGACCGATGGCCTGAGCCAGGTTGGCGGCTTCCACGGCGATATCCATGGTGTGGTTGTCTTCATCAACGATGATGGAGGCCACATCGGCAGGCGCCATGGCATTGATCACATACTGGGCGGGGTTGTCATCGTACAGCACGATGTCGGCACGCTCACCGCTCAACTCGGCGGAGACGGCCTGAACACGGGCACCACGCATACCGATACAGGCACCGATCGGGTCGATACGACGATCGTTGGTCTTCACCGCGATCTTGGCACGGGAACCCGGATCACGGGCCGCGCCCATGATTTCGATCATCTCTTCACCGATTTCCGGTACTTCGATGCGGAACAGCTCTTTCAGGAAGTCAGGGCTGGAGCGGCTGACGAACAGCTGGGAACCACGCGCTTCCGGACGTACTGCATACAGCAGGCCGCGAACGCGGTCACCCGGACGGAAGGTTTCACGCGGCAGCATGTCGTCGCGGAAGATGACGGCCTCGGCATTGCTGCCCAGATCCAGGATCACGTTGTCGCGGTTGCTCTTCTTGACCACACCGCTGATGATGGTGCCTTCTTTGTCCTTGAACTGGTCAACGACTTGTGAACGCTCGGCTTCGCGCACTTTCTGCACGATAACCTGCTTGGCAGTCTGGGTAGTAATACGGTCG
Organism: Aeromonas sp. SCS5; assembly: GCF_001887375.1. Classification (NCBI taxonomy): domain Bacteria; kingdom Pseudomonadati; phylum Pseudomonadota; class Gammaproteobacteria; order Aeromonadales; family Aeromonadaceae; genus Aeromonas; species Aeromonas sp. SCS5. The sequence continues at coordinate 361,051 of NZ_LFCS01000006.1, forward strand.
AAGGTGACAGAATCGATCTGGTCTTCAACGTACTCACCGATCTGGATCTCCGGCTGCTCGATTTGGGCTGCTTCCAGAGTGATCTCGGCATAAGGGTTCTCCATTGCGGCTTGATCCGCAATCACCACCCAACGGCGATAGGTGTCGTAGTCACCGGTCTTGCGATCGATTTCAACGCGCACTTCAATCTCGCCTTCATATTTCTTCTTGGTCGCAGTCGCCAGCGCAGTCTCCAGAGCCTGGAAGATCTTCTCGCGGGGTACAGCTTTCTCGTTGGATACTGCGTCAACGACCAGCAAAATCTCTTTATTCATATCCGATAGCCTCGTTAACCAAAGTTCGGCACAATGTTCGCTTTTTGGATATTGGTGAAAGCCAACACTTCGTCCTTACCATCTACCGTCAGAGTGATCATGTCGCCCTGCACGGCTTTGATTACGCCTTTGAACTTGCGGCGGTTGTTTGTTGCCATCCGAAGCGTTACCGCCGCCTCTTGGCCAACGTATTTTTCGAACTGGGCAACCTTGAACAGGGGGCGATCCAGACCCGGGGAAGATACCTCGAGGTAATACTCCTCGGTGATAGGATCTTCTACGTCCATAATGGCGCCAACCTGATGGCTGACCTCAGCACAGTTCTCAACGGTCACGCCCTGCTCGCCGTCGATATAGACGCGCAAGGTGGAGTGTTTACCCGCGCGGATAAACTCAATACCCCAAAGTTCAAAACCCAAGGCAACGACCGGAGCCTCGAGCAGATCGGTCAAACGTTGTTCCAACGTAGCCAAAGTCACCCTCCGAAAAACAAAAAAAGGGCATAAAGCCCAGATAGATATCGATTCAGAGTAAATCGCACATAACAAAAAGCCCCGATGTCAAATCGGGGCTTGGCGCTTTACCCTGATTGTCGCCTCGCAGCGACCGCCTTCCTGAGCGTAGGAAATGCGTGAAATTTGGTTGCGGGGGCCGGATTTGAACCGACGACCTTCGGGTTATGAGCCCGACGAGCTACCATGCTGCTCCACCCCGCGTCCGAAATCGTGCGAGATTATAGCCACTTCATTCTTTCTATACAAGACTGACTTGGCTATAACATCCCGGTTACCCGGGTCACTGCTTAATTGGTGCCGTGGGCGGGACTCGAACCCGCACACCCTAGAGCACTACCCCCTCAAGATAGCGTGTCTACCAATTCCACCACCACGGCAAAACTCTTACTCGGGAACGTCAGTATCTTTCTTCACTGGCGCTTTGGTCTGCTCAACCTGTTGGGTTTGTTGCAGATTTTCCCATTCACTGCCCTGTTTTACCTTGTTGCTGGACATAGAGCCAAGCACCAAGCTAATTACAAAAAACAGAGTAGCCAAAATCGCTGTTGTTCGGGTCAGGAAGCTGCCTGAACCACTGGAGCCGAATACTGTGTTCGATGCCCCTGCGCCGAAGGAGGCGCCCATATCAGCCCCTTTACCTTGCTGAATCATCACCAGACCAATCAGAGCCAGTGAAACCAGCAGATAAACGACCAAAAGAATCTCGTACATTTAACTTGCACCCTTTGCCGCTTCAACAATTCCTAAAAACGCATCGCTATCGAGACTCGCTCTACCTATCAAACCGCCATCTACGTCGGGTTGGGCAAACAAATCTCTCGCATTGGTCGGCGTCACGCTCCCACCATAGATGATTCTGATCTTCTCACCTATTACCGGAGTATCCTCCGCCAAGCGACCACGAATAAAGGAATGAACCTCTTGTGCCTGCTCGGGTGTGGCGCATTTACCTGTACCTACAGCCCAAATCGGCTCGTAGGCGATGATAGCATTATCGAAAGCCATCGCGCCATTTTTCTCTATGACGATATCCAGCTCTTCTGCGATCACCTCGAAGGTTCTTCTCGCTTGCCTTGCTGCACCTGACTCACCCAAACAGAGGATGGGAATCAGACCTGCCGCTCTGGCTGCCGCAAACTTCTCTGCGACAATAAAGCTGGTCTCACCAAAGAGACGCCTGCGCTCGGAGTGCCCTACCAATACGTATCGACACCCTGCCTCGACCAGCATCTCACACGACACCTCACCCGTGTAAGCGCCCGTCTCGTGCTGGCTCACATTCTGAGCCCCCAACCTTATCATCTTCTGCTCATTGAGCATTGAAGCGGTAAAGTCGAGATGCACATGGGATGGACATAGAACAACATCTACGTCATCATCAACACCTTTCAGGCACTGACTCGTAAACTGCTCTAACTGCGACCTACTACCGTGCAACTTCCAGTTGGCTGCTACAAACGGCTTGCGATGTCCCATCGGCAACTCCCTTGCGAAAGCGGGGCTGATAATATCCAGAGGATTGTCAGCTGACAAGTGCTATTTTCATTTTTTTGAATCGATTGAACAAGATACAACCAGGGCGGCTAAAAAGCCGCCCTGGACGCTCATTAAAACGCCGATTCGACCTGATCGGCAATGCGCTGAGCCATATCACGCACCTGTTGCTCGTGCTCCCCTTCCACCATGACCCGGATCAGCGGTTCGGTACCTGATTTACGCAACAACACTCGGCCACGACCGCCCAGCTCATGTTCAACCTTGGCGACCTCCTGCTTGACTGCTTCTGCAGCCAGCGGATCCTTGCCTTCGGCAAAGCGAACATTCACCAGTACTTGCGGGAACTTGCTCATGCCGGAGCGCAACTTGGCCAGCGGCATCTCGGCACTGCGCATGGCAGTGAGCACCTGCAGGGCGGCCACAATGCCATCACCCGTGGTGGTCTGATCAAGACAGATGATGTGGCCGGAGTTCTCGCCACCGATACGCCAGCCCTTCTCTTCCATCATCTCCAGCACGTAGCGGTCGCCCACCTTGGCACGGGCAAACGGGATACCCAGGGTTTGCAACGCCAGTTCCAGACCCATGTTGGCCATCAGGGTGCCGACGACACCGCCCTTGAGACGACCGTTGCGCAAGGCGTCCCGTGCGATGATATAGAGGATCTCGTCACCGTCGATCAGATAGCCGGTGTGATCCACCATGATCAGGCGATCACCGTCACCATCGAATGCCACGCCGAGATCCGCCTTGTACTCCAGCACCTTGGCAACCAGTGCCTCGGGCGCAGTCGAGCCAACGCCATCGTTGATATTGAGACCATCCGGAGAGCAGCCCATGGTGATCACTTCGGCCCCCAATTCGCGGAACACAGAAGGCGCGATATGGTAGGTTGCGCCGTGACCACAATCGACCACCATCTTCAATCCGTCCAGATTCATGTTGGAAGGGAAGGTGCTCTTGCAAAACTCGATATAGCGGCCCGCGGCATCATCAATACGCACGGCTTTGCCAAGCTCGGCTGATTCGACGCACTTGAGCTCGTGATCAAGCTCGGCTTCGATAGCCATCTCGACATCATCTGGCAGTTTGGTACCGTCAGCGGAGAAGAATTTGATGCCGTTGTCATAGAAGGGATTGTGCGAGGCGCTGATAACGATGCCGGCCTCGGCACGGAAGGTGCGAGTCAGGTAGGCTACTGCCGGAGTGGGCATTGGGCCCATCAGTATGGCTTTGAGACCGGCGGCAGAGAGCCCCGCTTCCAGCGCTGATTCCAGCATATAGCCAGAAATTCGGGTATCTTTGCCAATCAGCACCTTTTTGGTGCCCTTCTTGGAGAGCACCTTGCCCGCGGCCCAGCCCAGCTTCATTACAAAATCAGGAGTAATGGGATATTCGCCAACTTTGCCGCGCACACCATCTGTGCCGAAATACTTTCTTGCCATAGTCTGTTCTCTTTTTTATCTGGAAATGAAATCTTGTCCCGTCATGGCCTGCCAGCCAACCCGCAACGCATCCATGGTCTCCCGCACATCGTGAACCCTGATAATCCTGGCTCCGTGCTGCATGCCGATAAGGGCACAAGCCAGACTGCCAGCCAGACGTTCACCCACAGGGCGGTTCAGCAGGTTGCCTATCATAGACTTTCGCGACATTCCCACCAAGAGCGGAAGACCATAGTCAAGCAACTCTCGCTGGGCGGCCAGCAGCTGATAGTTGTGTGCCAGCGTCTTGCCAAAACCGTAGCCCGGATCCAGCAGCAGCTGCTCACGGGCTATTCCTGCGGCCAGGCTAGCTGCGATCCGTTCGTCAAAGAAGACTTTCACCTCCCCGACCAGGTCATCATAGTGCGGCTCGACCTGCATGGTTCTCGGCTGCCCCTGCATATGCATCAGGCAAACCGGAACGCGCGCTTCAGCGGCAGCATCAAGCGCTCCCGGCTCCAGCAGCGCCCTCACATCGTTGATCAAATGAGCCCCAGCCTTGCAGCCTTCTCTCATTACTACCGCCTTGGAGGTGTCAAGCGAGAGCATCACATCACATTCGCTCACCAGTCGTTCAACAACCGGGATAACCCTGTCCAGCTCCTCCTGCTCACTCACATCCGGCGCTCCCGGACGGGTTGACTCGCCGCCGATATCGATAAGGGTCGCCCCATCCGCCACCATTTGACGGGCATGGGCCACAGCCCGTTCAATCTGGTTGAAATGGCCGCCATCGGAGAAGGAGTCGGGAGTCACATTGAGGATCCCCATCACATGGGGACGTTCGAGAGAGAGGCTAAGCCCCTTGCTAATCAGCTGCATCTTCACTTCCATTCGCAAAATAAAAACCCCGGGCAAGCCCGGGGTTTTCAACAACAGGATTTATTTAGCCGGGATGTCGTTGGCCTTGTCGATATTGGCATCCGCAGCCGGAGCACTCTCGTCCGCAGCTGCCTGCTTGGGCTCGGCTGCAACAGTTGATCCGCCTTGTGGCGTATCTCCGTGCTCGTCGTGCCAGTTGCTCGGGGCACGAACCTCGCGACGAGCCATCAGATCATCGATCTGCTTGGCATCGATGGTTTCGTACTTCATCAGCGCATCTTTCATGCTGTGCAGTACATCCATGTTATCCAGCAGGATCTGCTTGGCGCGGTCGTAGTTGCGATCAATGACCTGCTTCACTTCGGCATCGATGATACGAGCCGTGTCGTCGGACATGTGCTTGGCCTTGGCCATGCTGCGACCGAGGAACACCTCGCCATCTTCTTCCGCATAAAGCATCGGGCCGAGACGCTCGGACATACCCCACTGGGTCACCATCTTGCGGGCGATGTCGGTAGCTCGCTCGATATCGTTGGACGCACCGGTCGATACCTTCTCGGCACCGTAAATCAGCTCTTCCGCCAGACGACCGCCATACAGGCTGGAGATCATGGACTCCAGATGCTGCTTGGAGTGGCTCCAGCGATCCTGCTCAGGCAGGTACATGGTCACACCCAGCGCACGGCCGCGCGGAATGATGGAAACCTTGTAGACAGGGTCATGATCCGGCACCACGCGACCGATAATGGCGTGACCAGCTTCGTGATAGGCCGTCATCTCCTTCTCGGACTCTTTCATCACCATGGAGCGGCGTTCTGCGCCCATCATGATCTTGTCCTTCGCCTTCTCAAACTCTGCCATGGAGACCACACGGCGGCTCTCGCGAGCAGAGAAGAGCGCAGCTTCGTTGACCAGGTTGGCCAGATCAGCACCGGAGAAGCCGGGAGTACCACGGGCAATCAGCGCCGGGTTGACATCATCAGCCAACGGAACCTTGCGCATGTGCACTTTCAGGATCTGTTCGCGACCACGAACATCTGGCAGACCAACCACAACCTGACGGTCGAAACGGCCCGGACGCAGCAGTGCAGGATCCAGTACGTCAGGACGGTTGGTGGCGGCGATGACGATGATGCCTTCATTGCCTTCAAAGCCATCCATCTCGACCAGCATCTGGTTAAGAGTCTGCTCACGCTCATCGTGACCACCGCCCAGACCGGCGCCACGCTGGCGACCGACGGCGTCGATTTCATCGATGAAGATGATGCAGGGGGAGGATTTCTTGGCCTGCTCGAACATGTCGCGTACCCGGGAGGCACCGACACCCACGAACATCTCCACGAAATCGGAACCCGAGATGGTGAAGAAAGGCACCTTGGCCTCACCCGCAATGGCCTTGGCCAGCAGGGTTTTACCGGTACCGGGAGGGCCTACCAGCAGTACGCCGGTCGGGATCTTGCCACCCAGTTTCTGGAATTTGCTCGGGTCGCGCAGATAGTCGACCAGCTCCTTCACCTCTTCCTTGGCTTCATCGCAACCTGCAACATCGGCAAAGGTAGTCTTGATCTGATCTTCACTCATCAGGCGAGCCTTGCTCTTGCCAAACGACATGGCACCTTTGCCACCGCCGCCCTGCATCTGACGCATGAAGAAGACCCAGACACCGATCAGCAGCAGCATCGGGAACCAGGAGATGAAGATTGAGGTCAGCAAAGACGGCTCTTCCGGCTTCTCGCCCATCACTTTGACGTTGTGATTGAGCATGTCGTTGAGGAGCTGGGGATCCGGCGCCGGAATGATGGTGGTGAAACGCTCACCAGTACGCTTGACGCCATTAATGACCTTACCGTCCATCCGCACTTCACGGATCTGCTCTTGGGTCACCTCTTTAACGAAGCTGGAATAGTCCAGCTGGCGACTTGAGGTATCGCTGGGGCTGAAGCTATTGAACACCGACATCAACACGACGGCGATGACCAGCCACAGGATTAAATTTTTCGCCATGTCACTCAAATCAGTAACCTCGCAGACTGACAGTTAACGATGAAGGTTAGGGTACTACAGTTTAAAACCGGTAGCCACAATGTAGACTTCCCGTGAACGAGCGCGGGACGAGTCTGGTTTACGAATCTTGACAGTGGTAAAAAGTTGACGCATTTCATTGAGATAGGCATCAAACCCCTCTCCCTGAAACACTTTCACCACGAAACTGCCGTCACCGCGCAATACCTGATTGCACATGTCCAGCGCCAGTTCGACCAGATACATGGAACGGGCCTGATCCACCTGCTGGGTACCGCTCATGTTAGGCGCCATGTCGGACATGACGACATCTACCTTGTCCGGGCCGACCCGTTCCAGCAGCGCGCCCAGTACAGCTTCCTCCCGAAAGTCGCCCTGAAGGAAATCGACACCGGCGATGGAATCCATCGGCAGAATATCGCAGGCGATCACCCGCCCCTTGTCACCGACCTGATCGATGGCGAACTGGGACCAGCCACCGGGGGCCGCCCCCAGATCCACCACCGTCATGCCCGGCTTGAGCAGTTTGTCCTTGCCCTGGATCTCGTCGATCTTGAACACGGCACGGGATCTCAGTCCCAACTTCTGGGCTTTTTTGACGTATTGATCGTCAAAATGCTCTTTTAACCAGCGGGTTGAACTGGGGGAATGTTTTTTCTGGGTCATGATAATCGACTTTAAAAAACCACAAGGGTTATTAGTATTAAGGGCTAAGTGGGGGTAGAATACGCCCCTTTCAACCCTGACTTATGAAGAAATTGCGATGATTCTCAACAACAAACAGAAACAGTACCTCAAGGGCCTTGCCCACAGCCTCAAACCTGTCGTCCTGCTGGGTCAGCATGGTCTGACCGAAGGCGTACTGGCCGAGATCGATCTGGCACTGAACCATCACGAGCTGATCAAGGTTAAGGTTGCGTCTGAAGATCGTGAGATGAAACAACTGGTTATGGATGCCATCGTCCGTGAAACCGGTTCAGTCAAAGTACAGAGCATGGGCCATGTGCTGACCATTTATCGTCAGGCTAACGAACCCAAGATCCAGCTGCCCCGCAAATAAAAGGAAAGAGCGCTGCTCTTTCCTTCTTCCACTTCTTCCCGAGTCGCTTGCCAAAGTAGTCGCCAACCCCTTAACCTGCGATGAATACTTCCGGACACGCGCTATGGCTCACCATCAAATTCTAACCGACGATGAGCTGGCCATGCTGCGGGACTTGGGGAGCAATCAGGAGAGTCATCTCCTGAGTGGTCACCTCGACGGCCCCATGCTTGGCTTGCTGCAAAAAGCCGATAACCTCGTACTCGAAGCCCGCTTCGCAGGACACCAGTTACGCTTTCCCCTCACCTTTACCCAAAGAGAAGATGGCTTTATCGAGCCACGTCTATCTGCTCCGGTGATCAGGGAGCTGGGGTTTGCCCGTCCTCGCGCCTGGCGACTCAGCCAGAAAGCGCGGTTGCATACCGAGCAAGGGCACTATCAGGTGCTCAGCCTCTCCCTCAACGGGCTCATCGTCGAGAACATGCCTCTCGGCATGGTGGCGGATACACAGCTCAACGGCGAACTCTGTCTCGATGAGGAAGAACCTCTGCCACTGCAGGGACGATTGGTCAGGTTAATCAAATCCAACCCGGCCAGCACCACCTGGGCGATCAGCTTCCAGATGAGCGAAAGCGACATAGAGCGCCTGCGCCACTGGTTGTTTCAACGTCATCAGGATGCCTTTACCGAGGCCTATCAGGCCGGGTAAAGAGAAACAGGGGAGCACCCGCTCCCCTGTCCCATCAAATACTGCAGCGCTTAGAGATAAGCGACTTCCAGCACTTCGTACTCCACGTCACCAGCCGGAGTCTTGACGATGGCCACATCGTCAACTTCCTTGCCGATCAGGGCACGGGCAATCGGTGAATTGACGGAGATAAGGTTCTGTTTGATGTCGGCCTCATCATCACCCACGATGCGGTAGACAACCTCTTCCTCTGTCTCGCTCTTGAGCAGGGTCACGGTCGCGCCAAAAATGATGCGGCCATTGTTGGTCATCTTGGTGACATCGATCACCTGGGCATTGGAGAGCTTGGCTTCAATCTCCTGAATGCGGCCTTCACAGAACCCCTGCTGCTCGCGGGCAGCATGGTATTCGGCGTTTTCCTTCAAATCACCGTGCTCACGGGCATCGGCAATCGCTTCGATAATCTGGGGACGCAGCTCGGTCTTGAGATATTCGAGCTCTTCGCGCAGCTTCTCAGCACCGCGAACAGTCATCGGAGTATGGTTCATAGTCGAAACCTGGGTTGCTTGAAAATAGAAGCTGCGGCGATCAGCAAGAAAGCCGCAGCAGTCGGTTCGGATGAGGCATCTTAATATGAAGCCGGCACAAAATCCATGTCAGCTCCCTGATGCAGATCTCGCTTTGCGACTCATCATCACTCTGCTTTCGGCACCGAGATGGGTGACGAGACAGTGGGCTTGCCCTGCATGATGGAGATCTCCACGCGCCGGTTCGCCCGCCGGTTCTCCGGGGTATTGTTGGGCAGCAGCGGCTGGGAATCTGCCATCCCCTGCACCACCAGCCGCCCCTGATCAAAACCGGGCACCTTGATCATCTGGTGAGCGACCGCTACCGCACGCTGGGTTGAAAGCTCCCAGTTTGACTGGAACAACTCGTCATGGGTTGCCACGTTATCGGTGTGGCCAGAGATGGTGATCTCCCCCGGCACATCCTTGAGCAACTCGGCAACTTTACGGATAACAGGCCAGAATTGAGGCTGCAGAAAAGCCGATCCGGCAGGAAATGACGCCTTCTCCCGGATCCTGATGATGATCTGCTGACCCAGCGCCTCAATTTCAATCGCCCCATCCTGGATCTGGGACTTCATCTGTTCGGCGAGCGCTTTGGCCAGCTCATTGGATTGTTGCTGCGCCTGGTGCGCATCCTGAGCCGTATCACCACCGGTCTGCTTGCCATCGGTTTTGTCCTGCCCGCCAGCCTGATCCGACTCGCCGGGCAGAAACTCCAGCTCGGTCTGGGTCATGTCGATTGTCTGCTGCATGATGGTATCGATAGGGGTCGGCTCCGGCCGGCCCGGTCGAAACTCCTGGGCAATCACCGAGGTCCCCTTGGGAATATCCTTCACTTCCAGAATATTCTGCACGCCGAATGCCTTCTCCATGGAGCCGGCAATCTGCTTGAACTTCTGTACATCCATCTCGGCAAACGAGAGCAGCAGCACGAAGAAGCACATCAATAGCGACATCAGATCGGCGAAAGTCCCCATGTAACCGGGCAACCCCGGTGGCGGACATTTGCATTTGGACATAAAGCCCCCTACTCCGCGCCGTTATTGCGTTTGGATTGATGCAAATAGTTCTGCAACATGGTCTGGATCACCCGCGGATTCTGTCCATCCTGAATCCCCATGATGGCATCGAGGATCAATGTGCGGCAGAGCCGCTCCTCGCCACTGCGCAGCTCCAGCTTGTCGGCAATGGGAATCGCTATCATGTTGGCCTCGATAGCGCCATACAGGGTCGTGAGCAATGCCACCGCCATGGCCGGGCCGATGGACTTGGGATCGCTCATGTTTGCCAGCATGGCCACCAGCCCCACCAGCGTACCTATCATGCCCATGGCCGGGCCGAGATCCCCCAGAGTACGGAACACCTTGATGGCGATAACATGACGCTCGGAGGTCAGCTCGATATCCTTCTCCAGCACGCCACGCACCACATCGGCATCGTGACCATCCACCAACATATCGATCCCTTTTTTCATAAAGGGATTGGGGATTTCCGCCGCTTCCAGCGCCAGAAAGCCCCCCTTGCGGGATGCATCGGCCAGCTCAACCGCCTTGGTAATGAGATCTTCCAGCTTGTCGCCCTTGTACATAAAAGCTTTGCCGGCCACCTTGAACGCCATCAGGAACTGGCCAAGGTTGAACTTCATCATGGCGATAAAGATGGAGCCCAGAATGGTGATATAGACAGAGGGCATGTCCACATACATGGTGACGGGGCCACCCAGCAGCATGCCGTATATCACCACACCGAAGCCCAGCACTATGCCTATCAGACTACCTAGATCCACGTCCTACTCCTGTCACCTGTGCTGATGCACTATTATACGCCGTTGAATTTTCTGCTATTGCGGCCCCGGCGGCAAGTTTCCATCCGAAGGGGGAGACAGTTCATTATCGACCGATTTGTCGAGAGTTTGCGGCTCTGGCGTTTTCAGCCTCCCCCCGCTGGGCGGTCGATGTTAATATAAGCCGTTTTTTTCAATCCCCGAGGATGGACATGGCCAGTAAAAAAATCGACCGTCTGAGTTTTGATGCCACTCTGGAAGAGCTGGAAACCATCGTTCATCAGCTGGAGCAAGGTTCCCTCCCGCTGGAAGAGGCGCTCAAGCAATTCGAGCAAGGAGTCCATCTGGTGCGTGCCGGCCAGCAGAAGCTGGAACAGGCAGAACAGAAGATCCAGATCCTGCTGAGCAAAGCCGATGGCAGTGACCAGCTTGCCCCCTTCCAGCCAGAACAAGGAGAAGAGTGAGTGGCGCTGGACCATTTTTCCCGTCTGCATCGTCAGCGTATTGACGACTGTCTGTCAGCACAACTTGAATCCTTGCCCGCCATGGCGCCGCGCCTGCGCGATGCCATGAAATATGGCTTGCTGCTGGGCGGCAAGCGGGTTCGTCCTTTTCTGGTCTACGCCGTCGGCGAGATGCTGGGGGTAAAGAGCGAACTGCTCGATGGCCCGGCCGCTGCGGTGGAGTGCATCCACGCCTACTCGCTGCTGCACGACGATCTGCCCGCCATGGATGACGACGATTTGCGTCGCGGCCAGCCGACCGTTCACAAGGCCTTTGATGAAGGCACCGCGATTCTGGCGGGTGATGCCCTGCAGACGCTGGCGTTCTCCATTCTGGCCGATCACCCCATGCCAGAGACACTGCTGACCAACCGGGTGCGCATGCTGAGCACCCTCGCCCGTGCTTCCGGTTATCTCGGTATGTGCGGCGGTCAGGCGCTGGATCTGCAAGCGGAAGGTCGCCGGATCACGCTCGCCGAGCTGGAGCAGGTACACCGCCACAAGACGGGGGCACTCATCGAGTGTGCCGTCACTCTTGGCGCCCTGTGCAAGGAGAATGTGGACGAAGCGACCCTGACGGCGCTGCAAACCTATGCCTCCGCCATCGGCCTCGCCTTCCAGGTGCAGGATGACATCCTCGACATCACAGGAGACACCGCCACCCTGGGCAAACCGCAAGGCTCCGATCTGGCGCTGGAGAAGAGTACCTATCCGGCCCTGCTTGGACTCGAAAACGCCCGTGAGCTGGCTCGCGAACTGCACGGTAAAGCCTTAACAGCCCTGCAATCCTTGCCCTACAATACCGACATTCTGGAAGCGTTCGCCGATTACATCATCGAGCGAACCCACTAAACGCTGGATAACAGTTAAAAAATGAGCGTTGATATTAGCAATTTCCCCAACCTGGCCCTCGCGGACACCCCGATAGAGCTGCGTTCCCTGCCCAAAGAGCGGCTACCGGTGCTGTGCAACGAGCTGCGCGAATATCTGCTGCGCTCTGTCAGCCGCTCCAGCGGACACTTTGCCTCCGGGCTCGGCACGGTCGAACTGACCGTGGCCCTGCACTACGTCTACAACACCCCGTTCGATCGGCTGATCTGGGACGTGGGCCATCAGGCCTATCCCCACAAGATCCTGACCGGACGCCGTGACCAGATCCACACCATCCGACAGAAGGACGGTCTGCACCCCTTCCCCTGGCGTGGCGAGAGCGAGTACGACGTGCTCTCCGTCGGCCACTCCAGCACCTCCATCGGTGCCGCACTCGGTATGGCGGTTGCCGCCGAGAGTGAAGGGCTGGGTCGCAAGGTCGTTGCGGTGATCGGTGATGGCGCCATCACAGCGGGGATGGCTTTTGAAGCGCTCAACCACGCCGGCGATGTCCATAAAGACATGCTGGTGATCCTCAACGACAACGAGATGTCCATCTCAGAGAATGTCGGCGCGCTCAACAACCATCTGGCCCGGGTCATGTCCGGCAAGCTCTACACCACCATCCGCGAAGGCGGCAAGAAGGTGCTGGCCGGTCTGCCACCGGTCAAGGAGCTGGCCAAGCGAGCCGAAGAGCACCTCAAGGGGATGGTGGTGCCCGGCACCCTGTTCGAGGAGTTCGGCTTCAACTACATCGGCCCCATCGACGGTCACGATATCGAGGCTCTGGTCGAGACCCTGCGCAACATGCGCAATCTCAAGGGGCCGCAGCTGCTGCACGTCAAGACCAAGAAGGGCAAGGGCTACGAGCCGGCAGAGAAAGACCCCATTGGTTATCACGCCGTGCCCAAGTTCAATCCGGACGAGTGCGCCCTGCCCAAGGCGAGTGGTGCCAAGCCCACCTTCTCCGCCATCTTCGGCCAGTGGCTGTGTGACATGGCGGCCAAAGACGAAAAGCTGGTCGGCATCACCCCTGCCATGCGCGAAGGCTCCGGGCTGGTGAAATTCAGCCAGCAGTATCCGGATCGCTACTTCGATGTGGCTATTGCTGAACAACATGCGGTCACTTTTGCTGCCGGTCTTGCCATCGCCGACAAGAAACCGGTGGTTGCCATCTATTCGAGCTTCCTGCAACGGGCCTATGATCAGGTGATCCACGACGTAGCGCTGCAGGAACTGCCGGTGCTGTTCGCCATCGACCGGGCCGGTCTGGTGGGCGCCGATGGCCCGACCCATCAGGGCGCGTTCGACATCAGCTTCCTGCGCACCGTGCCCAACATGGTGATCATGACCCCCTCCGACGAGAACGAATGCCGTCAGATGCTCTATACCGGCTATCGCCATCAGGGGCCTGCCGCGGTGCGCTACCCACGTGGCAGCAGCCTGAGCGATACCCCCATCTCGCAGGAGATGCAGGCGCTGGAGATTGGCAAGGGACGCATCATTCGAGAGGGCAAAGGCACCGCCATTCTGGCGTTTGGCACTCTGCTGCAACACGCCAAAGCGGCGGCCGAAGCGCTCGATGCCACCCTGGTGGACATGCGCTTCGTCAAACCGATGGATGAGGCGCTGGTGCTGTCGCTGGCGGCCAGCCACGATCAGTTCGTCACCATCGAAGACAATGCCATCATGGGCGGCGCCGGTTCGGCGGTGAACGAGCTGCTGATGCGCAATAAGCAGTGCAAGCCGGTGCTCAACCTCGGCCTGCCGGATCGCTTCGTGGAACAGGGTACCCAGCAGGAGATCTATGCCCTGCTCGGTCTGGACGATGCTGGCATCCAGCGCAGTATCGAAAGCTGGCTGCAAGCCTGATAACGTTCAAAGCTATCAATAAAAGAAGGGCGCCTCATTGGCGCCCTTTTTATTCTTCATAATCTAGAACCTGTTCAAGGACTGTCGCGAGAAGGCTGTCAACAAGGTAAAGAGCAGCGCAGGAACCGGAGTGTATGTGAATACATGAGGATTCCGAGCAGCACATGAGCCTTGATCACGGCCTCGCAGTAAGTTCTTGCTCAGGTTATCAACCTTTGTAGATCTTGGGGTTAAACACATCCCGCAACCAGTCACCCAGCAGGTTGATGACCAGCACCAGCACCACCAGACAGATACCCGGGAAAGCGGTGATCCACCAGGAGCCGGAGAAGATGTAGTTGAAGCCGACGCTGATAAGCGAACCGAGCGAGGGCTGATCAACCGGCATCCCCAGACCGAGGAAGGAGAGTGCCGCCTCACTCATGATGGCGTTGGCCACCTGCACGGTGGAGATAACCAGAATGGGCGACAGGCAGTTGGGCAAAATGTGGCGGAACATGATGCGCGGAGCGCGGAACCCCATCACCTTGGCCGCCTCCACATACTCCTTCTTCTTCTCCGCCAGCACCGAGGCGCGCACGGTACGGGCGTACTGCGGCCACTCGGCGATCCCGATGATCACCACCAGCATCACGATGGCAAAGCGCGAGTAGAACTCGGAGCCAAAGGTCGCCTGAAAGATGGCGGAGATGATGATCGCCACCATCATGGTGGAGAACGACAGCTGCACGTCGGCAAAGCGCATCAAGAGGTTATCGATACGACCGCCAAAGTAGCCGGCGATCAAACCGATGACGATCCCCAGCACCAGCTGCAGCCCCACCGCAAACAGACCGATGGTGAGGGAGATACGGGCACCATAGAGGATGGTGCTCCAGATATCCCGCCCCTGGTTGTCGGTGCCGAGCCAGAAGCGCTCTTCGCCGCCATCCAGCCATGAAGGAGGCAGTTCGGCATCCATCAGGTCGAAGCTGGTCTGGTCATAGACGTTGTGCGGGGCGATCCAGGGGGCCAGCAAGGCAGCCACCACGAACACCACGAACACCGCAAAGCTGAACATGGCTACCTTGTCCCGCAGGAAGTAGTAGACGATGTCGGAGTTCTTGAAACGTGCCCAACGGCTTGGGCTTGCAGTTACAGCGTTACTCATGCTTACCCCTTGGCAGTCAGGTTAACGGTCGGGTTGATCAACCCGTAGAGCAGGTCGACCAGAGTATTGGTCACCACGAAGATCAAGCCCACGAAGATGACGTAGGCGGTGATCAGCGGGGTATCGACCCGGTGGATCGCCTCGAGGAACAGGAAACCGGTCCCCGGCCACTGGAACACGCTCTCGGTCAGGATGGTGTAGGCCACCATGGTGCCGATCTGCACACCACCGACGGTAATGACCGGCAGCATGGTGTTCTTCAGGGCGTGCTGGTAGTAGACCTTGTTGTTGTCCAACCCCTTGGCACGAGCGAACTTGACGTACTCGGAGGAGAGCTGCTCCAGCATTTCGGAGCGCACCAGCCGGATAAACAGCGGCAGCATGATGGAAGAGAGCGACACCGCCGGCAGGATCAGGTGTTTGATACCGTCCCAGGTGAAGAATCCCGACTCCCAACCCAGCAGGTTGCGGGTCTCGCCGCGACCATAGGCCGGCAGCCAGCCCAGCTGGATGGAGAAGAGATACATCAGCATGATGGCGGTCAGGAACACCGGGATCGAAATGCCGATACTGCTCCCCGCCATGATGATCTTGGTGGGAATGCTGCGCGGCCGGATCGCCGAATAGACACCAAGTGGAATGGAGACCACGACGATGATGAGCGCGGCGGCAAAGACCAGCTCAAGGGTAGCTACCAGCTTGTCGAGGATCACCTCAAGAGCCGGTCGCTTGAAAAAGTAGGAAGTACCCAGATCCCCGTGCACCGCATTTTTCAAAAAGCGGCTGTATTTGACGAGGAAGGGATCGTTGAGGCCCATCTTCTCGCGCAATTCGTGGCGCTGGGCTTCGGAGACGGATTGTCCCACCAGCTCGCGCAACGGATCCCCCAGGTTGTCCTGGATGGAGAAGGCGACCAGGCTGATGACGAACATCACTATCACGGCCTGATAGAACCGTTTCAGCAGGAATGTAAACATGCTTGTCCTTCTACGTGGCCTGTGTCGTGGCACAGGCTTCTGTTAGCAGGCGGAGTGGCCAGCTGACCACTCCGCCCCGTCCTTCCTTGTGACGTTCGCTTACTTGCCGACCACCAGATCGCCGAAGTAAGGGAAGTTCATCACGTTGACCACCGGCTTGATGTCGACGTTCTTCTTCGCGCCGTAGGCCAGATCTTCCCAGTGCAGCGGCACATAAGCTGCATCCTCGATCACCATGGCTTCCACCTTCTTCAGCATCTCGGCACGCTTGGCCGGATCTGTCTCGGCGTTGGCCTGCTCGACCAGCTTGTCAGCCTCTGCGTTGGCATAACCGGCGCAGTTGTACTGACCCATACCGGTCTTGGCATCCTTGGTGAAGGTCAGGAACTCGAAGAAGTTCGCGGTATCTTCAGTGTCGGAGTGCCAGCCAATCATCTGCATGTCGGCGGCGCACTTGTCAAACTCCGGCCAGTACTGGGCCACCGGCATGGTCTTCAGATCCACCTTGATGTTGATCTTGGCCAGCATGGCGGAGACAGCCTGGGCAATCTTGACGTCGTTGACGTAACGGGCTGCCGGAGCGATGAAGGTCATCTTGAAGCCCTTCTCCTGACCGGCTTCTTTCATCAGCTGCTTGGCTTTGGCCAGATCATACTGGGGCACCAGCGCCTCGTTGTGACCGGCATAGCCTTTCGGGCTCAGCTGGCCGGCAGGGGTACCGAAGCCCTTGTTGATCTTCTCGACGATACCCACCTGGTTGATGGCGTAGTTGATCGCCTGACGCACCCGCTTGTCTTTCAGCGCCGGGTTGGTGTTCTGGTTCAGCTCGATGATGATGGCGCGGGTACCGGACAGGGTGACCAGCTGGGAGTCCTTACCATTCTTCACCCGCTCCAGATCGTTCGGCGCAACCGGGTAGATCACGTCCACGTCACCACCCAGCAGAGCGGCTACGCGGGTCGCGTCTTCCTTGATCGGCACCACGGTCAGGTTCTCGACGTTACCCTTGGAGGCCTTGTCCCAGTAGTTGGGGTTGCGGGCATAATCGAGCTTCACGCCCTGCTCGCGGAACTTGACGGTGAACGGGCCAGTACCGGAGACGTGGGTAGAGGCGTAGGAGTCACCGTTCTTGACGATCTCGGCCTTGTCTTTGCCCGCTTCGGTCTTGCCGGTATAGAACTTGGAGTCCATCGGGAAGATGTAGGTGACGGTCTGCAGGATCAGCGGGAAGGGCTTCGCGGTAATCAGATCGACGGTGTAGTCATCTACCTTCTTCACTTCGACGATGGGGTCGAAGATCGCCTTGAAGTCGACAGAGGACTTCAGACGGTTGACAGTCCATACCACGTCATCGGCGGTAAAGTCGTTACCGGAGTGGAACTTGACCCCTTTGCGCAGGTGGAAGCGGACGGTCTTGTCGTCAACACGCTCATACTTCTCGGCCAGACGCGGCTCGAATTTCAGATCCTGGGTGTAACGCATCAGGGGATCGAATACCAGGTGCGACATCTCCAGGGTCTGACCGGAGAGCTGCTCCTGCGGATCCAGCGAGGTGGCATCGGAGGCGACACCTACCTTGATATCAGCGGCAGAGACGCTGAAGGCGAAACCGGCGGCAAACAGCGCCAGGGCAATCTTGGAAAATCCTTTCTTCATCTTTTTCTCCATGCTTTTGGCTTTTTTATTAACGAACAACGGGTTTGAGCGACCATCCGGCGCACCGGCGCTCTCCTAGCTTGCGATTTCCAGCCCCTCGCGGGACATTCCCTTGAACTCCGGCATGAGGGAGATCAGCTTGCGGCTGTACTCATGCTCGGCATTGGTAAACAGTTTCTCGGTCTCGGCCACTTCCACCAGATGACCGTGCTGCATCACCCCGATGCGGTCGCACATCTGGCGGATCACCGGCAGATCGTGGCTGATGAACAGCATGGTGAGCTTGAGCTCCTGCTGCAGATCCTTGAGCAAATTGAGGATCTGGGCCTGTACAGACACATCCAGCGCCGAGGTCGGCTCGTCGCAGATGAGAAAACGGGGGCGGGTCGCCAGCGCACGGGCAATGGAGATGCGCTGGCGCTGACCACCGGAGAACTCGTGGGGATACTTGACCCCGGCACCGCGGCCAAGACCGACGTGATCCAGCAGATCCCCGACAATCCCCTCGATCTGGCTCTCGCTGCTCGCCAGCTGATGGAAGCGGATCGGCTCGGCGATGATGTCGCGCACCTTCATGCGCGGGTTCATCGATGAATAGGGGTTCTGGAACACCATCTGCATCTGGCGACGCAGGGGGCGGCGCTCGCTCTCGCTCTTGAGGGCAGTCAGATCGATCCCCTCAAAGACGATTTTGCCGGTATCAGGCGGATAGAGACCGGTGATGGCGCGGGCAATGGTCGATTTACCTGAGCCCGACTCCCCCACCAGACCGAAGGTTTCACCCTCGAAGATCTCGAAGCTGATGTTGTTGCAGGCACGCACATACTGGCGGCGGCTCGGGAAGATGGAGTCCTTGGTGACAAACTTCAGATCGACGTTCTCCACCCGCAGCAGCGCCCCTTCATAGGCACGCTCGTCCTGACTCTGACCGAGCCAGTGGGTCTTGAGGTCGATATTGGTATCCGGCGCGCTGGCATCCTCGATATAGGAGACCAGCGGGAAGCGCACCAGCTTCACGTCGGAGCGTGGCACCGCCGAGATGAGGCTGCGGGTATAGGGATGATTGGGACTGCCCAGCACCTGCTCGGTGCGGCCAAACTCCACCAGATCGCCGCGATACATCACCGCCACCTTGTCGGTGACGTTGGAAACCACGCCCATGTCGTGGGTCACCAGCATGCAGCCCACCTGACGCTCTTTGCAGAGGGTGCGGATGAGTTGGAGGATCTGATCCTGGATGGAGACGTCCAACGCCGTGGTCGGCTCGTCTGCGATGATGAGTTCAGGATCGCCGGAGAGGGCGATGGCAATGACCACCCGCTGGCGCATACCACCGGAGAACTGATGAGGATACTGCTTGATGCGCAGCTCAGGCTGCGGGATCCCCACCGCCTTCATCAGATCCAGCGCCTTGGCAAAGGCGGCTTCGCGTGACAAGTCGGTGTTGGCCAGAATGGTCTCGACCAGCTGGTGTTCAACGGTGAACAGCGGGTTGAGAGAGGTCATCGGATCCTGAAAGATAAAGCCGATGCGTGAGCCACGAATAGCCCGCATCTCGTTCTGGCTCTTGCCGGAGATAAGCTCGCCATTGAGGTAGATATCGCCACGGGCGATGCGACCGGGCGGGCTCAGGAGATCGATGACGGCGTTGCCGATGGTGGATTTGCCGGCACCGGACTCACCTACGACGCCGACAATCTCCCCTTTTTCGATGGAGAAAGAGAGATCCTTCACTGCGGCCAGTACCCCGTAGCGGGAGGGATACTCGATCCGCAAGTTCTTTACTTCGAGCAAGGACATGTTTACCTCTGCGGGGGACATCCGTCCCAAATAATTCGTCCATAAATCGGCCGCAGATGCCGGTGCTGCTCAGGGCAATTAATGCTCAATCCGTGTAGCAGTTAAACCAGCGATCCGGGCGGGTTTTTTGCATTTTTTTGGAATAACCCGCGAGTAAATTAGACGGTTTGCCCACGGGTGTAAATGATTGAGTTATACAATTCCGCAATGTTTTGCGCAGATAACCACCATTTCCATAGCGAAAAATGATGACTATAGTCACAAAAACGGCCCGCATATCCATATACCTACCGCTAGCATTACTTTAATTTCAACAAGAACGCAACAAGCAGCATTTATCACTATTCTCCATTCGCGGTAAGGCCCCGAATGAGTAGTGAATATTTATGTGAAATGGATGATATACGGCAGCATATGCCGATGAATGAAAATTAGGCAGATATAAATCGGGGAGTGCTGTAACAGTCACTCCCCGGGAGAGGGCAATCAAGCGAGCCAGGCGGCCAGTAATTGCATACAAATGAGGGCGAACAGAGCGGCAATCAGATCGTCCAGCATGATGCCAAGGCCGCCGTGGATACGGCGATCAAACCAGGAGATGGGCCAGGGTTTGAGCACATCGAACAGGCGAAACAGCAGAAAGCCCGCCAGTACCCACTCCCAACCGGCCGGCGCCGCTATCATGGTGACGCCAAACCCGATCACCTCGTCCCAGACGATGGCGCCGTGATCCGGCATGCCGATGGCATCGGTGGCGCTCTGGCAGATGCGGATACCGATCAGGAATCCCACCACCAGCAGGGCGATAAACCAGTGGGTCGGCAGCCCACTCACCAGCAGGTAGAGCGGGATGGCGGCGATCGTCCCCATGGTACCCGGCGCTTTGGGGGAGAGACCGGAGCCAAAGCCCACCGCCAGAAAGTGGAGCGGATTCTTCAGATCCAGTCGTTTCAGCTCGGGCTTTATCGTAAACAGACTCATGCGAAGTGATCCCACCCTTTCAGTTGCAGCTCGACCGGCAGCTCGCCACGCAGGTACTCGATACCCGGTTCACCCGCCACGATGCGGCCGATACGGGTAAACTTGACCCCGCTGTGGGCCAGCGCGGTATCGAGCGCGCCGTGATGCTCCTGCGGCACGGTGAAGCAGAGCTCGTAGTCATCGCCGCCGGCCAGCGCCAGCTGCCACGCATCCTGCTCGCTCACCGCATCCTGCAACACCGGCGAGAGCGGCAGCAGATCGAGATCGATCTGGGCCCGCACACCGGACGCCTTGAGGATATGGCCGAGATCCGATGCCAGCCCGTCGGAGAGATCCAGCGCGCTGCCCGCCAGTCCGCGCAGTGCCTGTCCGGCCAGAATGCGGGGATGGGGGTGGTCGAGGCGCGGCAGCACGGCCGCCAGCTGGTTCTCGTTGAGGGTGCGTTTGCCCAGCAGGTGGGAGAGCGCCAGGGCGGCATCTCCCAAAGTGCCGGTCACATAGATGCCGTCACCGGCTTTGGCACCGCTGCGCATCAGGGCGCGACCAGCCGGCACCGATCCCTTGACCGACACAGTGATGGAGAGCGGCCCACGGGTCATGTCCCCGCCCACCAGCGCCACGTTGTAGTACTCGGCGAGCTCCAGGAATCCTTCGGCAAAGCCGGCGACCCAGCTCTCGTTGATGGCCGGCAGCGTCAGCGCCAGCGAGACCCAGCGCGGCTCGGCCCCCATGGCGGCAAGATCGGAGAGATTGACCGCCAGCGCCTTGTAGCCGAGATCGACCGGATCCATGTCGGGGAAGAAGTGCACGCCGCTGACCAGGGTATCCGTGCTCACCGCCAGCTGGGTGTCGGGGGGCAGGGTCAGCAGGGCGCAATCGTCTCCAGGGCCCATCACCACGTCCTTGCGGGCGTGGGGGACCTTGAAGTACTTATCAATCAGCTCGAATTCACCCATACAGTAAAAAGCCAGCGATAAGCTGGCTCCTCTATTAGATGCTGATGAACGCAGCTATCAGCGCTTGTCCAGCGACTTGATCACCTTGTCCAGTACACCGTTGACAAACTTGTGGCTGTCATCGGCAGCAAAAGCTTTGGCCAGCTCGATCGCTTCGTTGATGACCACACGCGGCGGCACATCATCACGACGGGTCAGCTCATAGGTCGCCAGACGCAGGATCGCCTTGTCCACCATGTCCACTTCTTCCAGCGGACGGGAGAGGAAAGGTGCGAAGACCTTGTCCAGCTCGTTGCAGTGGAGCGATACCCCGAACAGCAGATCGCGGAAGTAGTTCAGGTCTACACCCTTGGTGTCCTGATCGATCTTGAACTGCTCTTCGATGTCACCCACGTTGGCCTTGGTCATCTGCCACTGGTAGATGGCCTGGGTGGCGCAATGACGGGCTTTACGGCGCTCAGACGGTTTCAATGCATTTCTCCTCGTTACACGTCCAGTTCTTTCAGGACGTTGATCATTTCAAGCGCTGCCAGTGCAGCCTCTGCACCCTTGTTACCCGCCTTGGTACCTGCACGCTCGATGGCTTGTTCAATGTTTTCGGTAGTCAGCACGCCGAAGGCGACGGGGATTTCATACTCCATCATCACCTGGGCCATGCCTTTGCTGTTCTCGTTTGCCACCAGATCGAAGTGGTAGGTGCCGCCACGGATGACAGTACCGACCGCCACGATGGCGTCATATTTACCGCTCTTGGCCAGCTTCTTGATAACCAGCGGCATTTCAACTGCGCCCGGTACTTTCACCAGAGTCAGATTGCTGTCCTGCACTTGACCTTGACGCTTCAGTACGTCTACTGCACCACTCACCAGGCTGTCGTTGATGAAGCTGTTGAAACGGGCAACGACAATGGCAACGCGCGCCTCGGGAGCGGCAATGTTTCCTTCGATAACCTTCATTGGAAATCCTGTATCTGTGAAAGCAAAAGGGCCGGAGTCAAAAGTGCGCACATTCTAGCACAACAGACCCACGACAAAAACCATGGCCGCAACGAGCGGCCATGATCGCCAATTCAACGGGCCGACGTGGTCATGCGCCGGCATACGCCACGGCTTGCCGAGGACGGATAACGCCCTCTGCAAGCCGAAGCTGTAGCGTTTATTCGCCTATGTATTCAACCACTTCCAGACCGAAACCGCCGAGGGCATGGTACTTCTTCGGCGAGCTCAACAGGCGCATCTTGCTCACGCCAAGGGCCTTGAGGATCTGGGAGCCAACACCAACCCGACGCGAAGTACCCTGCCACTTGGCACCTTCCGGTGCCAGCCCCTTGTCGGCGGCTTCAAAACCCTTGACCCGGGCCAGCAGCTCGGCGCCATGGGATTCCGCCCCCAAAATCACCAGCACGCCGCCCTCGTCGGCAATGCGGGCCATGGACTTGGGCAGTGGCCAGCTGCGGGCGGCGTGGCGATCGGTCAGCAGCAGATCGCTCAGCACGTCGTGCAGATGGACGCGAACCAGCGTCGGCTGATCGGCCTGTACCTCACCCTTTTTCAGGGCAAAGTGCACCTGATTGTCGATGGTGTCGCGGAAGGTGATGAGGTCAAACTCGCCAAACTCGGTGGGCAGCTTGCACTCGGCCACCTTCTCGACCGTGGTCTCGTGCTGGTTGCGGTACTCGATAAGGTCGGCGATGGTGCCGAGCTTGATGCCGTGCTCCTCGGCGAAGATCTCCAGGTCAGGACGGCGCGCCATGGTGCCATCTTCATTGAGGATCTCGACGATGACGGCGGCAGGCTCGAAACCGGCCAGACGGGCCAGATCGCAGCCGGCTTCAGTGTGGCCGGCACGGGTCAGCACGCCGCCATCCTGCGCCATCAGCGGGAAGATGTGGCCCGGCTGCACCAGATCAGCCGCCTTGGCATTGGCCGCCACAGCCGCCTGCACGGTCACTGCGCGATCAGCGGCGGAGATACCAGTGGTCACCCCTTCTGCCGCCTCGATGGAGACGGTGAAGGCGGTGGAGAACTGGGCATTGTTGCGATCCACCATCAGCGGCAGCGCCAATTGCTTGCAGCGATCCCGGGTCAGGGTCAGGCAGATGAGGCCACGGCCGTAGCGGGCCATGAAGTTGATATCCTCCGGACGGACACAGGAGGCGGCCATGATGAGGTCCCCTTCGTTCTCCCTGTCTTCGTCATCCATCAGGATCACCATCTTGCCAGCCTTGATGTCGGCAATGATTTCCTGGGTTGTGCTCAGCGCCATGGGCTACTCCATCTGTCTATTTGGGGATTGAGCCCGCAGGCTCAACGGGAATGCGAGATATGCTGCTCTAGATTGGGGCGCATGGCCCCATTTCAATCGGAGCGGGATCACAGAAAATCGTTTTGGTCGGGGCCAACACCCCGACCATCAGAGAAAACCGGCCTTGGCCAGCTTGTCCAGAGTCAGGGTGGAGGCGCTGCTCTCCTGACTCTTGCCCATCATCAATCGCTCCAGATAACGGGCGATCTGATCGACCTCGAGGTTGACCTTGTGACTCGGCTTCCAGCTGGCGATGGTGGTCTCCTGCGCGGTGTGGGGCACGATCGTCAGGCGGAACAGGTCGCCCTGTACCGCGTTGACGGTGAGGCTGATGCCATCCACCGCAATGGAACCTTTCTCGGCGATGTAGCGGGAGAGCTCGCCCGGCGCCTTGATCCAGTACTCGATGGCGCGGCCGCTGCTGGAGACGCTTTTCACCTCCCCTACCCCGTCCACGTGGCCGGAGACCAGATGGCCGCCGAGACGGGAGGTGGGCATCAGCGCCTTCTCGAGGTTGACCCGATCGCCCACTCTGGCGGCGGCAAAGCCGGTACGGGAGAGGGTTTCCAGCGACACATCGGCGGTATAGCTCTTGTCGCCCAGCGCCACGACGGTGAGGCAGACGCCGTTGGTTGCGATGGAGTCGCCCAGCTTGACGTCGCTAAAATCCAGGCCCGGGGCGTGCACGGTGAGGGCCATGTCCTCCCCCTGACGACGCAGTTCGGCCAGGGTCCCCACCGCTTCGATAATTCCGGTAAACATGCAGATCACCTTGCTGATGACGGGGGCAGCAGCTGCCCCCTTGAACATTGAAAGATCAGGCTATTTTGGCGGTAATGCGAATATCCGGCCCCACCATGCGCACATCCTTGATGGCGAGCTTGGGCGCCTGGAACAGCCGGGTCAGGCCGGGCAGATGGAACAGGCCGCGCCCCTCGTCGCCCATCAGTTTGGGCGCCTGATAGAGCACCAGCTCATCCACCAGCCCTTTTTCCAGCAGAGCGCCGCACAGCCGCGGCCCCGCCTCAACCAGCACCGAGTTGACGTTCTGCTTGGCCAGCAGCATGAAGAGGCTGACCAGATCCAGCTTGCCATCCAGCAGCGGCAGCTCCAGCTGCTGCACCCACGCGGGCCACTCGCCGGACGCCTTGTGACGGGCCAGCAGCACCGGGCTCTCGCTCTGGAACAGCGGCAAGTCGGGAGTGAGGCGGTTTTGCGAATCGACGATGACTCGCAGCGGCTGGCGCAGGGTCTCTTTGGGATAACTCGCCTTGACCGAGGGGGGCAGCTCGTCCCAGCGCACGGTCAGGGAGGCGCCATCGGCCAGCACGGTTTCGGCGCTGGAGAGCACCGCATCGTGGCGGGCCCGCAGTCGCTGCACGTCACGGCGCGCATCCGGGGAGGTGATCCACTGGCTCTCGCCGCTCGCCATGGCTGTGCGGCCATCGAGACTGGCCCCCAGCTTGACGGTCACCCGCGGGAAGGCGGTCCGCATCCGCTTGAAAAAGCCCGGGTTGAGCGCTTCGGCTTCGCTTGCCAGCAGGCCGAAATCGGTCTTGATGCCCGCTTCGGAGAGCATCCGCAGGCCGCGCCCACCCACCTGGGGATTGGGATCGACCATGGCCGCTACCACCCGGGCCACCCCGGCGTTGATCAGCGCCTCGGCGCAGGGGGGAGTACGACCGTGGTGAGAGCAGGGTTCGAGGGTCACATAGGCGGTGGCGCCACGGGCGTTGTCACCGGCGGCGCGCAGGGCGTAGACCTCGGCATGGGGCTCGCCCGCCTTCTGATGCCACCCTTCACCAACCACCACGCCATCTTTCACCAGCACGGCGCCGACGCAGGGGTTGGGGGCCGTAGTGTAACGGCCGCGGCGGGCCAGCTCGAGGGCCCGACTCATCCATTGGTAATCATCTTGACTAAACATCCGGGCTCCTGTTTCCAGCAACGTATCCCGCGTGGTGCAGCAATCTGATGAGTTGCGTTCTTTTATCTCTTGCCGCTCACCAGCTTATCGCCAACAACATCGGGCAGATCGGCCATGGCATTTCCCGCCATGACGGCAGGCGCCGACTCGCAGGTTGCGGTCGCACGCCCTCAAATTTTTTCACCAGCGAAACAATGCTCAGCCTGGATGTTTCACTGGCGTAACAGTCCACTTGCCAGCCGGCAGCCAGCGTGGCGGCACCGGCCGGTCATGCCCCCTCCGATCTGGGAGGGGTTCGCAGCCGTTACTTCTCCAGCTTGGCGATCTCTTCACCAAACTCGCGGATATCTTCAAAGCTGCGATAGACGGAGGCAAAGCGGATATAAGCCACCTTGTCCAATCCCTTGAGCTCGTCCATCACCAGATTGCCCACCAGCTGGGAGGCAACTTCCCGCTCGCCGGTGGCGCGCAGGCGTGACTTGATGTGGTTGACCGCCTTTTCGATGGCCTCCATGCTCACCGGACGCTTCTCCAGCGCCCGCAGGATACCGGCCCGCAGCTTGTCCTCGTTGAACGGCTCGCGCGAGCCGTTGGACTTGATGACGCGGGGCATCACCAGCTCGGCCATCTCGAAAGTAGTGAAACGCTCATGACAGAGCAGGCATTCGCGACGGCGGCGCACCTGATGGCCTTCGGCCACCAGACGGGAATCGATCACCTTGGTATCAACGGCACTACAGAAAGGGCAATGCATCTGACCTCCGGCGTTAACAAAACGGGGCACCCGCCAACAGCTGCGGGTGTTAGGTCGGCCAGTGTAGCACGGCCATCCAACCGCGGTAAAAAGCGCAAAAACGTGATTTTCCCAGTCGTTATCGCCAAGGAGGCGGCTCAGTCGTCATAAGGCAGGCTATCGGGATCACAATCCTGATAATCGGGAGCGGGATCGACCACAAACCGCACCGCATCGATATGGCTGTGGCCCAGCAGCAATGCCTTGCCGATCCTGTGCATGCCATCCATCACCCGACCGGCGCGGTCGAGAATGATCGGATAGGCGAGATCCGCCGCCATGATGAGCTGGCAGTGCTCGACCACGCTGCGCACCGTGGGACTGGCGCTGCCATGGCCATACCAGTGATCGCGATCGAGCTCGGCAATCTCGCTCAATGCCACGGCCTGCAGCGGCAGATCACGGCTCAGTCGTACCAGCCGCCGTACATCCCACGCCAGCAGCCCCTGCTCACTGGCACGGAAGTGATACTGGGCGCGGATTGCCAGCCGAAGCTGCGCCTCCAGCGCCTTGTCCCGCTCTGTGCAGGAGTATGCCTCTTCGCTCTGCATCTTCTCTTCGCGGTTCAATCTCATCCCTCCCCTGTTGCCCAACACCATAAAAAACAATGCCACCCGAGGGTGGCATTGGTCTCAAACCGGATGGTCTGACTTATCAGCCATAGACCGGGAAGCGGCGGCAGATATCCAGCACCTTCTCGCGTACGGTGGCCAGCACGGCATCGTTGTCGTGGTTGTCCAGTACGTCGCAGATCCAGTGGGTCAGCTCGATGGACTCGGCTTCCTTGAAACCGCGGCGGGTGATGGCCGGAGTACCGATCCGCACACCGGAGGTGACGAACGGGGAGCGCGGGTCGTTGGGCACGGAGTTCTTGTTGACGGTGATGTTGGCTTTGCCCAGCGCAGCGTCAGCATCCTTACCGGTCAGCTCGCGGCCGATCAGATCAACCAGCATCAGGTGGTTGTCGGTACCGCCGGAGACGATCTTGTAACCGCGCTCGATGAAGGTGGCAGCCATCGCCTTGGCGTTTTTCACGACCTGAGCCTGATAGGTCTTGAACTCCGGCTCCAGCGCCTCTTTGAAGGCAACGGCTTTGCCGGCGATGACGTGCATCAGCGGGCCACCCTGACCACCCGGGAAGACGGCGGAGTTGAGCTTCTTGTAGAGCTCCTCGTCGTCAGCGGCGGAGAGGATCAGACCACCGCGCGGACCAGCCAGGGTCTTGTGGGTGGTGGAGGTGACCACGTGCGCGTGGGGCACCGGGTTCGGGTAGACGCCAGCCGCGATGAGGCCTGCCACGTGAGCCATGTCAACAAACAGGTAGGCACCGACCTTGTCGGCGATTTCGCGCATGCGGGCCCAGTCAACGATGCCGGAGTAGGCGGAGAAGCCACCGATCATCATCTTCGGCTTGTGCTCGACAGCCTGACGCTCCATGTCGTCGTAGTCGATCTTGCCGGACTCATCGATACCGTAAGGAATGATGTTGTACAGCTTGCCGGAGAAGTTGACCGGAGAGCCGTGGGTCAGGTGACCGCCGTGGGCCAGGTTCATGCCCAGCACGGTGTCACCCGGCTGCAGCAGGGCCATGTAGACGGCGCTGTTGGCCTGGGAGCCGGAGTGCGGCTGCACGTTGGCGTAGGTGGCACCGAACAGCTCTTTGGCGCGCTCGATAGCCAGGGTTTCAACCACATCCACATACTCGCAACCACCGTAGTAACGCTTGGAGGGGTAACCTTCGGCGTACTTGTTGGTCAGCTGGGAGCCCTGGGCTTCCATGACACGGGGGCTGGTGTAGTTCTCGGACGCAATCAGCTCGATATGCTCTTCCTGACGACGGGTTTCGTCTGTGATGGCCTGCCACAATTGCGGATCATAATTGGCGATGGTCATGTCACGTTTCAACATCCGTTTCTCTCCTGAAAATCGTTTGCGCGATAGGTGAAGTGGGCCCGCGCATTGTAACGTGAGCTGGATCAAAGAGACAGTCCAACCACCTAAAAAAATGTTGAATTTATGTTATAAAAATCAGGAGCGCCTGCCCGCTCCGGCCTGCAATCGTGACTCAAAAAGTCTCATTCAACCCTGCTCTTTGACTGGGCAAAACCCGAAGGGGATCACAACGATCCCGTTAGCCTTCCGGTAACATCTTCATTCGAAACAAATTTCATCATGATGGAGCTGATTGCAGCCATGCATCCGAGGGGCTGCACCTAACCGGAGGAATTGAAGATGGACCATCTGCTCACCTTTCTGATCCTGGCGATCTTTTTTGTGTTTTACTGGGTCTACTACACCAGCCAGCGCAAGCATATCCCCACCAGCGCGTGGGAGGAGCTCCCGACCAGGATGGAGTATCTGGCGATCCACCCGGAGGCGGTCGATGGCGACATCATCTTCTGTCACCACTGCGGCCATCACGAATTGATGGAAGTGGGGCTGGTACATCTGGCAGATTATCGCCGCGAATGGGTCTGCGCCAAGTGCAAGCAGGTGCTCTTTCGCGATGACGATCCCCACTCTCTCTGATGTGCCAAATGGCACAAGGAACAGATAATGAAACAGTTACACGCCAGCTGCCTCTGTGGTGCCATCCACCTCACCCTGCCTGACCAGTTCGACTACATGGGCAACTGCCACTGCTCGGAGTGCCGCAAGTTTTCCGGCTCCGACTATGCCTCCGTCGGCGGACTGGATGGCAGCAAGGTCACCGTCACACAGGGCGAGGAGGCGCTGACACGCTACCGCAAATCGGCCGAAACCACCCTCGCCTTCTGCCGTAATTGCGGATCCAGCCTTTTTAGCGAAAAGCAGAGCAGCGGCAAGATCAACCTGCGGCTGGGGATCCTCGACGATGTGCCGACCCAGAGCCCCAACTTCCACATTTTTGTCGGCTCCAAAGCGCCCTGGCATCAGATTGGCGATGATTGTCCGCAGTTCGAGACCCGCCCCTGAACAGAACCGCCAGCCTGCACCCTCTGTGCCCGGCTGGCTGGAGTCACCGAAACCACCCCATGAAGTTTCCTTTATTTTTAAAGTCGTTAGAATCGGGGGCCATCAAGGCTCCCGATTGCCATCCACGGAGGAAAAATGCAGGACTTTATGGCTACCAGCGAACGCCGGGCCGAACTCTACTGGTGGTTCTCCACCCTGTTCGCCGCTGAACTCAGTGATGAGCAGATCGCCGAATATGACACCTATGATGTGCGAAGCTTCCTGAAAAGCCTCTCGACCCTGGATCCGATGCGCGAAGCCGTGGCCGAACTCAATGATGCCATCGCCCGCCTGCTGGTGCGCCCGGCTCGCCAACAGGAACTCGCCGCCGACTTCGCCGGGCTGTTTCTGGTGGATCCCAAGCAGGGTGCCCTGCCCTACGAGTCTCTCTACCGTGGCGAGGCCAAGTTGCTGATGCAAGCCCCGATGGCCGAGATGCAGGCCCGCCTCGATCGCCTCGGCATCAATGTCAGCGACAAATACAAAGTGCCTGCCGACCATCTCGCCATCGAGCTGGATCTGATGGGCAATCTCATCATCCGCGCGGCAGAAGCGAAGAGTGCAGCCGAGCGGGAAAACTGGCTCGACGAACAGGAAGAGCTGCTGCACGGCCACCTGCTGGGCTGGTTCGACAAGT
The DNA here is from genome assembly GCF_001887375.1 of Aeromonas sp. SCS5. NCBI lineage: Bacteria > Pseudomonadati > Pseudomonadota > Gammaproteobacteria > Aeromonadales > Aeromonadaceae > Aeromonas > Aeromonas sp. SCS5. The sequence goes on from NZ_LFCS01000006.1 coordinate 391,204, forward strand.
TCGAGAGTGCCTGTCGCGCCGCCGACCAGTTTGGCTTTTACGGCGCCAGTGCCCGTCTGCTGGGGGTCTTCCTCAAGATGGATGCCAACTACCTGACTCTGGTCAAGCCGGCCCAGGCCAGCTAAGCCGATGAAAACAGCCCTGCTTCTCATTGCATGTTGGCTGTTGGCCCTGATCCCGCAGGATCAGGGCATTACCCCTCTCGTGGCCCTGCTGTTCAATCCAGATCGCGAGCTCTACGGTACTGCCCAGCTCACCGGCTTTGCCGGCATCCTGCTGACCCTCTACCTCTCCAACCTCGGCGTCGAAGTGGTGCTGCGCCGCCGCTTCCAGATCGCTGGCATGCTGGCCCTGCAGGCCGCCTGGATTGACTTCATCCAGAGCAGCGGCAGCAGTGCCCACTGGCTGCAACTCTATGCGCTGGCCCTGCCCTTCCACCTGCTAGGCTGGCTGGTGTTTGTGCGCGGCGTTCAGGCCTTTGGCCGCCAGAAGGGATAAACCTTTTTCTTTCAATAACCTGCCTCTATTTCTATCAATCCCCTTGCTCGTTGTATGGCTGTAACTATCTCGCCTGGCTCCCCGTCAGAGAGTTCGTGCCATACTCAAAGACGATCTTAATGACGGATAAGTCAATGCCGGGGCCATCATGGACAGAAAACCTCTCAGCAACGATACCGATGCTCTCATGACACAGCTCTCCGATCACTCGGTACTGGAGCAGCTCATGGGCACTGCACCGCTGGGCATCGGCGTGTTCGATCGGGAGTTTCGCTATCGCAAGGTCAATCAGGTGCTGGCTGACATCAATGGCAAAACCATCGAGGAGCATCAGGGCAAACACCTGCGGGAGGTTGTTCCGAAACTGGCACCGACTCTGGAACCCATGTTTCAGCAGATCATGCGCAGCGGCATTCCCTACGTCGATATCGCCATTACCGGCCAGACTGCAGCTCACGACAGCAACTATCGTCGCTGGCAGGCCACTTACAGCCCGATGCGCGATGAGCAAGGAGAGCTGAGCGGCATTCTCGCCATTGTGCGTGACATCACCGAGCAGTATGAAACCGAGCAGCGGCTGCAACTGGCGATGCGAGCAGCCCAGATAGGAGTGTGGGAGTGGCATGTAGAGGAAGATCGCATGCTGTTCGACGGTCAGATAGAGCCTCTGCTCGGTATTCCGGCCAACCGCTTTCGCGGGGGTTTGCAGACATTTGTCGACTGTTTTGAACCGGAATCTGCGCGCCAGCTCAAGTCGGCCCTGCTGGGGCGGGAGCCCATCCACCTCACTCTGAGTTATCTAACCCCTCTGCAGGAGCGTCACTGGGTCGATATTCATGCCGACCATGTGCCCGCCACCGAGTCGGTCGGTCAGCGAGTAATGGGCGTGATCCACAATGCCACTGCCCGTCGTCGCCAGGAGGAGCGGCTTCATCAGGCCAACGTGGTGTTCGATACCACGGCTGAGGGGATCATCATCCTCGACAGCGAACAGCGTATCATCTCGGTCAACCCGGCCTTTACCATGCTGACCCAGTATGATGCCGAGGAAGTGACGGGACGAACGCCAGACATCATCATGCACCCAAGGCGCTACATGGAGCATGACTATCCCTGGCATAACCTGCGTCCCGGCAACCACGCCTGGCATGGCGAGATGGTCTGCCTGCGCAAGGATGGCAGCTACTTCTCCTCCTGGCAGCAGATCAGCGCCGTCTACGACAGTTTCAACAACACGACGCATTATGTGATTGCCCTCTCCGACATCAGTGCTATCCGCAAGGTAGAGGCCGAACTGAACCACCTTGCCTATCACGATACGCTGACCGAACTTGGCAACCGCCATCTGCTGCAAGAGCGGCTGGCCCTTGAACTCAAAACAGCGCAACTCAATCACACTCGCCTCGGGCTGCTTTTCATCGATCTTGATGGCTTCAAGCTGATAAACGATAGCTTGGGCCATGGGGTCGGCGATCAACTGCTCAAGCGGCTGGCCGAACGGATCAATGGCTGCCTTCAGCAAAACGATCTGGCGACCCGACTGGGGGGTGATGAATTTCTGGTGCTCATTCCCTATCTGGAACATCCCGACGAGCTGTCTGCTCTGGCCAATACGCTGCTCGCCGTGCTGCGCGAGCCGGTAGAGCTGGATCATGAACTGGTCGCCATTTCAGCCAGTATCGGCATTGCCATGTATCCGGATCATGCCGAAACCCCGGAAAATCTGGTCAGCGCGGCAGACAGCGCCATGTATGAAGCCAAAAGCCAGGGGCGCAACGGTTATCAGTTTTACACCCCGAGCATGGCGGCGCGGGCCCGTGAACGGATGCAGATTGAACAGGGGTTGCTCAAAGCGATGGAGCTGGAACAGCTCTGTATCTTCTATCAACCCATGACCGATCTGAACGATGGTCACCTGAGTGGTCTGGAGGCCCTGCTACGCTGGCAACACCCGAATGAAGGGATGATCAACCCGGCCCGTTTTATTCCGGTTGCAGAGGAGTGCGGCCTCATCGAAAAAATTGGCGAGTGGGTGATGCGCCATGCCTGCGAGCAAGGCCAGGCTTGGCTGGCCGCCGGCCTGCCAGTCCCCCGGATGTCGGTCAACGTATCAGTGCGGGAGATGCGCTCTCCCGGCTATGTGGAGCGGGTAGCGGCAATTCTGAGCGAAACGGGATTTCCGCCACAGCGGCTGGAGATCGAGGTAACAGAGAGCATTATCCAGCGGGTCGAACAGAGTCTGGATCTCTTCACCCGCCTGAAAAGCCTCGGCGTGCAGATTGCCATCGACGACTTTGGTACGGGCTTCTCGTCACTGAGTTTGCTGAAAACCCTGCCCATCGATCGCATCAAGATCGACCGGGCTTTCGTACAGGCCTTGCCGGAGGACAAAAATAGCCGGGAACTCTGCCGCACCATCATCAATCTGGCCGACAGCCTGGATATGGAGGTCACCGCCGAGGGGATCGAGACGCGGGCCCAGTATACCTTCCTGCAATCACTCAACTGCGGCGAGGGACAGGGCTATCTGTTCAGCAAACCGCTGCACGTCAACCATATGGGTGATCACCTGCATCAGCGCATGCACTCATAGTGGCAGACAGTCATTATCACCAACCGGGAGGCATCCGCCTCCTGGCTGCCAACCGGATTACCACTCAATCTGCAAGCGGGACTCCCAACCATCATCACGGTCATTGAGCATGCGTGTCAGCGGTGATTCGCCAGCATAACGGGGGGCAGGTTCACTGAAGGTGAGTCTGGTGCCGGGATCTTTGGCCTGCCATGCATGACCAAGCTGATCGGCCACCCGATCCCGCAGCGCAGGTGAAGCCTCCTGATGGGTGATCTCGAACTCTTTCAGTGGTTCGCCAGCAGGAACTGGCGCATCAAACTGCCAGAGGGATGCACAGAGCAACAGGGAAAACATGACGACCTCCAATTAATCAACCAGCCCCTTTTTACCGACGCGTCGATTAATTGTCATCGACTTCCCTGTAACCAAATATTGCCGTCTATCCAAAAGTCTAATTGCCCCCACCCGCCAAAGGTATAAGTTGTTACTTAATCATTAAAAGAATGTATTCAAAGGAGTGAGTGATGAGCGAGAGCAAGGTCTACCCGGTCAAACCCCATATCAGCAACAGTGCCCTGCTCGACAAGGGCGACTACGCCGCCATGTATCAGGCCTCCGTCGAGGATCCCGATACCTTCTGGGGTGAACAGGGCAAAATCCTCGACTGGATAAAACCCTACACCAGGGTCAAAAACACCTCCTACGATCCGGGCCATGTCTCCATCAAATGGTTTGAAGATGGCCAGCTCAACGTCTCCGCCAACTGCCTCGATCGCCACTTGGCAGAGCGTGGCGACAAGGTCGCCATCATCTGGGAAGGGGACAATCCGGCCGAAGATCGCAAACTCACCTACCGCGAGCTGCACGCCGAAGTGTGCAAGTTTGCCAACGTCTTGAAAGCCCAAGGGGTCCATCGCGGTGACGTGGTCTGCCTCTATATGCCCATGGTGCCCGAGGCCGCCATCGCCATGCTGGCCTGTACCCGCATCGGCGCGGTACACAGCATCGTCTTTGGCGGCTTCTCGCCGGAAGCGCTGGCCGGCCGCATCATCGACTCCGGCTCCCGCATCGTCATCACCGCTGACGAGGGGCTGCGCGGTGGTCGCGCCGTGCCGCTCAAAAAAAATGTGGACGAAGCGCTTACCAACCCGGATACCCAGGTCAGCAAGGTGATCGTGCTCAAGCGCACCGGTGGCAATGTTGCCTGGCACAACCATCGCGATGTGTGGTGGCACGAAGCGACCGCCGCCGTCAGCAGTGACTGCCCGCCGGAGGCGATGAACGCCGAAGATCCGCTCTTTATCCTCTATACCTCCGGCTCAACCGGCAAACCCAAGGGGGTGCTGCATACCACCGGCGGTTATCTGGTCTATGCCACTCTCACCTTCAAATATGTGTTCGACTATCACGAAGAGGACATCTACTGGTGTACCGCCGATGTGGGCTGGGTCACCGGTCACTCCTATCTGGTCTACGGGCCGCTTGCCAACGGTGCCACCACCATCATGTTCGAAGGGGTGCCCAACTACCCGGCGACCAACCGCATGAGTCAGGTGGTGGACAAACACCAGGTTACCATTCTCTATACTGCCCCGACCGCCATCCGCGCCCTGATGGCCAAAGGCACCGAGGCCGTGACCGGCACCTCGCGCCAGAGCCTGCGCATCATGGGCTCGGTAGGTGAGCCCATCAACCCGGAAGCCTGGGAGTGGTACTACCGCACCATAGGCGATGAGCGCTGCCCCATCGTCGATACCTGGTGGCAGACCGAAACCGGCGGCATCCTGATCACCCCGCTACCCGGTGTGACCGACCTCAAGCCGGGTTCAGCCACCAAGCCATTCTTCGGCGTACAGCCGGCGCTGCTCGACAATATGGGCGAGCCGCTGGAAGGAGCCACCGAGGGCAATCTGGTGATCACCGACTCCTGGCCGGGTCAGATGCGCACCGTGTTCGGTGATCACGAGCGCTTCGAGCAGACCTACTTCTCCACCTTCCCCGGCCGCTACTTCACTGGCGACGGTGCCCGTCGCGATGCCGATGGCTACTACTGGATCACCGGACGGGTGGATGATGTACTGAACGTCTCCGGCCATCGCATGGGTACCGCCGAAATCGAATCGGCGCTGGTTGCCCATCCCAAGATCGCCGAAGCGGCGGTGGTGGGGGTGCCGCACGAGATCAAGGGTCAGGGTATCTATGCCTATGTCACCCTGATTGCCGGCGAGGAGCCGAGCCGCGAGCTGCATAAAGAGGTAAAGGAGTGGGTACGCAAGGAGATCGGCGCCATCGCTACCCCGGACGTGATCCACTGGGCCGAGGGGCTGCCAAAAACCCGTTCCGGCAAGATCATGCGGCGAATCCTGCGCAAGATCGCCACCGGCGAGACCGACAGTCTGGGGGATATCTCCACCTTGGCGGATCCGGGAGTGGTGGACAAGCTGATCCGCGAGAAGTCGGAAGCGGCCTGATCCCTCTGCCAACTCACTTGCAAAGCCGGCCTTGTGCCGGCTTTGTTGTTTTCGGAACTGTGCAAACAGCCTGCATCACCGGAACCTCGCTCCCGGCGCGAGAAAGCTCAATAAATAGGCAGATGTAGAGATTAGACCAGTAAAATGCTGCTAATTTTCACGAAATCAATATAATTGCGAAATCTGTGTGCCAGGGCACACCGATTTGCGCAGAAAATGGCTAGATTTCTGGTAGTCCACAAGATAGCTGATAGATAGCAGCATTATCATCGAGGATGTACTCAATATGTCGCAAAATCACCGCATTCTCCTGCTCAACGGACCGAATCTGAATCTGCTGGGCAAGCGGGAACCGGGTATCTACGGCAGCAAGACGCTTGATGAGATCGTCGCCGATCTGACGCTCAACGCCAGCGAACTCGGTGTAACTCTGGAACATCTGCAATCCAACGCCGAACACGAATTGATCAGCCGCATCCATCAGGCCATGGGCCAGGTGGATTTTATCATCATCAATCCGGCCGCCTTCACCCACACCAGCGTCGCCATCCGCGATGCACTGCTGGGTGTCGCCATCCCCTTTATCGAAGTGCACCTGTCAAACGTCCATGCCAGGGAGCCGTTCCGTCATCACTCCTATCTGTCTGATGTCGCCAAAGGGGTCATTTGTGGTCTGGGGGCCGATGGCTACCAATTCGCTTTAACCGCGGCCGTGCGCCATCTGCGCGCGGCTTGATAATCACTGATCAGATAAAGAAGAAAGAGAATGCTAATGGATATCCGCAAAATCAAGAAGCTGATTGAACTGGTTGAAGAGTCCGGCATCGCCGAACTGGAGATCTCCGAAGGTGAAGAGTCCGTTCGCATCAGCCGCAACTTCGCAGGTCAGGTTACTGCCGCACCGCAGATGATCATGCCGCAGGCTGCTGCTCCGGTTGCCGCCCCTGTTGCTGCTGCTCCGGCTGCCGCTGCACCGGCCGCAGATGCCACCCCGAGCGGTCACCTGATGCGCTCCCCGATGGTCGGCTCCTTCTACCGCTCCTCCAGCCCGGATGCCAAGCCGTTCGCGGAAGTGGGTCAGCAAGTCAATGTCGGCGACACCCTGTGCATCGTCGAAGCCATGAAAATGATGAACCAAATCGAGTCTGACAAGGCCGGTGTGATCAAAGCGATCCTGGTTGAAAATGGTCAGGCCGTCGAATTCGACGAGCCGCTGTTCATCATCGAATAAGGGATATCGCCACCCATGTTGGATAAAGTAGTCATCGCCAACCGCGGTGAAATTGCCCTGCGGATCCTGCGCGCCTGTAAAGAGCTCGGGATCAAGACAGTGGCCGTTCACTCCACCGCCGACCGGGAGCTCATCCATGTGCTGCTGGCCGACGAATCCATCTGTATCGGCAAGCCGGCCAGTACTGACTCCTACCTCAACGTGCCGGCGATCATCGCTGCGGCCGAGGTAACCGGTGCCGTTGCCATCCACCCGGGTTACGGCTTCCTCTCCGAGAACGCCGACTTCGCCGACATGGTCGAGAAGTCCGGTTTCGTCTTCATCGGCCCGCGCGCCGAGACCATTCGCCTGATGGGTGACAAGGTCTCCGCCATCGAGGCGATGAAGAAGGCTGGTGTACCTTGCGTACCGGGCTCTGACGGCCCCGTCGACAACGACGCCAAACGCAATGCAGCCATTGCCAAGCGCATCGGCTATCCGGTGATCATCAAGGCCGCCGGTGGCGGTGGTGGTCGCGGCATGCGCGTAGTACGCAACGAAGCGGAACTGGCGGGCGCCATCGCGCTGACCAAATCCGAAGCGGGCCAGTTCTTCAAAAACGACATGGTCTACATGGAGAAGTACCTGGAGAATCCGCGCCACATCGAGATCCAGGTGCTGGCTGACGGTCAGGGCAATGCCATCTATCTGGGTGAGCGCGACTGCTCCATGCAGCGACGTCACCAGAAAGTGGTGGAAGAGGCACCGGCTCCGGGCATCACCGCCGAGATGCGCAAGTTCATCGGCGAGCGCTGCGTACGCGCCTGTATCGAGATCGGTTACCGCGGTGCGGGCACCTTCGAGTTCCTCTACGAAAACGGCGAGTTCTACTTCATCGAGATGAACACCCGTATCCAGGTGGAGCATCCGGTGACCGAGATGGTCACTGGTGTCGATCTGATCAAGGAGCAGCTGCGCATCGCCGCTGGCCAGCCCCTGTCGATCACCCAGCAGGATATCCGCATCCATGGCCACGCCATCGAGTGCCGGATCAACGCCGAAGACCCGGCTACTTTCATGCCCTCTCCGGGCCTGATCAAGAGTTTCCACGTTCCGGGTGGTCTGGGCGTGCGTTGGGACTCCCACATCTATGCCGGCTACAAGGTTCCGCCCCACTACGATTCGATGATCGGCAAGCTGATCTGCTACGGCGAGAATCGTGACATCGCCATCGCCCGCATGCGCCATGCGCTGGACGAACTGGTGGTCGAGGGCATCAAGACCAACGTGCCGCTGCAAAAAGAGATCATGAAAGACGAAAACTTCCAGCACGGTGGTACCAATATCCACTACCTGCACAAGAAGCTGGGTCTGTAAAATCTCGCAGGCAGAACAATCACTTCCGGCCGGATAGCAGCCCGCTGCTTATCCGCAATCCAGCCGGGAGGCGGCTTCGCAAGAAGCCTCTGCTGAAAAAGGGCCATGGCGACATGGCCCTTTTTTGTTATCCTTGCGCCCCTCAAATTTGTCGGAGGCCAAGGTGAACCGTTTCGCTCTCGCCCGCCGGGAAGCCGCTTTTTGTCTGCTGCTGACCCTGCTCTACTTCTTTGCCTGGTATGGCACCGCCTATTTCATCCCAGTCCATCTGGAGCTGTGGGACATCCCGCTCTGGTTCCTGCTCAGCTGCATGGTGATGCCACTCATCTTCATCATCCTCTGCGCCCTGATGGTCAATCGCCTCTTCGTGGATATCCCGCTCGATACCCACGCCAGCCCGCAGAAGGAGCCCACCCGTGAATCTTGAGTTGATGCTGCCGCTCTTCATCTATCTGGTGCTGGTGCTGGGGGTCGGTTTCTGGGCCAGCCGCCACCGCGCCGGCGGCAACTTCGTGCAGGAGTACTTCATCGGCAACCGCAGCATGGGTGGGCTGGTGCTGGCGATGACCCTGGTGGCGACCTACACCTCGGCTTCCTCGTTCATCGGCGGGCCGGGCGCGGCCTACAAGATTGGCCTGGGCTGGGTGTTGCTGGCGATGATCCAGCTGCCCACCGTCTGGCTGACTCTGGGGGTATTGGGCAAGAAGTTCGCCATCATCGCCCGCCGGGTCAATGCGGTGACCATCAACGACATGCTGTGGGCCCGCTACCAGAGCAAGGCGGTGGTGGTGCTAGGCTCGGTCACCATCATCCTCGCCTTTATCGCCACTATGGTGGTGCAGTTTATCGGTGGCGCCCGTCTGCTGGAGACCGCCACCGGTCTCTCCTACCAGCAGGGGCTGATGCTGTTTGCCAGCTGCGTGCTGCTCTACACCATCATCGGCGGTTTTCGCGCCGTGGTGATGACCGATGCCCTGCAGGGGATCATCATGCTGATCGGCACCGGTGCGCTGCTGGCGGGGATTCTGGTCGCTGGTGATGGTCTGCCAAACCTTATCCACCAGCTCAAGGTGATCGATCCCAAGCTGGTGAGCCCGCAGGGGGCCGGCGACATGCTGACCCAGCCCTTCATGCTGAGTTTCTGGATCCTGGTCTGTGTCGGGGTAGTAGGGCTGCCCCACTCGGCGCTGCGCTGCTTTGGCTATCGCGACAGCAAGGCGCTCCATCGCGGCATCCTGATCGGTACCGTAGTGAGCGCCCTGCTGATGTTCGGCATGCATCTGGCCGGCGCTCTGGGGCGCGCCATCCTGCCCGGCATGGACAGTCCGGACAAAATCATGCCGTCACTGATGATGGAAGTACTCCCCCCCTGGCTGGCCGGGGTCTTTCTGGCGGCGCCGATGGCGGCCATCATGTCTACCATCGACTCCCAGCTGATCCAGGCCTCCGCCACTCTGGTGAAGGATCTCTACCTCAACTATCTCAATCCGAAACAGGAGAAGCTGGAGGTGCGCATTCCGCGCCTCTCCCTGCTCTGTACCCTGATCCTCGGCACCCTGGTGCTGCTCGCGGCACTGCAACCGCCCGAGATGATCATCTGGCTCAACCTGCTCGCCTTCGGTGGCCTGCAGGCGGTGTTCCTCTGGCCGCTGGTGCTCGGCCTCTACTGGTCGCGGGCCAACGGCCCCGGCGCACTGGCCAGCATGGTCAGCGGCATCGTCAGCTATGGAGTTCTGAGTCAGTGGGAGATCAAGCTGGCCGGCCTGCACGCCATCGTGCCGAGCCTTGCGCTGGCACTGGTGATTTTCGTGGTGGTCAGCCTGTTCACAGCCGCCCCCACGCGGGAAGTTCGGGCCCTTTTCGAGTAGCAATAACAAAAAGATAAATAAAGGGTTCCAAAACTATCCCCAAATGGGTGGTTTCCGGTTAAACTGTGCGCCAAGTCACAAAAGATTGCCGCAGTATGCCCGTTAAAGCCACTCGACAACTGATTACCCACTCCCTGCAGCGGCTCGGTTATGCCTTGCTGCTGCCGGTCTCCATCCTGCCGATGGCGGCCCTCATCTATCGGCTGGGGCAGCCGGATGTACTGGATCTGGCGGTACTCTCTCTCACCGGACAGGCGATCTTCAGCCAGATGCCGCTCATCTATGCGGTGGCCATCGCCTTTGGTCTGAGCCGGCAAGAGCTGGGCGGGCAAACGCTGGCGGGAGCGGTCAACTTTCTGCTGCTCAGCACGGCGTTCAACACGCTGGCGCCCAACCTGCACGCCGATATGATCTGCGGTCTGCTGGCGGGGCTCACCACCGCGATTGTCTACCCCTGGGTGCATCAGCAAAAGCAGCCCGGCTGGCTGCAGATGGCCAGAGGGGAGTTTCCCAGCGTGCTGGCTTCGGCGCTGGTCTGCCTGCTGCTCGCGGTTCCCCTCTCGCTACTCTGGCCACCGCTGGAGCGCGGCTTGACCCTGCTCACCTCGGATCTGCTCACCACCCCCTTCGGCGCCTTCTGTTTTGGCACCCTCAACCGCCTGCTCATTCCGCTTGGCCTGCATCAGGTGCTGGGCAGCGTGGTGGGGCTTGGCGAGAGCAACCTGCAGGCACTGGCTGCCGCCCAGCCGTTGCACGAGGGGTATATGGCTGGCCTCTACCCCATCATCATGTTCGGCCTGCCGGGCGCCTGCTTCGCCATCTGGCTGCACCGCCAGCGGATGCAACGGCTGCCGCAGGGGGGCTTGCTGCTTACTCTGGCGCTCACCTCGGCGCTGGTGGGGATCACCGAACCCATCGAATTTTTGTTCGCCTTCACCGCCCCCTGGCTGTTTCTGGCTCACGCCCTGATGACGGGGCTCTCGCTCGCCGTTTGCAGCGCGCTCGGCATCAAGGTGGGCAGCTACTTCTCCGCCGGCCTGCTGGATCTGGTGCTGAGCTATCAGGCGGGGGAGCACAGCTTCTGGATCATTCCGGTCGGTATCCTGTTCTTCGTCGCCTACACCCTGCTCTTTTATCAGCTGCTGGAGCGCGCGCCCCTCAGCATGCCGAGCAAGCCCATCGCCAAGGAGCACCCGCGCCTTGCGAGCGTGGTACCCACCGATCCGCAGATGCTGGCGATCCAGTACCTCAAGGTATTGGGCGGCATGGACAACCTGCAGGCGATGAGCGTCTGCCTGACCCGTCTCAGCCTGCGGGTGCGCGACATCAGCCGGGTCGATCAATCCCGCCTGCTGGAGCTGGGCTGCCTCTCCTGGATCGTGCTCAATGACCACCAGCTGGTACTGGTGCTGGGCCCCAGCGCAGGGCTTATCGAGGGGCAGATCCGCATGCTGGCGGAGCGCCAGTCGGTGCCGCTCGGTCTCAAACCCAATCAGGAGTCGGCCAGCCAGAGCAGCTGGTAACAACTCAGGCAAATGGCAGCCGTTCGGCCACAAAGTCCATCAGGGTTCGCAAGGCGGGAGCGAGATGCTCCCGGCTCGGATAGATGAGATAGAAGGGGTTGGGCGGCACGGCGAGCTCCGGCAGCACCTTCTGCAACCGGCCACTCGCCAGATCCCCCTCGCAGACATGATGGGGCAGCAAAGCAATCCCCCCTTCGTTGATCGCCAACTCCCGCAGCGCCAGCAGGCTGTTGCTGATGCAGGCCCCCTGCGGCCGCCAGCCTCCCTCCTGCAGCGGCCAGAGCGGCAACGCCGAGTGCACCAGACAGGCATATCGTCCCAGATCGCTCAATTGCTGCGGCATGCCGTGGGCCGCCAGATAGGCTGGGGCCGCCACCAGATGGCGCGGCACCTGACCGATACGCCGGCAGATCAGGCTGGAGTCTTTCAGCGGCGCTGCCCTCAGCGCCAGATCGTAACCCTCACCCACCAGATCAAGCTGTTCATCGCTCAGGGTCAGCTCCAGTACCACCTCGGGGTAAAGCGCACGAAACTCGGCCAGGATCCGGCCAAGCAGCAGGGTACCGGTCGCCTCGGGGGCGGTGATCCGCACCCGACCTGCCGGGGCCGAGCGCAACCTGGCCATCGCCAGATTGGCGCTGCGAGCCAGCGTCAGCAGCCCCTGACAATGCTCCACATAGACCTCCCCCTGCGGGGTCAGGCTCAACCTGCGGGTGGTGCGCTGCAGCAGCCGCACGCCAAGCTGAGCTTCGAGTCGCGAGATCTTCTGGCTTACCGACGATTTCGGCATCCCCATCAGCTCGGCTGCCCGGGTAAAGCTCCCCTGCTCCACCACGGTGGCAAACAGTCCCATCAACTCCAGATCGACATTGTTCATATATTCAAACAGTCTTTACCAATTACCCATCTTAATCAGGATAATTAACCAAACTAGAGTGAGTGGCAATCCCGAACACACCGATTTGAAAGGAACAACCATGAAAGCCATTGCCCTGACTCACTATCTGCCGAGCGACCATCCCGACTGCTTTATCGCCGCCGAGCTGCCCGACCCCACGCCGGGCCCGCGGGACCTGCTGGTGCGGGTCAACGCCACCTCCATCAATCCGGTCGACACCAAGGTGCGCGCCCCCAAGGCCAAGGTCGAAAATAGCCCGCGCGTGCTGGGTTGGGATGCGGTCGGTGAAGTGATCGCCACCGGCAGCGAAGTCACCCTGTTCAAGGCCGGCGACCGGGTCTGGTATGCCGGCGACATCAGCCGCCCCGGCAGCAACGGCGCCCTGCAACTGGTGGATGAGCGCATCGCCGCCCTCGCCCCTGCCAGTCTGAGCGACGTGGAGGCAGCCGCTCTGCCGCTGACCGCCATCACCGCCTGGGAGACCCTGTTCGACCGCTTTGGCCTCACCCGCGAGAGCCGTGGCAAGCTGCTGATCATCGGCGGAGCTGGCGGAGTGGGCTCCATCGCCATCCAGCTGGCTCGCCAGCTCACGGGTATGGAGGTGATTGCTACCGCTTCCCGCCCCGAAACCCGTGAGTGGTGCCTCGAGATGGGTGCTCATCAGGTCGTGAACCATCACAAGCTGCAGGAGGAGTTGACCGCCCTTGGCATTACTCAGGTCGATGCCATCTTCTGCACCAATGCCACCGCCGAGCACTGGGCCACCATGGCAGGGCTGATCCGCCCGTTTGGCCATATCTGCACCATCGCCGAGTCCAAAGAGCCCTGGGATCTCTCCCTGCTCAAGAGCAAGAGCGTGACCTTCAGCCAGGAGTTCATGTTTACCCGCTCCCTGTTCCAGACCCCGGACATGATCGAACAGCACAAGCTGCTGACACAGGTTGCCACTCTGGTTGATCAGGGCGTACTGAAGAGCACCCTGACCAAAACCCTGTCGGCCTTGACCCCGACCTCACTGGCACAGGCCCATGCCGAGGTAGAGGCAGGCCGCATGGTGGGCAAGCTGGTGATCGACATGAGCGGCTTCTCCCGCTAATCCCTGTGGGTAATTGCTGCACCATCATGGTGTGAACTCACCAGCGCCACGCCCCAACAGTGGACGCAGCAACCAGAGAGCCAGACAGTCACCACGCAGAACCACCATAAAAGAGGGCCATCCCGCCGGGATGGCCCTAAATACCTGAACATTGGGGTAACAATCACACACATATCCTTCAGCAGGACATCAGGCTTTTGCAGCTGGCGTGCCAACTGTGCCGGGGGCCTTGCAACTTTCCATCTTTGAGCCAAAAAAATGCCACCTGACGGTGGCAGTGAAAAATGACGGAACTTGAGCAAAGCGTTCGGCGAAAACCGGTCATCTTCGCCGCTACAGAGCAATACAGAAACCGTGCCAATTCGGCAAAGCCTCCTCATGACACCGCCATCGCCCGCTCCGTACGGGCAAACCACGACAGCACACGCCCATGATGATAGAATCGCGCGGTTTCACATTTATGAAGAGTCGACGCCATGCCCTGGATACAAATTCGAATCAACGCCACTGCCAAGACCGCAGACAAGGTGAGCAACATGCTGCTGGGGCGTGGTGCCCAGGCGGTGACCTTTATGGATGCCAAGGATATGCCCGTCTATGAACCCATGCCCGGTGAAACCCCGCTCTGGGGCGAGACCGAGGTAATGGGTCTGTTCGATGCCGAAACCGATCCGGCACCCACCATCGCCTTCTTTCAGCAGATCTTCGGCGAAAACGTCGGCTACAAGGTCGAGCAGCTGGAAGACAAAGACTGGGTGCGCGAGTGGATGGATCACTTCCACCCCATGCAGTTTGGCGAACGCCTCTGGATCTGCCCGAGCTGGCGCGATGTGCCGAACCCCGATGCAGTCAACGTCATGCTGGATCCGGGTCTGGCCTTCGGTACCGGTACCCACCCCACCACCGCGCTCTGCCTGCAGTGGCTGGACGGACTGGATCTGGCCGGTAAAACCGTGGTCGACTTTGGCTGCGGCTCCGGCATCCTCGGCATCGCCGCCCTGAAACTGGGAGCCGCCCGCGTTATCGGTATCGACATCGACCCGCAGGCGATTCAGGCCAGCCGCGACAACGCCGCGCGCAACGGCGTCGCCGACCAGATTGAGCTCTATCTGCCAGCCGACCAGCCGCAAGATGTCGAAGCGGACGTGGTAATCGCCAACATTCTGGCTGGCCCGCTGCGCGAACTGGCACCGCTGATCGCCGGCCACGGCAAAGCAGGCAGCCTGATGGCCCTCTCCGGCGTACTGGAGAGTCAGGCCCCGGAGCTGGAAACCATCTACGGCCAGTGGTTCGAGATGGACCCGACCGCCGTCAAGGAGGAGTGGTGCCGCCTCTCCGGCCGCAAGTACGGCTAATCCCCCCCCGATTTAACCGTCAGGGCTCCCGTTCGGGGGCCCTGATTCTTTCCGGCAAACCATTCTCACCAGGTCCCCACTCTGGGAAGCTCTTCACGCTTCATTGCTCCACAACGCTTTACCATCTCCTATCCAACCGTAAGGAGGCTCCATGAACGAATATAAGAAGATGATCAGCAGCCAGCCCTATAACTGCATCGACCCGGAATTGATAGCGATACGGCGCGAGGCGGCGGCACGCTACCGCCGTTTCAATCGGGCAGAGGAAGAGGATGCACAACGGGCGCTGTTGCAGGAGCTGGTCGGCGAGCTGGCAGAGGGAGCCTTTATCTGTCCGCCCCTCTACTGCACCTATGGCCGCCACATCCACCTTGGCAAAAACAGCTACATCAACATGGGCGCCACCCTGCTGGACAACGCCCCCATCCGTATCGGGGCCGACGTGATGATCGGGCCAAACGTGCAGATCTATACCGCGGCCCACTCACTGGAGGCCGATGAACGGGTACAAGGGGTCGAGACGGCGCTGCCAATCACCATAGAAGACAAGGTCTGGATCGGTGGTGGGGCCATCCTGCTACCCGGGGTCACCATAGGACGGGAGGCAATTGTCGGCGCCGGAGCCGTGGTCACCAAGGATGTGCCGGCAGGCGCCAGAGTGGCGGGCAATCCAGCCAGGATCCTGCCAGCCAGGAGAGTGGAACGAACCAGCTGACGCACCACTGCAACCATGCTCTGCCCGTGTCAGCGAACGCATAACCCCATAAAAAATAAAGCCCAATGTCACGAAGACGTTGGGCTGTTTAAAAAGGTGCTACGGAATTGCGACTCTCATCGCAGAAAAATTAGAAGGAGTGCCCTTCTAAACTGGCAAGAGGGATATTAATAGACGCGAAAACGTTTTACATAGCGAAATACACCAGGATTGAGAGGTGTATCTCACTATTTAAATAATTACCTGCTACGCCTCGCCGCCCCCCTTGGAGCCGTTTATTTTCTCCTGCCACTCTGGTTACTATTCACGGTTAAACAAAAAGCCCCTGCACTGAGGGGCTTTCTCTTTTTGACTATTTACCGAGCAACCTAGAAGTGGCGGACAAACTGCTCGATAGGCAGTTCACGCAGCTTGCGCGCTTCCAGCATGGGGGTGCCGAGGTAGAGGAAGCCCACCAGCTGATCTTCTGCCGCCAGTCCCAGCCCCTTGTTGATCTGCTCGTCGAAGATAAACCAGCCGGAGCGCCAGATGCCGTTGAAACCCTGCGCCTGTGCCGCCATCTGCATCGCCATCACGGCGCAACCGGCCGAGAGCTCCTGCTCCAGCTTCGGCACCTTGGGGTGCTCCTGATAACGGGTTGCCACCGCGATGACCAGCGGTGCGCGCAGCGGTGCCTCGCTGCACTTCTTGATGCTCTCTTCATCCTCGCCGCGGGCACGGGCCGCCTCGGCCAGCAACTTGCCCAGCCGCTCGCGGCCCTCCCCTTCAAACAGAATGAACTGCCAGGGAGTCAGGGTGCCGTGATCCGGCGCGCGCAACCCCGCCTTCAAAATATTGTCGAGCACCTCGCCAGCAGGAGCGGGATCGGCGAGACGGCCACAGGAGTGGCGGTTGAGCAGCAGGGTGAGGGCATCCATGGGCAATTCCTTCTTGGGCAATGATGGCGCTACCTTAGCACAGCGCCGAATGAAGAAAACCCCTGAGGCTCAGGGGTTTATCTCATTCATGATGGCGGGGAGAGATTAGATGACCGCCGCCAGTTCGGCGCCCTGTCTGATCGCCCGCTTGGCATCCAGCTCGGCAGCCACGTCGGCACCGCCGATGATGTGTACCGGCTTGCCAGCGGCCTGCAGACCGCCCTGCAGCTCCTTGAGCGGCTCTTGTCCGGCGCAGATGATCACCTGATCCACCGGCAGGCACTGCTGCTTGTCACCCACCTGAATATGAAGCCCGTCGTCATCGATGCGCAGGTACTGCACGCCGGAGAGCATCTGCACCTTGCGGTTCTTGAGCACGGTACGGTGGATCCAGCCGGTGGTCTTGCCAAGACCGTCGCCCACCTTGCTCTCCTTGCGCTGGAGTAGCCAGATCTGGCGCTCGGGCGCATCGACTTCAGGGGTGGTGAGGCCACCGCGCTCGCCGAGATGCTTGTCGATGCCCCACTCCTTGAGCCAGTGATCACGGTGCCCCTCGGCATCCATCTCCACCTTCTTCTCGACCAGATACTCAGCAACATCAAAGCCGATGCCGCCGGCGCCGATCACCGCCACCTTCTGGCCGACCGGCTTGTGATCCCGCAAGACATCGAGGTAATTCAATACCTTGGGATGCTCGATCCCCGGAATATTGGGAGTACGCGGGCGGATACCGGTGGCGAGGATCACCTCGTCAAAGCCGCCGCCGAGCAGGCTCTCGGCACTCTGGCGCTGGCCCAGATATAGCTCGACGCCGCACTTCTCCAGCCGCTTGGCGAAATAGCGCAGGGTTTCGTGAAATTCCTCCTTGCCCGGGATCTGCTTGGCGAAGTTGAACTGGCCGCCAATCTCGCTCGCCTGATCGAACAGGCTCACCTGATGGCCGCGCTCGGCAGCGTAGCAGGCAAAGGCCAGCCCGGCGGGGCCAGCCCCCACCACCGCCAGCTTCTTGGGCTGTGGCACGCGGCCAAACGTCAATTCGGTCTCGAAACAGGCTCGAGGATTGACCAGACAGGAGGCCCGCTTCTGCTTGAACACATGGTCGAGGCAGGCCTGATTGCAGGCGATACAGGTGTTGATCTCGTCCGCCCGGTCCTCGGCCGCCTTGATGACAAATTCCGGGTCAGCCAGGAAGGGGCGCGCCATGGAGACCATGTCCGCCTCGCCGCCTGCCAGAATGCGCTCGGCCACCTCGGGGGTGTTGATCCGATTGGTGGTGATAAGTGGCACCTTGAGGTGCTTTTTCAGCTCGGCAGTCACCCAGCTGAAGGCACCGCGCGGCACGCTGGTGGCGATGGTGGGAATGCGCGCCTCGTGCCAGCCGATACCGGTGTTGATGAGGGTCACCCCCACCGCTTCCAGCGCTTTGCCAAGGGCAATCACCTCTTCCAGAGTCGACCCCTGCTCCACCAGATCCAGCATGGAGAGGCGGAAGATAATGATGAAGTCAGTGCCGACCCGCTCGCGGATAGCGCGGACAATTTCCACCGGGAAGCGCATCCGCTTCTCGAAGCTGCCACCCCAGCCATCGCTGCGCTGGTTGGTGCGCTCGCAGATGAACTGGTTGATGAGATAGCCTTCCGAACCCATCACCTCGACCCCGTCATAACCGGCCGCCTTGGCCAGCGCTGCGGTGGCAGCGAAGTCGCGGATGGTGCCGCGGATCTGCCGCTCGCTCATGGCGCGCGGCTTGAAGGGGGAGATGGGCGCCTTGAGGGAGCTTGGCGCCAGACTGAACGGATGGTAGGCGTAACGGCCCGCATGGAGGATCTGCAGCGCTATCTTGCCCCCCTCCTTATGCACGGCACTGGTCACCTTCTTGTGCTTGCTTACCTGCCAGGGAAAGCTCAGTTGGGAGCCGTGAGGCACCAGCCGCCCACGCAGGTTGGGGGCGATGCCGCCGGTGACGATAAGGCCGACGCCGCCGCGAGCACGCTCGGCATAGAAGGCGGCCAGCTTGTCAAAACCGCCCTTCTCCTCTTCAAGGCCGGTATGCATGGATCCCATCAAGACGCGGTTGCGCAGCTGGGTGAAGCCGAGATCGAGCGGGGTCAGCAGGGTTGGGTAACGACTCACGACGCCTCCAGTTAATTTTTTGTTATCAAACTGCAACTAGAGTAAAGAATCGAAAATGCTTTTTCAAACAATTGTTTGGATGATTTTTCAGCGAACAGCCGTGCCCTGAACGAAGTTAAGCGGTAACTCTTTGCGGGAAATGGCAATTGGGGGGCCAACTGGTTAATAATGAGCCCTCTTTAACCCATTAACAGGGCTATAACTCGACTATGTCTATCTTCAAAGGTCTGGGTTGGCTGTTCCGCACGCTGTGGCGCCTGCTCAATTTCACCCGGCTGTTGCTGGTCAATCTGCTGTTTCTCGCACTGGTGCTGGTCATCGTCTACAGCGTTGGCCAGAAAGAGGCTCCGGAGACGCCCATCGAAGGCGCTCTGACCCTCAACCTCAACGGCGTGCTGGTGGAACAGCGCAGCACAACCGATCCCACCTCGCAGCTGCTGCGCCAGATGGACAACAGCGACGAGCAGCCGAGCGAGATCCTCCTCTCCGACCTGCTGTGGGCCATTCGCAGCGCCAAGGATGACGATCGCATCAAGGCGCTGGTGATCAAGCCCCAGGGGCTGCAGGGCACCAGCTTCTCCAAGCTGCAGGAGGTGACCGCCGCCATCGACGAGTTCAAGGAGAGCGGCAAACCGGTTATCGCCATGGCCGACTTCTACAGCCAGGGCCAATACCTGCTGGCTGCCCACGCCGATCACGTGCTGCTCAACCAGAGCGGCGCCGTGGTGATAGAGGGGCTCGGCGTCTACCAGACCTACTTCAAGTCGGCGCTGGAGAAGCTCAACATCACCCCGCATGTGTTCAAGGTCGGCACCTACAAATCCTTCGTCGAGCCCTATACCCGCGACGAGATGTCCCCCGAGAGCAAGGAGGCGAACCAGCGCTGGCTGGATCAGCTGTGGCAATCCTATGTGGCCGATGTAGCCGAACAGCGGGAGATCGAACCGGATGCCGTGGCACCGGGCAAGGATCGCTTCCTCGAGCTGCTGCGCAAGGCCGGTGGCAACGCCGCCAACTACGCCCTCGACAACGGGCTGGTGGATCAGCTGGCGACCCGCGACGAGATGACCCAGGCGGTCATCAAGGAAGTGGGCGAGAGCGATGACCACGGCTGGAAAGGGGTTGGCCTGAAAGAGTATCTGGCCGCCATCCCGGATCAGTATCCCCAGAGCGGCAAGGATGAAGTGGGTCTGGTGATCGCCAGCGGCGCCATCATGGATGGCGTCCAGCCTGCCGGCACCATCGGCGGCGATACCCTCTCCGACCTGCTGGCCGATGCTCGCCGCGATGACAAGGTGAAAGCCGTGGTATTGCGGGTCGACAGCCCGGGTGGCAGCGCCTTCGCCGCCGAGCAGATCCGCGCCGAGCTGCTGGCCCTGAAACAGGCTGGCAAGCCGGTAGTCGTCTCCATGGGCAGCTACGCCGCCTCCGGTGGCTACTGGATCTCTGCCGATGCGGACAAGATCTTTGCCTCCCCGACCACCCTCACCGGCTCCATCGGGGTATTCGGCATGTTCGCCACCATCGACAAGGCGCTCTCCCAGTACGGCGTGCACACTGACGGCGTTGGCACCACCGATTATGTCGGCGTCGGCCTGACCCGCGCCCTGCCGGAACACGTCGGTCAGGCGATCCAGCTGAACGTCGAGGATACCTACCAGCGCTTCGTCGGTCTGGTGAGCAAGGGCCGCGGCCTGAGCCCGGAAGAGGCGGAGAAAGCGGCTGAAGGTCGGGTCTGGACTGGCGAGGACGCCAAGGAGCTCGGTCTGGTGGATGAGTTCGGCAACCTCAATGACGCCATCAAGGCCGCCGCCGAGCTGGCCAACCTCAAGGAGTGGCAGGTCACCCCCATCGAGCAGGAGGAGTCCACCAAGGACAAGTTCCTGCGCCAGCTGTTTGACAGCAGCGCCCGCGTGCTCGCCCCGCAGCTGCAGAGCTGGCTGCCGGCCGGCTTTGGCAAGGCGCTGAGCGAGGTGAACCGCACTCTCGACCCGCTCACCCGCTTCAACGACCCGCAAGGCACCTACGCCTTCTGCCCGGTCTGCATGCCATAAGCTGCAGCAAACCAAGCAATAAAAAACGGCGACCAGATGGTCGCCGTTTTCTTTGCCTGCCTTGCCAGTGCGCTTGGCGCTGGCTGCATGTTCAATCAGGGATTGAGACGGGTCGGCAGGCCTGTGCGCTGCTCCAGCACCTGCTTGACCACGTTGGAGTCAGACTCGGCATGGGCGATGAAGCGGGTGATGGCCGGAGTCATCGGGAGCGGCACGGAGGCGGTGGAGTTGAACTCCTCCTCGTTGCGCGACAGCGGCTCGTGCACTTCCATGTAGCGACCGCCATCCGGCTCGACCGAGGTCTTGACCGGCTGGTTGACGAACTGGACGCGGGTGCCGACCGGCACGTTGTCGAACAGATACTTGATGTCGTCGGCGCGCAGACGCACGCAGCCGCTGCTCACCCGCAGACCGATGCCGAAGCTGGCGTTGGTACCGTGGATAGCATAGAGGTTGCCGATGTAGAGGGCGTGCAGACCCATGGGGTTATCCGGGCCAGCCGGCCATACCGCAGGCAGGGTCACGCCTTGGGCGGCATAACGGCGACGGATGTTCTCGGTCGGGGTCCAGGTCGGGTTGGCGCGCTTGCGCTCTACCTTGGTGATCCAGTTCTCCGGGGTGTTGACCCCCAGCTGGCCGATGCCGATAGGCAGCACTTCCACCACGTTCTTGCCTTTCGGGTAGTAGTAGAGGCGCATCTCGGCGACGTTGATGACGATCCCTTCGCGGGGGGCGTTGGGCAGGATCAGCTGATGGGGGATGATCAGGGTGCTACCCGCCTTCGGCAGATAGGGATCAACGCCCGGGTTGGCTTCCATGATGTTGGTGAGACCCAGCTGGAAGTCAGCGGCGATCTGCTCCAGCGGACGATTGTCCGCGGGCACCACGTATTCCTGGTTCTCGCCGATCAGGCGGCTGTTGGCCGCAGGCAGAGTGTATTCAACGGCAGCGGCCTGCTGGCTGACCAGGGCAAGTGTGCAAAAAAGCGCCGAAGCGGCAGTGCGAAGGGGATTCATAAAATTCCTGTGTGGTTTCCTGTACCAAATGGGCCGGAGGCCGTCTCATCCTCGGTCTGCCGGTGGCGGGTAAACCTGCACCACGGCGCCAATAACCGAGCGCGCATTCTTTCCCGAGTCGGCCAAAATTTCAACTTCCATATGTTGCTTTTCTTGTTAAAAGTGGCCGTTTTCAGTGTGACACTTATCAACAGGGCAAAAGCTACACTAGCAAGTTGCAGCTGAGAGAGATGGATAGCACCGCCCCCTGTCAGCAGACTACCCTCGCCCCCGTCAACCAAGATGCTGCGCCACCTTGTGTCACGGTTACAGCAGTGGCCAAAACGTTTTTCACATCCGAGGGAGATAGACCAATGTTGACGGAGGCTCTTTATTTGCATGAAAAGGAATAAAACTGTACTTGGACCACCAGCCAGTGCTGGCTACAGCCATAAAAAAACCGCTCCAAAGAGCGGTTAATGGCGCCACCAGGCAACCATAAAAGGGACTACAGGTAGTTGTCATTGGAATTACTGGACGGCCGCCTCCCCCACGCCACTCTGCTCCTTGAGGAAGCTGATCCAGGGGGATGCCCGCCCGCTGACGTTGCCATTCTGAGCCGCTTGGGTGAAGGCGTTGAGGGCCTCCTTGGGCTTTTGTTGCTCAAAATAGGCGACTCCGGTCAGGAACTTCAGATCCGCACGCTGTTCACCATTGGCATTGGCCGCAGGCTTTGCGGCCAGCTCTACCAGATCCTGATAGCGCTTGCTCTGGATCATCATTCGCGCCATTTTCAGCTGCAATTCGGCATTCGGGACCAGCTGATAGGATTTGGCCAGGGTGTCGATGGCCGGATCCAGCTCCTTGGCCTGATGCCAATAGTTGGCCAGGGTCTTGTAGTTGCTTGCGCTCTGCTCAATCACCCCATCCTTCATCCCTTTCTCCATCACCCGCGCTGCGCGATGGGGAATGCCGCTGAAGGCGAGATAGTTGGCCAGACGCTGCAATTCGGCCGGTTCGGTCAGCATGCCAAGGCTATAGGCTGCCTCCAGTGCCGCCAGCGCCTTGCTATCGTTGCCTGCCTGCATATGCATGGCCGAGAGCTGGGTCCAGTACTTCTTCTGCTGCGGGTGCATGTCGACCAGGATGGTCAGCACCTCGGTCGCCTGCTTGTACTGTTTCAGTTCGTAGTGGGCCGCCATCTTCAGCAGATACCAGGACTCCGGCGCTTTGCCCGCCGAAAGCTTGATCGCCTGATCCACCGCCGGAATGGCCTCACGGTACTGCTTGAGCTGCACGTGGGCGTTGGCCAGGGTGATATAGGCGTGGGAGTTGGGCTTGTCATCTTTGCCCTGGTTGGCAAACCACTCCCTCATGGTCTTTATCGACCCCTGGAAGTTGCCCTCCGCCATATAAAGCTGGGCCAGGTTGTAGCGCACCTGCTGGGCCACCGGTGGTGGCAGACCGCCTGTCGCGATGGCATCGGCAAAGTACTTGGTTGCCTGGCCATATTTCTCCTGCTGGGCGGCCACGAAACCGAGAGTCTGCAATATGACCCCCTTGTCGTAGACCCTATCGCCCACGCTGGATAGCGCCTCCTGCAATCGGGCATTAGCCAGACCGTATTGTTTGTCAGCGATCAGCTCCTGCGCCTTGTTGACCGCCCGATAAGCCCGATCCGACAGGGCCGGCTGCTCGGCGGCCCAGCTGGCGGTGCTAAGCAGCACCGCCATGGCGACCGGGGCGAGGATCATCTTGTGTAACTTGTTCATCGCCACCTTCCTTAGTTGACCGCGAACTCGATCTCTTGCTGCATGCGGCTTTCTTGCGGTTTACCATCTGCCATAGCGGGCTTGAACGTCCACTTGGCGATGGTTTTGCGCGCCTCTTTGCCAAGGTCATAGCTGCGTGGCTCTTCCTTGACGATCCGTACGTTGCTGACGGTGCCGCGCTCGGTGACGGTAAACTCCACCAGCACCTTGCCGGAGGCCAGCCCCGCCAGAGCCGCCTTACGGGGCATCATGGGCTCGAAGGTTGCCAGCGGAATGGCACCGTTGTTGCCACCGATCCCGCCACCGCCGCCACCGGTGCTGTAGGCACCGAGGGCGTTGCCGCCACCGATGTTGACCGGAATGTCGAGCTTGGGCATATCCATGGGAGAGCTCTCCATCTGCGGCCGATCCGTGCTGGCCACCTCCATCTCGGGAGGGGGCGGTGGACGGTTCGGCGGCGGCGGTTTCGGCAGCTCCCGTTGCTTCTCTTGCAGGGTCTCCTGGGGCTTGATGCGAATAAAATCGGTCATGGCGACGTCATCCTTCTCCACCAGCTCCCGGTGATCCGGTGTGATCAGCTTGTTCATTCCCAGAAACAGAAAGAACACCACCACACAGGAGACCGCTAACGATATCAGGTATCTCATAGGTCTCTCTCCAGCATCAGCTGCTCTTGCTGGCAGCGATGGAGATGTTCTGGACACCGGCCATACGGATCTGATCCATGACCTGCACCACCAGACCGGAACGGGATTCGGTATCGGCCTGGATCACCACGGCGCTCTCCGGGTTTTCGGCACGCAGCCGCTCGATGTTGGCACGTACCGCCCCCACTTCGACGATGCGCTTGTCGACCCAGACTTGACCGTTTTCGCGTACCGCGACCATGATATTGCCCTTCTTCACCGTCTCGGCCGTGCTGGCACTGGGACGGTTGATCTCGACACCGGACTCCTTGACGAAGGAGGTGGTGACGATGAAGAAGATCAGCATGATGAACACTATGTCCAGCATGGGGGTCAAATCGATAGCCGCCTCGTCGGCACCGCTGTCGCTGTAACGTTTTCTCATAGCAGAAACTCCTTGCTTGTTCTGTGCCCCCGGCAGGCCATGCCTCACCGGGGGTATGCATCCTGCATCAGCCGTGTTTCAGGTTGTCTTCCAGCTTTTGCACCGCCAGTTTGGCCTTGTGATCGAGCTGGTTGACAAAAAACAGGCCAGAAAGGGCGGCAATCATGCCCGCCATGGTCGGTACCGTTGCCTTGGAGATCCCTGATGCCATCGCCCGCGGCGAACCGGTGCCGGTGATGGCCAGGGTGTCAAACACCTGCACCATCCCCACCACGGTGCCGAGCAGCCCCATCAACGGGCAGAGAGCGATCAGCACCTTGATGACCGGCATCCCCTTGTCTACCGCCATGGCGACCCGTGAGACCAGCTCGCGCCGGATCTGCTTGGCAGACCAGGAGAGATGATCGGTGCGGGCCAGCCAAGTGGCCTTGGTCTGCCTCACCTGTCTGGGGTAGACCGCCATGAAGTAGAACCAGCGCTCCAGCAACAGGGCCCACATCATCAGGGTCAGGAAGAACAGGGCGACCAGTACATCGCCCCCCAATCCCAAAAACCGGCGGACCGACTCGACTTCTTCAATCAACCAGAACCACATGGGTGACTCCTTACGCTGCGGCTTTGGAGGCGTGCAGACGTTCCTGATAACGGGCGACGAAACCGGCGCTCTGCTCTTCCAGCACCTGGATCAGACGACGGCTCTGGGTCTGCACAATGGTGTAGAGGAACAGCATGGGTACCGCGACGACCAGACCCTGCATGGTGGTCACCAGCGCCTCGGAGATACCACCTGCCATCAGCTTGGGATCGCCGGTACCGAACAGGGTGATGGCCTGGAAGGTGGCAATCATCCCCACCACGGTACCGAGCAGACCCAGCAGCGGTGCGACCGAGGCGATCAGCTTGATGATGCTGATGCCCTTCTCGAACTTGGGCACGTTGCGCAGGATGATCTCGTCGAGCTTGGACTCAAGATCCTCGATGTTGTCACCGCGATGGCTCTGGTAGGCCCCCAGCATGTCGCCAATGGGGTTGCCCTTGATAATCTGATCGGATTTCAGCTGCTTGCGCATGGAGGTGCCGATCAGCGACAGGCGGATACCGCAGAAGATGGCCAACAGGGTACCGAGTACGCCGAGCACCATGATGACGTAGCCCACTTCACCACCCTGATCGATCCGCTCCTTGAGAGTCGGTGACTGCACCAGCAAAGAGAGGATCACGCCGCGAGACGGGTCGATGAAGATGGGTTTGACCCCGTCACCACCCTGTTCAAACTCGGCGATAGGTTCCAGCACCCCCTTGTCAGGTTGACGAGAGAGCTGCTCGAACTTGCCGGTCTCCGGCACGAAGGTGAGGTACTTGCCTTCGGAGACGGTGTTGAACTCACCGATCTGGGTGACGGTCTTCTCGGCCTGGTTGCCCTCGCCATAAACCACGGTCGCCGGGATCTGGCTCACCTTGCCACCATCAACCATGCGGCTGAGGGTGGTAGTCCAGAACGCTTCCAGATCGTCGCTGGAGGGGAGCTCTTTACTCTCGGCCAGACGGGTCAGCAAGGCAGATTGCTCCGGATGCTCGACCCGACGGGCGGAGGCGTTGAAGATCCCCTTGAACTCACCGGCAAACTGACGCAGCACCCCGAACATCTCACCCATGTTGCCAGAACGCTGGCGAAGGGTTTCAGTCAGCTCGGTCAGCTGCTTGTCATTGGCATCGAAGGCTGCCTTGAGCTGCTCGCCCTTGGCGGTTTCGGCAGCCAGCTCGGCCTTGGCCTTGGCCAGCAGCGCCCCCTGCTCGTTCTTGTCAGCCAGGAAGCGGGCTTCCCGCTCCTTGTTGAGTTGGGATTCGCTCAGGCTGGATGTCTTGACCTGGTTCAGCAGCGCATTGAGATCCACCAGTTTTTCGGCGGCAGTCACCGGCAGGGTGACCAGGGTTGCTCCCGCAATCAGGGAGGCAATAGCAAGTCTGATTCCTTTCATGATGCTTTCTCCGCTGTTTGAACCGGCAGCTTGATCAGCGCGGGAGGCGCCTGCTTCTTGGCGATGCGAAGGCCCTGTTCAACCGCACTGCGATACTCCTGGGGCAACTCTTCCCACTGGCGAGTCTTCTTGTTCCACATGCCGGTCTCATTGCCATCCGGGGACTGATAAAGCAGCGCAATGCGGCCAACGCGCAGGAACTCGTAGGTCTTCTCGCTGCCATCCTTGTCCAGGCTCGCCTTGTAGGACTCGATGGTGCGGCTGAAGCCCTCCTCGATCTGGTAAGCCTCCAGGATCTTGCGGTACTTCTCAGAGATGGTGACATCGGCCCGATTCATCAGGTCGGTCAGAGCCGCTACGCGGTCCTCCCGCTCGACCTTCTGAAACGGCAGATCCAGTGACACAAACTGTTCGAGGGAGTCGATCATCTTGAGCATCAGCGGCACCACTTCGGTGCTGGTCTGATCAATCTGGGCGATCTGCTTTTGCATCGAGGCCAGCTCGGCGCTCTGGGATTCGACCATCTTGCCCACCTGCTCGTTGTAGGTGCGCAGACTGTCGACCTGACGCAGGGCGGCCTTGTACTGGGCCAGTGCAGACTCGGCAGATTCGGCATAACTGTCGATTTTCTGCTGGGAAACTTTGGCTGCATTATTGGTGGCGACTTGAGCGTCCACGGCCTGACCGACAGTGGCGGCACTCAGACTGAAGCTGGTCAACAAGGCGGCCGAAACCAGGCTGCCAAGGAGCGCTTTCTTCATTGTAATGGTCCTTGTCTTCATAGGATTACCCTATCTCCGTAACTTCCTTGGACGTTGGGCACAGCCGGCCCGACCGGGCCGGCTGAGGTTGTATATCAACGGGGTTGATTAGAACTTCTGGGTGTAGTCGATGTAGTAGACGCGACCGTCGATGCTGTAGAGGTCTTCTTCATAGGTGAAGCCATCGCTCGACAGGGAAGGTCCGCGGTTGAACATGTTCTTCACGCCGGTCTGGATCTTGGCATTCCAGCTGGTATCGACGGCTACGTTCAGGTTCCAGACGGTGTTGGAGGCGATATGACCCTCTTCCTTGCCATCTACATAATCCTGGCTCTGTGAGTCGATATAGTTGGTGCTCAGGTAGGTATCCAGATTCCACAACTGCGGGAAGTTGGCACCGATCCCGGAGTTGAAGCGGAAGTCGGGTTTACCATTCCAGCCCTTCTTGTCGACCATTGGGCCGCCAGCAAACAGACCTTCTTCATACTTCAGGATGTAGCTGCTGCCAAAGTCGTAACGCAGGGTGAAGGAGTTGAAGTCGTACTTGTAGTCCGCCTTGAAGTCGATGCCACTGGTCTTCAGTTGCCCCAGGTTGACCATGCCCGCATAGACCATCTCGACATCACCGTTGGCGTCACGGATGACGTTCGGGTTGCTGCCGGTGTTGAGCTCCTGATAGAACTGGGTCTGGGTGGTGGCCAGCTGGATCACGTCATCAATCTTGATGTAGTAGTAATCAAGCGACAGGTTCAGGTTGTCCAGAGGGTTGTAGGCAGTACCGATAGTGAAGGTATTGGCTGTCTCTTCCTTCAGGTTCTTGTTGGATTGACGAGTGGTCATATACTGCTCTTCAGAGCAGTTGGCCACACCATTTGCCTGGCAATAGACATAGTCCTTGGCAAAGTCAGCTGACTCGGCATCCGCCGCGTAAAGATCGTTCAGACCCGGCGCACGGAACGACTGGGACCAGGAGGTTCGGAACATCAGCTGGTCGAGCGGCTGATAACGCAGGCTCGCTTTGGGCGAGAAGGCGCTGCCAAAATCGCTGTACTTGTCGTAACGCCCCGCCAGGTTCAGCTCGATCTGTTCGGTGATGGGGATCAGACTCTCGATATAGGTGGCAAACACATCGCGCACACCACCACCGGAGTTACCGGATGAACCCAGTACGTTACCCGCTTCGGACTGGCTGTCATAGGTATCGGAGTAAACCCAGTCGTTATACTCGGCGCCCAAGTACCAGCTGACGGGGCCAGCAGGCAATGCGCCCATCTCCCAGCCCAGACCGCCATACCACTGGAAGAAGTCCATCTTGGAGTTGCGGCTGGTGGTATAGGAGAGATCCTTGGTGGCGTCAGCGGAGAAGCTGCCATTGACAAACTTGCCGCTGTTGACCTGGGTCTGGACAGCCGGTTCCAGAACATAGCCATTACCAATGCTCTGGTTGTCGGTCTTGGAGTACATGTAACCGGCGTTCCACTCCACATCCCCTACTGTTTCGGTCGGAACGGTGCCCTCAAAACCGAGATTCAGGGTACCGGTCAAGTCGGTTACATCGTTGTCACGGGGCCCGACGTTGCTGAAACGGTAGTAAACGGTAGCGGCTTTGGCGGTGCTGAAGTTGTTGGCTGAGAGGACAGCGGCACTTTCGGGGGTGGAACCATCCACGGTGAAGGCACCGGCAGCAGGCGCGAATCGACCAAAACTGGTGACGCGAGAACCAATCATCTGCGGCACAAAATCCACACTGTCATTGATATGGTAACGACCGTTCACATAGACTGTATCACGGGTGCGTGAAGCGGTTTTGGCTGCGACCTTGGCAAAGTCGAAACGGCAAGCCGTGCCCTTGGTGACGAAACCGGGACCAGTGCCTTCACAGTCAACCCCATTCAGAGTACGGGTGACCGTCTTGCCAGTTGTCGCGTCTACCCCCTTGATATTGCGACCATACAGGCTAGGGGACTCAGCCCCCTGCTTGGCCAGATAGTCACGATCCTTGTAGTAGATCTCGTCTTTGACATCGTGCTCGTAGACCATCATCAAGGCGCCCTTCTCACCCGAAACGCCACTGACGATGGAACCGCTCTTCTCATCCCCACCTTCTTCGCTTGGGGAACCGACACGCCCCTGGAATGACAAGCCTTCAAAACCCTCTTTGAGGATCACGTTGATAACGCCACCGATGGCATCAGAACCGTAGAGCGCGGAGCCGCCATCCAGGTTCACTTCCACTCGCTCAACCGCCGCCATTGGGATGGTGTTGAGGTTGATGGCAGTGCCTCCCATGGTAGGAGAGCCAGCAATTCGCTTGCCATTGAGCAGCACTAGGGTGCGATCTTCCCCAAGGCCACGCAAACCAACGGTAGCTTGTGACTGGGCAGAACTGCCGGATGAAGGGGAGAAACCGCCGAAGGAGTTGTAAGAGGCCTGTTTCAGATAATCCGCCACAGTCTGCTGACCAGACTGTTCGATCTGCACCTTGCTGACAGCAACAACAGGAGTTGCGCCCTCGACATCGACACGGGAGATACGGGAGCCAGTAACCTTGATTTTCTGCAGTTTTTCGACGTTCTGCCCTTCTTCGGCAGATACAGATGGGGCTGCCGCAAGGCTCGCCAAGGCGAACGCAATCGCAGCAGAGATTCTGCTCTTCCTAAGCATCGCTTATATCCTTCCTGGTTGTTTATTGTTTGCTTCCTGATACCGCCCTCTTTGGAGCGATGCGTAAGGCTTATCAATCTTTGACTAGCGGCGTCAATGGAGCATGGGTGTGGTGAGGTCAGACGTTAGAATAAGCGGAGTGTATTAATTTCGACCGATATAATTAGTGAATAATTCTGCCAAATACGACCAAACCAATGTAAAGGCATTGTTAAATGCAGTGAATGGCGCTGAATTAAAAATTGATGAACTTATTAGTTAACGTGCTGTCTATTTATATCTTATTTCGACTTACCGGCCTTAATAAGAATAAAACACTAACTTCATGAGGGTTGAACCTGACCTGTTTCATAGGGATAACAGATATAGCCATCGAGATGATATCGTTTTCACTCAATTTCACCAACCCCAATAAATATCACTCAAATCAAATACTTACACTTGTTAAAAGTTAAAATAAACAGCTGTTTATATTTTTTAAAATAATGTTGAGCCGTAGCATTTTGTTTTTATTTTCGCTTTTCAGATAAAAAACATCATTTCTCGGTAATTTGGGTCTCAGCGGGTCATTTTCCCCAGTTTTCCATTTCCTTGTACTTGATTTTTGTTGCAGAGCTTTTACAGTGGCCAAGCGGATTGTCTGCTGTTTGGCAACCAATCCAGCGCGTAATTCCAGGAAGGACAGGCCCGTCACCGGATTTGACTGGTCGCAAAAAGAACAACAAGGACGAGGTTCCACCATGCTGTCGTATTTCCTACGCCGGATGCTTTTGATCATCCCGACGTTTCTCGGTATCACCCTGCTCGTCTTCACCATCACCCGTTTCGTGCCGGGCGGACCGGTCGAACGCATGCTGCTGCAAGCCCAGGTTTCCCAGAATGAATCTGGCCGCGCCAGTGGCAGCAAGGGGGCGCAGGCCCTCTCCGATGAACAGATCGAGGAGCTCAAGGCCTTCTATGGTCTCGACAAGCCAATGCTGATCGCCTACTGGGAGTGGCTGCAAAAGCTGGCGGTACTCGATCTGGGCGAATCAACCCGTTATTACGAGCCGGTATGGGATCTCATCAAGGATCGGCTCCCCGTCACCGCCTTCTTCGGACTGGCGACCTTTCTGCTAAGCTATGCGGTCTCCATCCCGCTCGGGGTGGCCAAGGCGCTCAGGCACAACAGCCGCTTCGACTCGTTAAGCTCCATGCTCATCTACATGGCCTATGCCCTGCCTGCCTACGTTGTGGGGATCTTTCTCATCACCGTCTTTGCGTTTCATCTGGAGTGGCTGCCGATGGGCGGTTTTCCGGGGGACGAGTACGACTCGATGACCAGCAGCTGGGATCAGATCCGCACTGTCTTTGCCCACGCGTTGCTGCCGCTTATCGCCTACGCCATCGGGGATTTCGCCATCCTCACCATGACCATGAAAAACAGTCTAATGGAGAACCTGTCGGCAGATTATGTGCGCACCGCCGTGGCCAAGGGGTTGCCGTTTCGCAAGGCGGTCACCGACCATGCCATGCGCAACAGCCTCATCCCCATCGCCAGTCACCTGGGGTCTGTGCTTACCGTTTTCTTTGGCGGATCTTTTCTCATCGAGACCATCTTCAACATCGACGGCATCGGCCTGCTCGGTTATGAATCGATCGTCGAGCGGGACTACCCCACCGTGATGGGCATTCTGGCCATCACCTCCATGCTGATGCTGATGGGCAATATCGTCTCCGATATCTGCGTTGCCCTTGTTGATCCGCGCGTGCGGTTTGGAGACTGATCATGAAGCTCAATCCGGTTACCTTGAAAAAACTCAAGCGCTTCAAGTCGATCAAGCGCGGTTACTACTCCTTCATCATCTTCACTGCGCTGGTACTACTCTCCCTGCTGGCGGAGCTGCTGGTCAACAGCCGGGCGCTGATGGTGAGCTATCAGGGCCAACTGCACTTCCCCACCTATGGCGATGTGATCCCCGGTCAGCAGTTCGGGCTCGATTATGAGTACGAAACCAACTACCGCCAGCTCAAGGCCAAGTTTACAGCAGAGGGTCAGGGTGACTGGGTGCTGTTGCCACCGGTACCCTGGAACCCCTACGAGCAGGATTTCAAGGAGGATGCCTACCCGCCCTATGCTCCGAGCATGGCTGAGCGCCACTTCCTCGGCACCGACGCCAGCGGTCGCGACGTGCTGGCACGGCTGGTATACGGCTTTCGCATCGCCATCGGCTTTGCCTTTATAGCGCTGGCGGCCAGTTACGCCATCGGGGTCACCATCGGCTGTCTGATGGGGTTTCTTGGCGGCCGCTTTGATCTCATCCTGCAACGCTTTATCGAGATCTGGTCCCAGGTGCCGTTTCTCTACGTCATCATGATTCTGGTGTCGCTAGCCAAACCCAACTTCGGCCTGTTTGTAGCCATCAACGTGTTGTTCGGCTGGATGGGGATCACCTGGTATATGCGCACCCTCACCTACAAGGAGCGGGCGCGGGACTATGTGATGGCAGCGCGGGCGCAAGGGGCAAGCACCGGACGCATCATCTTCCACCACATCCTGCCCAACACCCTAATGATGATCGTCACCCTGGCGCCGTTCGCCGTGGTGGGCAATATCTCCACCCTGACGGCGCTCGACTATCTGGGCTTCGGGCTGGCACCACCAACCCCGAGCTGGGGGGAGCTGCTCTCGCAGGGGATCAACAATCTCGACGCCATCTGGATCGTCAGCTCGGTGGTGGCAGCGGTGAGTCTGGTGCTGATCATGGTCTCCTTCATCGGCGAGGCGATCCGCGAGGCATTCGATCCGCGCAAATTTACCCGTTACCAGTAAGCCAGCCGCTACCAACGCGCATCGGCAGGCGCCGGGTAACAAACAGTCATTAATGCAGGACGGACCACCCCCACCGGCGGTCCCGGGGCAAGGGATAATCCCGTTATCAATCAAGACCCCCAGTGCAGGGGTCAGACCTGGAAGTCAAACATGAAAAATAAAATCAAATGGATAGGTGCTCTCTTTGTGCTGGTTAACGGATCCTGGGTCTGGGCGGCCAGCCTGCCCGCGGATCTCAAATGGGAGACCAACGACACGGATCCTGTGTTCGCCTCCCCCAAGGCGCTGCCGGGCGGCAGCCTCAATATGTTTGTGGACAGCTTTCCGCTGACGTTTCGCACCGTGGGACCTGACTCCAACGGCTCGTTCCGTTCCTTCATCATGGATAACCAACTGCGGCTCATCAGCTTTCACCCCAATACCGGCAACCCCATTCCGTCGCTCGCGACCCACTGGGCCATCGCGCCAGACAGCCAAACCGTCTACTTCAAGCTGGATCCACGCGCCAAATGGTCGGATGGCAAGCCGGTCAATGCCGATGACTACACCTTCGGCTACGAGATGATGCGCTCCAAACACATCAAGGGGCCCTGGTTCAACAACTACTACACCACTGAAGTGGTCGCGGTAGAGAAGATCGATGATCACACCATTATGGTCAAAGCGGGCAACCGCAAGGCCAAGATGGACCTGCTCAACACCACCGAGCTGTGGCCCCAGCCCAAGCACTACTACAAGCTGACCCCTAACTGGGTGAAGCAGTACAACTGGGCCGTGGTGCCCACCACAGGTCCCTACGTGATCAGCGACGTCAAGAAGGGCAAGTCGGTCACCTTCAGCAAGCAGAAGGATTGGTGGGCAAAAGACGATCGCTATAACCAGCACAGATTCAACATCGACACCATCAAGGTACAGGTGATCCGCGACCACAACATCGCCTTCCGCCACTTCCTGAAAGGGGAGATCGATACCTTCGAGATGATCCTGCCCAACTGGTGGCATGAAAAAGCGGTCACCCCGGAGTACAAGAAGGGGTACGTGCAGAAGGTGATGGCCATGACCGACACCAAACAGGGCGGTCAGGGGGTGCACCTCAATGTGGCCAACCCCAAGCTGGCGGACGTAAACGTGCGCCTCGGCATCCAGCACGCCTTCAACATCGACAAGATGATCGAGACCGTGCTGCGCGGCGACTATGACAGAGCCACCACCTTTGACTCGGGCTTTGGCGAGTTCACTGACATCACGCTGCCGGAGCGGGCTTATGACATTGGCAAGGCGCGGGAGTACTTTGCCAAGGGTGGCTATAACAAGCCGGGGCCGGACGGCATCCTGCAAAATGAGAAGGGTGAGCGGCTGACGCTGGCGCTCACCTACACCAGTCAGGAGCACTCCAAGCGACTGACCGTGCTGAAAGAAGAGGCCAAGAAAGCGGGTCTGGATCTGGAGCTCAATCTGGTGGATGGCGCCACCGGCTTCAAGGTGATGCTGGAGAAGAAACACGAGGCGGCCTGGCTCGGTTGGGGCGGCGGCGGTCTCTATCCGCAATATTGGGAGTTTTTCCACTCCGCCAACGCCAACAAACCGCAGACCAACAACCTGTTCAACGTGGCTGACAAGGAGCTCGACGCGCTGATCGATGCCTACAACGTCGAATTCGACATGGCCAAGCGGGCCAAGCTCTCCCAGCAGATCCAGCAGCGCATCTATGACCTCGCCATCTTCGTGCCCGGGGTGCAGCTCAACTATGTGCGGGCCAGCAGCTGGCGTTATGTGATGCTGCCGGAAGTGCCTGCCACCAAGAACACGCCGGATCTGCTCTACTGGCCGATGGACGGTTATCCTCACAGTAGTGGCGGTCTGCTCTGGCTCGATCCCAAGGTGAAGGAAGAGACCCGCAACGCCAAGGAGGCAGGGGAGGCGCTGGCGCCCATCAACCTGCTCGACAAGACCTATGCACGTCATTGATATTCAGGCCATTGCGAAGGGAGCAGCAGTTATGCCCAACACCCAGGCCCCCATTCTTGACGTACCGGATAACGGGGGTGAGTTCGCCGTTGATCACGGCCAGCACCAAGCCTCGATTCTTGAGGTAAGCAATCTCGAGGTGGAGTTCGCCGTCGATGACGGCAAGATCAAGGTGCTCGACGGGGTCAGCTTCAAGGTGGCCCCGGGTCAGACGCTGGGGATCGTCGGCGAGTCTGGCTGTGGCAAAAGTGTCACTTCACTCGCCATCATGGGGCTCTTGCCCAAGCCCCACGGTCAGGTGGTGGCCGGTTCCATCCGCTTTCAGGGGGAGGAGCTGCTGTCGCTTGCGCCGGATCAGATGTACAAGGTGCGCGGCAACCGCATCTCGATGATCTTTCAGGAGCCGATGACGGCCCTCAACCCGGTGCAGACGGTGGGGGAGCAACTGATGGAGGTGTTTCGCCTCCATCGCCCCGAGTATGACAAGGCCCAGCGCAAAGCTGCGGCCATCGCCATGCTGCAGAAGGTGGGGATCCCGGAACCGGCCCAGCGCTTTGCGGTCTATCCCCACAACCTCTCCGGCGGCATGCGCCAGCGAGTGATGATCGCCATGGCGCTCTCCTGCGAGCCAGACCTGCTTATCTGTGACGAGCCGACCACGGCGCTGGATGTCACCATTCAGGCCCAGATCCTCGAATTGATGAAAGAGCTGCAGGCCCAGACCGGGATGGCCATCATCTTTATTACCCACGATCTGGGGGTAGTGGCGGAGCTGTGCGACGAGGTGGTGGTGATGTACGCCGGGCGGGCGGTAGAGCAGGCCGACGTGTTCGAACTGTTTGACCACCCCCGTCACCCCTATACCCACGGCTTGATAAGCTCAATCCCGCGCCTTGAGGATGAGCCCAAGAGCCTGCTCAAGACCATCAAGGGACAGGTGCCAGCCCTGCACGAGATGCCCGCTGGCTGCCGCTTCTCCAACCGCTGCCCCCATGCAACCGATCTCTGCATCAGCGCCATTCCGGCGGTGGAGCAGTTAAATCTGCGCCACCATGTCGCCTGTCACTACTGGAAGGAGTTGACCGTATGAGCACTCTGTTATCGGTCAGGGATCTGAAACAGCACTTCCGGCTGGGAGGCGGGTTCCTGCGCAAGCAATATACGGTTCACGCGGTGGATGGCATCAGCTTCGACCTGAAACAGGGGGAGACGCTGGGGCTGGTGGGTGAATCGGGCTGCGGCAAGTCCACCCTCGGGCGCAGCCTGCTCAAGCTGTTCGAGCCGACCGCGGGCACCATCACCTTCGAGGGGCGCGACATCACCGCCCTCAGCCCGAAGGAGATGCGATCCCTGCGTCAGGAGATGCAGATGGTGTTTCAGGACCCTGCAGAATCCCTCAACAGCCGCCACACCGTGGGCCAGATTTTGGAGGAGCCCTTTATCATCCACGGTAAAGGCAACACTGAACAGCGGCGCGGCTGGGTGCAGGAGCTGCTGGCAAAAGTGGGCCTGCCGGGCAGCGCGGTGGATCGCTACCCCCACGAGTTCTCCGGCGGTCAGCGCCAGCGGATCGGCATCGCTCGCGCCATCGCCCTCAAGCCCAAGCTGCTGGTGTGCGACGAGGCAGTCTCGGCCCTCGATGTCTCGGTGCAGTCGCAGATCGTCAACCTGCTGCTCAGCCTGCAGCGGGAGATGCAGCTCGCCATCATCTTCATCGCCCACGATCTGTCGGTGGTGAAACATATCTCGGATCGCATTGCGGTGATGTATCTGGGACGGATCGTCGAACTGGCGGATGCCCAGTCGCTCTATCTGGCGCCGCGCCACCCCTATACCCAAGCGCTCATCTCCGCCATTCCGGTGCCGGACCCGCGCAGGCGCAACCAGCGCATCCTGCTGACCGGCGATGTGCCCTCCCCCATCTCGCCACCAAGCGGCTGCCACTTCCACCAACGCTGCCCCCATGCGACCGAGCTGTGCAAGAGCAAGGCGCCCAGGCTGGAGGTGTGCGATGAGGCCCATCATCAGGTGGCCTGTCACACCCCGCTCACCGTCGGTAGTCACGCCATCAGCGGCAGTTCCATCAGCAGCAACGCTACGAGCGGCGACAGCAGGCTGGAACAGGCAAGCTAGGCGCAGCGAACAAACGCCAGGCTAGAAACAGACGAGGCGGCCATCTGGCCGCCTCGTGCTATCGGGTCAATCTGCCAACCGTCAGGCGATCTGGTAGCGGCCCGGCTTGTGGTTAAGTGTCAACACCAGATTACAGATAACCGCCGCCACGATGGAGAGAGCCAGAATCCAGGGCTGTACCACGAAGAACGAGGCGATGACGATGGCGCAATCGAGCCCCATCTGCAGCTTGCCCGCCCTAATGCCAAAGCGATCCTGAATAAAGAGCGCCAGAATATTGAAGCCCCCCAGACTCGACTTGTGGCGAAACATGATAAGCAGCCCCATACCGATCAGGGTGCCGCCGATTAGCGCCGCATAGAGGGGCTCTATCTTGCCGATCTGCAACACGCCGTTGAGGTGATCGGTCATGTAGGAGACCGCCGCCACCGAGACGAAGGTATTGAGAGTAAAGCGCGGCCCCATTCTGAGCCAGGCGAGCGCGTAGAAGGGCAGATTGATACCGAAGAAGAGCAGGCCAAAGCTGATCCCCGTCACCTGTTGCAGCAGCAGCGCCAGCCCGGCCGTGCCGCCGGTGAGCAGGCCCACCTGATGAAACAGGAAGATGCCGAGGGAGACGAAGCCTGCCGCGGTCAGCAGGGCCAGCACATCCTCATAGACGGGATGGGCAGTACGAGTCGAGGTGTTGTCCATAACCTGTATCCAAGCGAAGTAAAGAGAGAGTGTCTGACGCCTGCCCTATTCGGCAGGCTGCGAGCCCTGTCGGCAGGGCTTCGTTATGAGGTCCAGTCTATTTTTTGTGAAAATGATCACAACAAGGGGGCTGCACGCCCCAATCTGGTGCCTGTCATCCGGCATTGACACTCGCTGCACCAAGATGCAGCATGCCGGCCTCTGATACCCCGCATCCCATCCGCAGCAAGAGGCGTTTTCCATGAAGGTCACCATTTTTGGCACAGGCTATGTCGGGCTGGTTCAGGCCGCCGTTCTGGCCGAGGTGGGCCATCAGATCTGCTGCATTGATGTGGATGAGGGGCGGATCGCCGCGCTTCGGCAGGGCCAAATCCCCTTCTACGAGCCGGGGCTGGCTCCGCTGGTCGAGAGCCATCTGGCCAGTGGTCGTCTGCACTTCTCTGCCGATCCGGCAGTCGGAGTCGAACACGCAGACCTGCAGCTCATCGCCGTAGGCACACCCGCAGATGAGGATGGCTCTGCCGATCTGCAACATGTGCTGACGGTGGCCGACACCATAGGCCGGCTGATGAGCCGCCCCAAGCTGGTGGTGACCAAGAGCACCGTGCCGGTCGGCACGGCGCAGCAGGTGCGGCAACATATTCAGGCGCAGCTGGCCGAGCGTGGTGTAGCTCTTGAGTGCGACGTGGCCGCCAATCCAGAGTTTCTCAAGGAGGGGGCTGCTGTCAGCGACTGCATGCGGCCGGATCGCATCATCATCGGCTGTGACAGCGAGACGGCGCTGGAGCAGTTGCGCGTCCTCTACGCCCCCTTCAACCGCAATCACGACCGGATCGTGGTGATGGATTTGCGTAGTGCCGAGCTAACCAAGTACGCCGCCAACGCCATGCTGGCCACCCGCATCTCCTTTATGAACGAGATGGCGG
This sequence comes from Aeromonas sp. SCS5, assembly GCF_001887375.1. Lineage (NCBI taxonomy): Bacteria > Pseudomonadati > Pseudomonadota > Gammaproteobacteria > Aeromonadales > Aeromonadaceae > Aeromonas > Aeromonas sp. SCS5. The sequence continues at coordinate 429,668 of NZ_LFCS01000006.1, forward strand.
CACTCGCCGAGGAGCTGGGGGCCGATATCGAGGCGGTGCGCCAGGGGATGGGGGCCGATCCCCGCATCGGTTACCACTTTCTCTACCCGGGCTGCGGCTATGGCGGCTCCTGCTTCCCCAAGGATATCCAGTCCCTGCTGCACACAGCCCGCTGCGTCGACTGCGACGCCCCGTTGCTCGCCGCGGTCGAACAGGTCAACCAGCGCCAGCAGCAGAAGATGGCCAAGCGGCTGCTGAGTCACTTCGGCCCGGATCTGCACGGCCGCACGTTTGCCCTGTGGGGACTGGCGTTCAAGCCCGGCACCGACGACATGCGCGAAGCACCGAGCCGCCCGCTGCTGGCCGCCATCTGGGCCGCTGGCGGCAGGGTACAGGCGTTTGATCCCAAGGCGATGGCTCGCGCTCGCGAACTTTACGGCGAGCGACCAGATCTTCTGCTCTGCCCGACTCAGGAATCTGCACTGGAGGGGGCCGATGCCCTGCTCATCTGCACCGAGTGGCAATCCTTCCGCGTCCCCGACTTTGCCCGGATGAAGAGCCTGCTCGCCAGCCCCGTCATCATCGACGGGCGCAACCTCTACGATCCGGTTCGCCTGCACCAGCAGGGCTTTTGCTACTACGCCATCGGGCGCCCTCACCTTCCTCTCGCACAGGTGCAATCATGAGCTGGCTGGTGACCGGGGCCGCCGGTTTTATCGGTTTTCACGTGGCCAGCCGGCTCTGCGCGGCAGGTCATCGGGTGGTGGGCATCGACAATCTCAACGACTACTACGAGGTGAGTCTGAAAGAGGCGCGACTGGCGCAGTTGGCTGGCTTCCCCCATTTCCACTTCGAACGGGTCGATCTGGCGGATCGCGAAGCGATGGCGGCTCTCTTTGCCCGTCATGGCTTCGAGCGGGTGATCCATCTGGGGGCGCAGGCGGGGGTACGCTACTCGCTGGAAAACCCGTTTGCCTACGCCGACAGCAACCTCACCGGCATGCTGACAGTGCTGGAGGGGTGCCGCCAGCACGGCATCCAGCATCTGCTCTACGCCTCCTCCAGCTCGGTTTATGGTCTGACCGACCAGATGCCCTTCACCACCGAGCAGCCGGTGGATCACCCGGTCTCCCTCTACGCCGCCACCAAGAAGAGTGGCGAGCTGATGGCTCACGCCTATTCCACGCTCTATGACCTGCCCACCACAGGGTTGCGCTTTTTCACCGTCTACGGCCCCTGGGGTCGGCCCGACATGGCCATCATCAAGTTCACCCGCGCCATCCTCGCGGGCGAGCCTGTCGACGTCTATAACCACGGCGATCTCAGCCGCGACTTCACCTTTATCGACGACATCGTCGAAGGGATCCTCGCCGTCGCCGACCTGCCGCCCCGTCCCAATCCCGATTGGCACGCCAGCGAGCAGACTCCTGCCGAGAGCGCCGCGCCCTACCGCATCCTCAACATCGGTCATGGTCAGCCGGTGCGGCTGCTCGACTTTATCGAGGCGCTGGAAGAGGCCCTCGGCAAACCCGCCATCAAGCGAATGCTGCCGATGCAGGCGGGTGACATGCACGCCACCTGGGCCGATAGCGAGCCCCTCCATACCCTCACCGGCCTGCGCCCCGCCACCTCCATCAAGGAGGGGGTCGCCGCGTTCGTCCGCTGGTATCTCGACTACTACCAACCCGGCGCGTGAAATTGTCGGGCTGCAGCCCTTGGTCGCCGATGAGTTAATCCGGTACCACTGGCTTGCCACGCGTTTTAGGATGGCTGAACGCACTGTCTGCGCACCATAGCGAGGATTTGAGATGCAACAGCAGGAACAGGGTCTGATCGATGGACTGTTCGACCGCCTCAAGCAAGCGCAAGCCAGGGATAGCAAGCGAGACCAACAAGCGGATCAGCTGATCCGCCAGCATCTGGCCCAGCAGCCCGATGCCCCCTACTACATGACCCAGGCGCTGCTGATCCAGCAGGCTGCCCTTACTCGCCTCAACGAGCGAGTTAAGGAGCTGGAGGCAAGCCAAAGCAGTTCGAGCGGCGGCAGTTTTCTCTCCGGCCTGTTTGGTGGCGAGAACACTCCGCCCCCGCGCTTCACGCCGCCACCGGCAACGGCGCCTGCCCAACCCGCTTCCCGTACCAGCTCCTTTCTCGGTGGCGCCCTGCAAACCGCAGCCGGGGTTGCCGGCGGAGTCATGCTGGCCGACATGATCGGCGGACTGTTTCACAGCAACCGGCCCGAGGAGATCATCGACATCATAGAGCCAGCGCCCATTACCAATTCGGTCGATGCGGAACCGGTACGCTGGGACGGCTGGGATTCACCTCCCGATGATGGCGGCAGTTTTCTCGACGACGATAGCCAGAGTGGCGGCTGGACCGACAGTGACGATAACAACGGCGGTTTCTTCTAACCGTCAAACCATTACTGGCCCCGCATCTGGCGGGGCCCAACTCGATACGAAACCCATGACTATGGAAAGTGTGATGACACCACGGACCGGCAGCGGCATGACGCGATATACTCACTTCGCTTCGTGCCACCCGGGAGATACTCCCGACCCCAGGCGCTCTGTCCGTGGCCACGCAACACCCCCATGACGACAAGGAGCCACCTCATGATCCGAACCCTTCTCCTGATTGGCGCCGCCATCGCGGCCTATGCCCTGACCCAGAATCACACCCTGCTTCCCCTTATCAGCATGTTGATCCTGCTTTCGCTCTGGGTTGTCAGCGAAATTGGCAGCTTCTATCGCGCGCTTCCTCCCGCCGACCTGGATGAGCATGAGTATCACCACGACTTCTAACCCGATGAAAAATGGTATGAAACTCTCGCAATGCCGTTAGTTCCATACCATTTTGCTCTCTGAAATCCCCCCGCTATAACAACAGGATCCACTGCTTTCATGGCGATGGCAGCCATGTTCCTCTATATCTTCTCTACTCAAGCAGGAGATAAACGATGGGGAAGATCAGCGAAAACGGACTGTTTTTGCTGCTTTTTTTGTCGTCGCTACTGGCGGGCATTCCGCAGACGGCACAGAGCAGGGATTTCAGACAAGCCCCCAGGGCAATGACGGCACTCAGGCAGGGGCAGGCAGCCCAGCACAGCGGCAATCTGCAAAAGGCGATAGCCCTCTACTGCGTAGCCGCCAGCACCGGTAATCCCGAAGGTTACTTCCGGATCGGCCGTCTGCTCGCCACCGGCCCCGCCTCGGTGCGCAGCGCGAAAATGGCCAACAGCTATCTCGCCATGGCGATGCGCCTTGGCAACCAGCAGGCCAGCCGCTACTACAACCCGCGGGTCGGCAATGCCCCCATGGACGATCAGTGCGGTGTCGGCATGCGCGGCGGACAAGGGAGTTATTTCGCCCTGCCCAGCACACCGTTCAATGTCGAAGCCTATCTGGCACGCCAGTCACCAGGCAAACAGAAGCTGGCCACCATGCTGCGCCACGCAGCCAAGCGCCATCAGGTCGATGTGCGGCTGGTGCTGGCCATCGCCATTGCCGAATCCAACCTTGAAAGCCGCGCCGTCTCCGCCAAGAATGCGCAGGGGGTGATGCAGCTGATCCCCGAAACCCAGCAGCGTTTTGGTGTCACTCAACCCTTTGATCCGGCACAGAACATCAAGGGTGGCGTCAGTTATCTCAAGTGGCTGGATCGCCGCTTCGATGGCGACTGGGTACTGATCTCGGCAGCCTACAACGCAGGTGAGAAGGCAGTTGAGCGCTATGGCGGTATACCGCCCTATGACGAGACCCGGGAGTATGTCAAACGGGTGCTCTACTTCGCTGGTCACAAGCAGCCCTGAGCGAACACTCAGTTGCCAGTCCGCTCGGAAGGCGGCTCCAGATTGCGACAACTATGGTTATGACCACTACCGGCCGAATAGTGGAAGCCATAGTGGCGGTAGTAGCCCACCAGATTGCTGACCAGAAACAGCCCCTCCATCAGTGCGGCGACCGGTGAGCCCACCAGCAGGTTGTTGACCAGCCAGCAGAGGGTACCGAGCAGCATCCAGCGCCGCAGCTGGCGATCATCCGGGCAAAACGCGGCCCGGGTTTGCAGTAGGCTCGCCAGCAGCCCGATCAATGAGAGTACGCCCTGATAGGTCGCCAGCGCTGCCGCACAGGCCAACCCCATGAAAAACCACATCAAGATGCGGCGAACCAGCCAGATACTCACCAGAAAGCGTACGCTGGCCAGCAGCAACAGGCAGGCGGCCGACCACTGCCCGAGCAGGGCAAAGTGACCGGCATTGAGCGCGCAGGAGAGTGCCAGGCAGGCCAGGATCCTGCGACGATCCCGCAACTGAAACGACAACAGATCGAGCTGCAAGGCCAGGCTCACCACCAGTTGCGACCACAGAAACAGCGACATCATCCACCCCTCGTCCGTCATTTGGATGGCGCAGCATGAAGTGGCAACCGGCAGGTGGCATTAACCCGTGTTAATGCGCCTGCGGATCCGTGACAGGGTGACCGGGCTGATGCCGATGTAGTTGGCGAGCTGTACTTGGGTCAGTCGTGCCGGCCAGTGGGGGAAGGTGTGGCAGAGCTCCCGATAACGCTCTTCGGGGGAGTGGAGCAGCAAAAACGCCTCCTTGCGCTCCTTGTAACCGAGCTGCTGACGCAGCAGGGACATGCAGACCGGCTGCCAGATGGGCTCATCCAGCAGGGCGATTGGCACCCGCACCACCTGCAGCTCCGTCAGCGCCTCCAGCTGGTAGCGGGCGAGCGACCCCGTGAGCCAGCTGTCATAGAGCAGGCAAAGCTCCCCTTCGAAGTAGAACTCCTTGCAGCGCTCCTGTCCGTCCCGGGTGTAGTGGCAGGCGCGAGCGATGCCCGCTTCGATATAGAAGGCAGCCTCCTGTTCGGCCCCTTGCGCTAACAGCACCTGACCGGCTCGCAGCGTCTGCCGTGGCAAACGCTGACAGAGGGCTTCGCTCAGGGCGGCGTCCAATCCCATGGCACACAAAAAGGTGGCAAGCAGGGGGGCTTGAGGAGATGGGTTCATGAGGGCTCCGGAACAAAACGGCAGCCCACATCATGCCCAAATTGCACGACTGATGCAGCAAGGCGTGACCCTGTTGGCAAAGGGGGGACATAGCCGGGTGCCGCCTTTGCCCCCCCTCGTCCGTTGGTTTACAATCGACGGGTTTTTTGGAACCCGGTTGACCTGTGTCGACCTGGCCCCACCACGACATCAGTCTGTTAATGCCAAGACATTAACCTGCTGAAAAGGAAGAGAATTAGCCAATGGCTCAATTTATTTACACCATGAACCGGGTCGGCAAGGTAGTGCCGCCCAAGCGTCATATTCTCAAGAACATCTCCTTGAGCTTCTTCCCGGGCGCCAAGATCGGCGTACTGGGTCTGAACGGCGCCGGTAAATCGACCCTGCTGCGCATCATGGCGGGCATCGACACCGAGATCGAAGGGGAAGCCCGTCCGCAGCCCGGTATCAAGATCGGCTACCTGCCGCAGGAGCCGAAGCTGGAGCCGGAGCAGACCGTACGCGAAGCGGTCGAAGAGGCCGTTGGCGAGGTGAAGCGCGCCATGGCCCGTCTGGACGAGGTCTATGCGGCCTACGCCGACCCGGATGCCGACTTTGACAAGCTGGCCCGCGAACAGGGCGAGCTGGAAGCCATCATCCAAGCTCAGGGTGGCCACAACATGGAAAACCAGCTGGAGCGTGCGGCCGATGCCCTGCGCCTGCCGGCTTGGGATGCCAAGATCAAGCACCTCTCCGGTGGTGAGCGCCGCCGTGTGGCACTCTGCCGTCTGCTGCTGGAAAAGCCGGACATGCTGCTGCTGGACGAACCGACCAACCACCTGGATGCGGAATCCGTGGCCTGGCTGGAGCGCTTCCTGCACGACTACGAAGGCACTGTAGTGGCCATCACCCACGACCGTTACTTCCTCGACAACGTGGCAGGCTGGATCCTGGAGCTGGACCGCGGCGAAGGTATCCCGTGGGAAGGCAACTACTCCTCCTGGCTGGAGCAGAAAGACGCCCGTCTGGCGCAGGAAGCAAGTTCCGAAGCGGCCCGTCGCAAGTCCATCGAGAAAGAGCTGGAGTGGGTTCGTCAAAACCCGAAAGGGCGTCAGGCCAAGTCCAAGGCCCGTATGGCTCGCTTCGAAGAGCTCAACACCAACGACTACCAGAAGCGCAACGAGACCAACGAGCTGTTCATTCCGCCCGGACCGCGCCTCGGCGACAAGGTGGTGGAAGTGGCCAACCTGCGCAAATCCTATGGTGATCGGGTGTTGATCGACGATCTGTCGTTTGCCATTCCAAAGGGTGCCATCGTCGGCATCATCGGTCCGAACGGTGCCGGTAAGTCGACCCTGTTCCGCATGATGTCGGGTCAGGAGCAGCCGGATTCCGGTGCCATCACGTTAGGTGAAACCGTGGTGCTGGCCTCTGTCGATCAGTTCCGCGACAGCATGGATGACAAGAAGACGGTATTCGAGGAAGTCGCTGACGGTCAGGATATCCTGCGCATCGGCAACTACGAGTTCCCGAGCCGCGCCTATATCGGCCGCTTCAACTTCAAGGGTTCCGACCAGCAGAAGCGGGTTGGCGAACTCTCCGGTGGTGAGCGCGGTCGTCTGCACCTGGCCAAGCTGCTGCAGACCGGCGGCAACGTGCTGCTGCTGGATGAACCGACCAACGATCTGGATATCGAAACCCTGCGCGCCCTCGAGAACGCCCTGCTGGAGTTCCCGGGTTGTGCCATGGTCATCTCCCACGACCGCTGGTTCCTCGACCGTATCGCCACTCACATCCTCGACTATCAGGATGAGGGCAAGATCGAGTTTTTCGAAGGTAACTTTACCGAATACGAAGAGTGGAAGAAGAAGACCTACGGCGCCGAGGCCATCCAGCCGCACCGCGCCAAGTACAAGCGTATCGCCAAGTAAGCGGTCGGTCGGCGCAAGCCGTACCATCGCAGCTGCGACCAGCGTCACAAGGGGAGCTCCGGCTCCCCTTTCTGTTGCCTTTTGGCTTACAATCCAAGACGGATAACATTGCATGGATGTACTGAAATGACCAAAAAACTGACCATCCAGATCCGGGTTGAACCCGGCTGTCTCGGGCCGGATGGCAAGGAACACATCGAAACCTTCTGCGTTGCCGCCGCCAAAATCTTCGAAGCGGTCGAGCCGGAGCTGGTGAGCTGGGTGCTGATCCCTCGCTATGACAAGAAGCTGCCGGAGCAGGAGTTTTTTCTCAACGATCTCAAGCTGAGCGAGGAGCAGGCCAGCCTCTTTCTGCGCCGCTTCGGCCGCGAGCTGGGGGAAGTGCAGGATCAGCTCGATTCGGTGCTGGCCCAGCTGGTGGAGCGCTACTTCAAAACTCTCTGATCTCTGCCCTCTCCGCGCCAAAAAGGTTCTCCGACGAGAACCTTTTTTGTTGGCGAAAAAGCAAACGTTTGATCTTTTGCTCCATTCATTGATCCGCTTCGCAGATCCGGGGTTTGTAAACGGCGTCGCCTGTGTAAAAATGTGCGCGCTGTCACGGTATCAGGACGAGTCTGGTTACTTCTCCACCAGAAACAGGGCCATCACTCCCCCATGAATGGGAGCCCGCTCGCCTGCTGCTTATTTCACGTCACCTATTGGAATCCAACATGAATCAACCACAACAGGCCCCCACACAGGCTGCCGGGCAAGGATTGCTTGAGCGTCTGTTTGCCCTGAAGGGCCATGGCACCAACGCCCGCACCGAACTGATCGCCGGCATCACTACCTTCCTGACTATGGTCTATATCGTGTTCGTCAACCCGCAGATCCTCTCTGCGGCCGGCATGGACACCCAGGCAGTCTTTGTCACCACCTGCCTCATCGCCGGTATCGGCAGCATCCTGATGGGTCTGCTCGCCAACCTGCCCATCGCGCTGGCACCCGCCATGGGCCTCAACGCCTTCTTCGCCTTCGTGGTCGTGGCCGGGATGGGCTACTCCTGGCAAGTGGGTATGGGCACCATCTTCTGGGGCGCCATGGGACTGCTGATCCTCACCCTGCTGCGGGTGCGCTACTGGCTGATCGGCAATATTCCGCTCACCCTGCGGGTCGGCATCACCGCCGGTATCGGTCTGCTGATCGCCCTGCTCGGCCTGCACAACGCCGGGATCGTCGTGGCCAGCCCCGCGACTATGGTGACCGTGGGCAACCTCACCTCCCTGCCCTGCCTGCTGGGTCTGCTCGGCTTCTTCCTGATCTGCATCTTCTCCGCCCGCGGCGTTCATTCCGCCGTGCTGATCGCCATCGTGGTCACCACGGCGCTGGGCTGGCTGTTTGGCGATGTTACCTTCAAGGGTTTTGTCTCCATGCCCCCCAGCATCGAGCCGGTGTTCGGCCAGCTGGATCTGATGGGCTCGCTCGATATCAGCCTCGCCGGGATCATCTTCTCCTTTATGCTGGTTAACCTGTTCGACTCCTCCGGCACCCTGATCGGCGTCACCAACCGCGCCAAGCTGGCCGATGACAAGGGCCACTTCCCGCGCATGAAGCAGGCACTGCTGGTCGATAGCGTGAGCTCGGTCGGCGGCGCTTTCATGGGCACCTCCTCGGTCACCGCCTTTATCGAGAGCAGCTCCGGCGTTGCCGTCGGCGGCCGTACCGGTCTGACCGCCATCGTGGTCGGCATCCTGTTCCTGCTGGCAATCTTCTTCTCCCCGGTCGCTGCCATGGTGCCGGCCTATGCCGCCGCTGGTGCTCTCATCTATGTGGGCGTGCTGATGTGCTCCGAGCTGACCCGGGTTAAGTGGGAAGACCTGACCGAAGCGGTACCGGCCTTCATGACTGCGGTGATGATGCCGTTCAGCTTCTCCATCACCGAGGGGATCGCCGTGGGCTTCATCTCCTACTGCGTGATGAAGGCGGGCACCGGTCGCTGGCGCGAAATCAACCCCTGCGTGCTGGTGGTAGCCCTGCTGTTCGTCCTCAAGTTCTTCTGGGTAGACGGCCACTAAGTCAGGCTTTCGCCAACAAAAATGCCAGTCAGCTGACTGGCATTTTTTATCCCAAACTATTCTCGGCCTGTGCGATGGCCATAAAAAAATCCGAAACCAGTGGTTTCGGATTTTTTCTACTCAGCATGTGGCAGAGCAGGGTTATCCCCTCGCCTGCCACATCGGCAGCACTTACTCGGCAGCCATGCGGGCTTCGATGTAAGCCAGCGCACGGTCGATACGAGCAAGTACACGCTCTTTGCCCACCAGCGCCATCACGGCATCGATGGCCGGGGACTGACCCAGACCGGTGACGGCCACACGCAGCGGCATACCAACCTTGCCCATGCCCTGACCCAGCTCGGCAGCGGTCGCTTCAATCAGCTCGTGCAGCGCTTCGGTAGTCCAGCTATCCAGTGCAGCCAGCTTGGTCTTGGCCAGAGCCAGCGGCTCGGCAGCCACGCCGCGCAGGTGCTTCTTGGCAGCCGCTTCGTCGATCGCTTCATACTCTTCGAACAGGTAGCGGCTCTGGGCGGCCATCTCGACCAGGGTGTTGCAGCGCTCGGCCAGCAGGGTGACCACGTCGGCCAGCGCCGGGCCATTGCTGGTGTCGATCTTCTGGTTTTCCATGTGCCATGCCAGATGCTTGGCAACATAAGCCGGATCCAGGCTGCGCATATAGTGGTTGTTCAGCCACAGCAGCTTGTCGGTGTTGAAGGCAGAGGCAGACTTGGAGATGGCATCCAGGCTGAACAGCTTGATCATCTCTTCCAGGCTGAAGATCTCCTGATCGCCGTGGGACCAGCCCAGACGCACCAGATAGTTCAGCAGCGCTTCCGGCAGGTAGCCGTCGTCGCGGTACTGCATCACGGAGACTGCACCGTGGCGCTTGGAGAGCTTGGCACCGTCGTCACCCAGGATCATGGAGACGTGGGCAAACTCAGGTACCGGCGCGTTCAGCGCCTTGTAGATGTTGATCTGGCGCGGGGTGTTGTTGATGTGGTCTTCGCCACGCACCACGTGGGTGATCTCCATATCCCAGTCATCGACCACAACGCAGAAGTTGTAGGTCGGCGCGCCGTCGGTACGGCGAATGATCAGATCGTCCAGCTCGGTGTTGGCGAACTCGATGCGGCCACGGACGTGGTCATCGAACACCACGGAGCCTTCGGTCGGGTTGCGAAAGCGAATTACGTGCGGCGCATCGGCCGGGTGATCATGGGCGTGGTCGCGGCACTTGCCGTCATAACGGGGCTTCTCGCCGTTGGCCATCTGGCCTTCACGCAGCGCTTCCAGACGCTCTTTGGAGCAGTAGCACTTGTAGGCGCGGCCGTCAGCCAGCATCTCGTCGATCAGCGCGTTGTAACGGTCGAAGCGCTTGGTCTGGTAGTAGGGGCCCTCATCCCAGTTCAGCTCCAGCCATTCCATGCCCTCAATGATGGCGTCGATGGCCTCCTGAGTGGAACGTTCCAGATCGGTATCCTCGATACGCAGCACAAACTCACCGCCCTGGTTCTTTGCAAACAACCAGGAATAGAGTGCGGTACGGGCACCGCCGACATGCAAAAAGCCGGTCGGGCTGGGAGCAAAACGGGTTTTGACTTTCATCTTTAAGCCTTGTGTAGAGGGCCTTGGGCCAATTCGTTAAAAAAACCGTCGCATTTTAGCACCGACAATCACGGATGGGAAAACCATGAAGCCGCAAAGGGCAAAGTAGCGGGTTTAATTTGCGCAACTCCCCCCTGCCCCCCCTGATCTTTGAAGGGGATCGCAGAACAAAATCCCCATTTCCGATTTGCTATGCATAGCGCTGGAGAGCTGCCTCCTCCTGCCGATATCCAGACAACTCTCAACGCCCCACGCAACAAGAACAAGGAAGAGACGATGCAGTTCCGTTCAATCCAGACCCGAATACTGGTCATGGCCGGGATCGCCATGACGACAGCCCTGGTCATCCTGATCCTGCTCAACCAGTACTCCGGTCAACAGACCCAGAAGCTGACCATCAGCTCCAGCCGCGCCGCCCTGCAGCAGGAGGCATGGCAGAAGGTCAGTGCCAACGCCCGCGCCGAAGCAGCCACCATCACCCAGCTGTTGCAAAAGGGGCTCTCCTACACCCAGCAGATGGCCAGCGTCTTCGCCCAGCAACAGCAGGGCAAGCTGCCGCTCGATCGTCAGCAGGCCACCGACCTGCTCAAGGCCCAGCTCGCCCTTGAGCCCCAGCTCTACGGCGCCTTCGCCGGTTTCGAACCAAACGGCTTCGACAGTCAGGATGCCAGCTTTGCTGGCCAGACCGCCCTCGGTAGCGACAGCAAGGGGCGTTTTGTCCCCTACTTCTATCGCGACAAGGACAAGGTCGGTACCGACCTGCTGCTCTCCATCGAGAAGAGCGAGACCGACAGCTTCGGCAACCCGGCCAACGACTACTACGCCTGCCCGAAACGGGAGGGGCGCTCCTGCCTCATCGATCCCTTCAAGGTGGATATCAACGGTCAGCAGGTGCTGGTGAGCACCATCACCACCCCCATCATGGTAGATGGCCAGTTCCGGGGGATTGCCGCGCTCGATCTGGCGGTGGACTCCATCAGCCGTCAGGCCCAGTCCCTCAACAGCAACATCTATGACGGCAAGGGAGAAACCCTGATCGTTAGCGCCGCCGGCGTCATCACCGGCACCAGCGGCGATGCCAGCCTGCTTGGCAGCAGCGCCGAGAAGGTGCTGGGCAGCCAGTGGCAGCAGTATCTGAAGCCGGAACTGCAGCGTCAGGAGCTGAACAACTCGTTTCGCATCTCGGTCCCCATCATGGTGCCGGGAATGAGCCGCAACTGGGCCATCATCGTCACCCTGCCCTATCAGGTGGTGCTGGCGGGGGCCGATCAGCTGGAGAACCAGCTGGGCGAGATGAACCGCACCGCCGTGACCCAACAGCTGGTCGGCGCCTTTATCGTGCTGGTGCTGGCGCTGGTCACCATGTTGATGATCGCCCGCAGCATCACCGGCCCCATCCGCCAGATGGTCAGCCTGGTGGATGATATCGCCGATGGCGAGGGGGATCTCACCAAGCGCCTCAACACCCGCTCGGTGGACGAGCTGGGGGATCTGGCCAAGGGGATCAACCGCTTTATCGACAAACTGCAGGGGCTGCTCGGGGATGTGCTCAAGACTGCCAGCGAAGTGAACCGCCATGCCGGCGATACCGACCGCATCGCCGGCCAGACCGACACCAACCTGCAGCATCATCAGGCCGAGATGGAGCAGATGCTGACCGCGGTGCAAGAGATGTCCTACGTCAGTCAGGAGGTCGCCACCCACGCCAACAACACCGCCGACTCGGCCAAACAGGCGCAAAGCGCCGCCGATCAGGGCAAGGAGCGCTTCCAGCAGGTGATCCAGTCGATGCACAAGGTCGCGGCAGAAGCCGGTAAAGGGGCCGAAGTGGTGGAAGGGCTGGCCCACGACAGCGAGCAGATCACCAGCATCCTCACCGTCATTCAGGGGATTGCCGATCAGACCAACCTGCTTGCCCTCAACGCCGCCATCGAAGCAGCACGGGCCGGTGAGCAGGGACGCGGTTTCGCGGTGGTCGCCGACGAGGTGCGCAAACTGGCGGGCAACACCCAGCAGGCGGTACAGAACACTCAGGAGCTGATCGAGAAGATCCGCCACAGCTCGACCAACGCGGTCAACGCCATCAACCAGAGCCAGCAGCTGACCCATCAGGCGGTGGGCGAAGCGGATCTGGCGGAGGAGGCGCTTGGCAGCATCTACAAGGCCATCTCCACCATCAACGACATGACCTACCAGATCGCCTCGGCCGCCGAAGAGCAGAGCTCGGTCTCCGAGACCGTCTCCGGCAACCTGTCAAAAACCAACGCACTGGCCAACGACATCGCTCAGGATGCGACCGAAACGGCCAAAGCCAGCCAGGCCCTGCGCCAGGCAGCCGACAAATTGCAGCAATTATTGGGACAATTTCGTCTCAGCTGATAATTTTCCACCTCAGGACTCTCCCCCTCGGGGGCGAGTCCGTTTACCATAGGCGGCGAAATTTGCCTGATGGCAGGCAATGCAGTGAGAGGTAAATGCCGTGCCCACCCCGGACCGTCGCCCACGTGGCCATAACAGACGAGCCCAGCAGCGTCGCAAAGACGAATCACAAGTATCCCTGCTCCATCGTATCAATGCAGCAACAGAGTCCTTGCGCCAACGATTTGGCAAAAAAGAGCAGCAGCCCGCCCCGCGCAGCCAGAGTGCCAGCACCGGCAAATTCAAGCTGAGCAGCCCGCTGCCGCGCAAGAACACCATAGGTCTGCTGATCCTGATCCCGCTCTGGCTGCTGGTGCTGGCCTGGGAGCCCGCCCCGAGCGTGCCCAAAGCGCCGCCGTCCGGTTCGCTGGAAGTGCCGCTGGCGGTACCGGCGCAAGCCCTGACTGTTGGCAATGGCACCACGGGCAGTGCGCCTGCCGCCGCCAAACCGGTCGAAGAGAAGGTCAATGGCACCTGGCTGCAGCACGATGTGCAGGCCGGTGAGACTCTCTTCTCCATCTTCCGCAAGTTCGAGCTGCCGGGCGCCGAGCTCAGTCGCCTGATCGCCATCGAGGGGCCGGATCGGCCGCTGACCCGCCTGCAATCGGGCCGCTCCGTCTTCATTCTGGTGGATGACAGCCGCCGCATTCAGCGGGTCGAGATCCGCTCCTACGGTCAGGCCATCTATCGCTATGACCGGCAGGGCGAAGGGTTCGTCCTCAAGGAGTAAAACAAAACGGGAGGCTGCGGCCTCCCGTTTTACATCCCGATCCCTGCCAAATAAGCTACTGACTTCACAATATTTTTAGCTTGTTCAAAAAACGACAGGGGTCAAATTGACAAGGATCGGTGCTAACGTACAATCGATTGTGCTTTAGACAGGGATTGTTCTGCGTGCTACTGGGACAAAGAGACGTGGTCAGTCATGAGCCAACCCCTGCTGCAAGGCAAATGCAGCCCCACAGGGCTTAGTTTCATTTTGTTATTGATAGGATTTTGCACATGTCTGACATTCGCACCGGCCAGGTAAAATGGTTCAACGAAACCAAGGGTTTTGGCTTCATCGAGCAATCCCAGGGTCCGGACGTATTCGTTCACTTCTCCTCCATCCAGAGCGCAGGTTTCAAAACCCTGGCTGAAGGTCAGAAAGTCCAGTTCACTGTGACCCAGGGCAAGAAAGGCCCGCAGGCCGAGAACGTCACCGTTATCTAAGGCCACGCCAGTGAACATGTAGGAGGTGCCATCGGCCCTCCTATTTTTTTGCCCGCGTTTTTTGCCCGCAATGTCCCCTCCCCGATCGGCAGAGCTCTTGCCGGGCTTGCCATCCCCGCCTGCAAGCCGTTTATGGCCACCACCGGCCGCTATAAATCAAATTTATGGGTTTTGGTTAAATGCCCCGGTTTTAACTTATACCGAGCCCATGCCTGTCATTCAGCCCCTGCCATGTCTGTTAGCCGACCGCAAAGGGTTGTGCCCGATCTCCGAGAGGCTATTAGCGAGCAATACATCTTGGTCTTATGACTTGGGATATGCGGGGAAGAGATAAAACAGGCAAACGCAGGATACGACAAATCATCGCAGCGCGATGTGATGGGCAATTCAAAGGGATTATGAGGACTTCGAAGAGAGATTGGAGCGGGAAACGAGACTCGAACTCGCGACCCCGACCTTGGCAAGGTCGTGCTCTACCAACTGAGCTATTCCCGCAACAGAATGTCATTTACAAGTGATTGGAGCGGGAAACGAGACTCGAACT